>JBGPIK010000556.1:0-4048 GCA_041484845.1 Binatia bacterium | reverse complement strand
TCCGAAATTCACTCCCGGATTTTCTCATCGCTTCCGGTCCAGGCCACTTGTTGAGAAAATTCCTGCGTGACCGTCTCGATCTAAACAGGGCTGAAGGGTTCCGCCTGGCAGGTTAACCAAGAACGCGGTAGTCTTGAGATTGATACAAGATAAAATTATTAGTGAGTTGGACAGTATTGAAAAGGAATATGACGTAAAGATCATCTTGGCGAGCGAATCAGGTAGCAGAGCCTGGGGTTTTCCTTCCAATGACAGTGATTATGACGTTCGATTCATTTATGTGAACAAAAAGGACTGGTACTTAACAATAGCCGAAAAAAGAGATGTGATTGAACTTCCCATCGACAGTGCACTTGACATAAATGGCTGGGATCTACGCAAGTCTCTTCAATTAATGAGGAAATCCAATTCGCCACTACTGGAATGGCTCTCTTCTCCGATTCAATATCGTGTTTGGCAGAAGGCTTTTGAAAGGCTCGCGGAATTATCAGAAATATCTTTCTTGCCGGAAACATCATTCTGGCATCATCTGTCTATGGCAAAAAAGCATATTGAGAGAGTCAAAGGAGATGAGAAGGTAAAACTGAAAACATATCTGTATGCGATTAGATCTATTCTTTGCTGTAAATGGATCTTCGATAATTTGACGCAACCGCCAATGAATATATTTGACCTTTTGGCAGAAATTCCAGGGGAAACATCCTTTAATGAAGCGGTCTCTGATTTTATTGAAAAAAAGAAAGAGCATCCTGAGCACTATACAGTAAGACGTTCTGAATTTGTTGAAAGCTATATCAATAAGAATATCTTAGAGTTACAAGGCAACGTGCCAAAAAATCCTCAAAAGCTTGATTTTGATGTATTTGACGATGTCTTTAAGTTTATTCTAGCGGAGTCTAGCATTTAGCCACCGCTTTCAAGAGACGCGCTGCTGAAGCGTCGCGTTAGCCCTACCGCAGGCGGTCGGGCTAACGGTGTTCAGTTCACGGCTTTGCACTGCGGGTTCTCCCCGCTCCGAAAGAAGCGTAGTGCCGTTTTCGAATCCCGGTGGCTCCACCATACGGGGCCATAGCTCAGCGGGAGAGCAATGTTTCCCCAACTTTGTCGTCACAGCGGCATGAAAATTGAGGAGAAAGTATTCCAGATAGACAACTTGTGCTACGATTCCCAGGCGGCGAATGCCGGAGGAACTACATGGATCCGAGGGTCTCCGGGTGAAAGTCCCGGAGCACGGGCAACCGTGCTAGCTCAGGACAGAGCATCGGGAATGTTCCTCCACCATCTTGTCGCCGCCGCTTAGAGAAGGAGATTTTGTTATGACCGAGTCGACCTATAACGTAATTGAAGCTGAAAGCGGCGTTCCTATCAAAGCGTGGACTAAGGGCGTTGCCATCGAAGCGGAAGCGGAGAAGCAACTCCGCAACGTCGCTTCCATGCCGTTTGTTTACAAGTGGGTCGCTGCGATGCCCGACGTGCATTGGGGCATTGGCGCTACGGTAGGCAGTGTGATTCCGACCAAGGGAGCGATCATTCCCGCTGCCGTCGGCGTCGATATCGGCTGCGGCATGATCGCGGTGCAAACTACGCTTACGGCCAATCATCTCCCGGACAATCTGAAGTCGCTACGCACGGCAATCGAAAAGGCGGTGCCTCATGGGCGGACGGACAACGGCAGAAAAAGCGATCGCGGCGCCTGGCATGATATCCCTGAACACCATTCAGCGGAATGGGAGCGCTTGAAGCCTCGCTACGACCTCATCCAGTCGAAGCACACGAGGGTGGGCCGAGGGAACGACGTGAACCATCTCGGTACCCTGGGGACGGGAAACCACTTCATTGAAATCTGCCTCGACACGAACGACAGCGTTTGGTTCATGTTGCATAGTGGATCGAGAGGGGTAGGAAATCGAATCGGAACTTTTTTCATCGAACTGGCGAGGCAAGACATGCGCAAGTGGATGATCAACCTTCCGGACAAGGATCTAGCGTATCTGCCGGAAGGGACCGACCACTTCAATGATTACATCAAGGCGGTTCATTGGGCTCAGGACTTCGCCATGACCAACCGCAAGCTCATGATGGAGAACCTCATTCGCGCGCTCAAGGCTACCGGGGAGTTATCCGCATTCGAAATTACAGAAGAAGTGGTGAACTGCCACCATAACTATGTGGCCGTTGAAGAACACTATGGCGAGAAAGTTTTCGTGACGCGCAAGGGCGCGGTCCGGGCGGGCAAAGGCGACATGGGCATTATCCCCGGCAGCATGGGCGCGCGATCGTATATCGTGCGCGGGCTCGGCAACGACGAGAGCTTTCACAGCTGCAGCCACGGCGCCGGCCGCGCCATGTCACGCGCCGAGGCCAAGCGGCGGTTTACCGTCGAAGATCACGCGAAGGCAACAGCGGGAATCGAGTGCCGCAAGGATGCAGATGTAATTGACGAGACACCGGCGGCTTACAAGCCGATCGACGACGTGATGAACGCACAAAAGGATCTGGTTGAAATCGTACATACCCTTCGACAAGTGGTGTGTGTAAAGGGCTGAGGAATCTGCGATGATCACCATTGACGGTTCACACAACGAAGGCGGCGGACAGATATTGCGCACGGCCCTTACGCTGAGCTTGGCTACGCTCGCGCCGTTTCGAATCGAGAAAATTCGCGCCGGACGTAAACAGCCAGGACTATTGCGCCAGCACCTCGCCGCCGTGAGAGCCGCGGCCCAGGTCGGTCACGGCGAGGTGCGCGGCGATGCAATCAATTCGCAAGAACTAACCTTTGTTCCAAGAGAAATTGTCCCCGGAGATTATCAATTCTCGGTCGGTACTGCAGGGAGCACCACGCTCGTGTTACAAACCGTATTGCCGGTTCTCATGCTGGCGTCGAAGCCAAGCGCGCTTACGTTGGAGGGAGGCACTCACAATCCCGCTGCGCCTCCATACGATTTTCTTGAGAAAGCCTTCGTGCCGCTGCTAAACCGTATCGGTGCGCGCGTTAGGACCGAACTTATCGCGGCAGGATTCTATCCTGCCGGCGGCGGTGCCATGAAAGTCATGATCGAGCCTCCGGCGGATCTCCATGCGCTGGTTTTAACCGCCCGTGGGGACGTCAGACGCCGGATGGCCCGAGCGGTTGTCGCAAATCTCGCGCACTCCATTGCTGAACGTGAACTCGCCGTAATCAGCAAGAGACTTTGCTGGGAATCGTCCTGCCTCAAATCCGAAGTCGTGTCATCTCGCGGTCCCGGCAATGTGGTTATGTTGGAGATGGAAAGCGAAAATGTGACAGAGGTATTTACAGGTTTCGGCGAACGCAGCGTGCGTGCGGAAGCGGTTGCGGAGAATGCAGCGTCGCAGGCCCGTCGCTACCTTGCAGCGGATGTTGCGGTCGGAGAACATCTCGCCGACCAGTTGCTCGTACCCATGACCCTTGCGAAGGGAGGCGTTTTCACGACCCTTGCGCCGTCACGGCATACCCGCACGAACATCGACACGATCGCGAAATTCTTATCAACGACGGTTCGGGTAGACATGAACAATGATCGCAGCTGTACGATTGAGATTGCGACGTAGGAACTCGCGTGAGGTATCTCGGGTCTAACTCTTGGGTGCGCAAAAACCATTCAGCGATGGTGCTGACGGCTTCACTTGGCTCATGAAATTCGCAACGCTTAACAGCGTAAGTAAAAAAAGACCGCAACCAGGCATTTACTTCGACGCTTAGTGATAAAACTCTCTATGTTAGGTCAGTAAATCGTGAATAATCGAGATTTTTTGCAAATCTTTAAGAAGGCCGCATCTAAGCAATCACACGGGCGCTAAGATCAACCGGCTGCGTGATGATTTCCACGGCGACTGGAACTATACTATTCGACCCCATCGTCAACCCTGACTTCATATACTTATTTCATCGCAGTAACTTATTGGATTGGGTCACGAATGCGCCTAACTCACTGTTGAATCGCGCTGCGGCTTCCCAAAACGGCATGTGTCCGACGCCTTCGTAAATAGAAGACTGCGCGTGTGAAACAACACTGGCGGTGTAACG
>JBGPIK010000555.1:0-4058 GCA_041484845.1 Binatia bacterium | reverse complement strand
TGTGATGGAATTGCGGTGCGGCAATTTCCGACTTGAACGGGGCGCCGCGAATTTTGGCCAATAGCATATCCACGGCCCGTTCCGCGGGAGGCTTGGCGGCAAATTCATTACGCTTGATGCCTCGATGGATATATCCTTCCTCTGCGGGTTTTCCGATGGGAGCGCCTCTGACCAGTTTGAGTCCTAATGTCGCCATGCGATTAAGGATGGGTACCATGCGCAAGACCGAGTTGCCTGAGTCGATAATGTAAACGCTTTTCCGATAAAGCGCGGTTCCGGCATTTTCCCTATCCATGGCGGCGACGGCATGAATTCCCAATCGCTCTTGAGCCGCCAGGGAAATCGCCCCGCAAGCAACGCCGTAGCGTCCGCTTTCGAAAGCGGGTCCCGCGATCAGCAGATGTGGCTTGAAGCGCGCCACGTGCTCGAGCAACTCTTCGGCGGCCTTTTCTGGATGTTCCGCGAAGGTGTTGTCACCGCAAAAAACCGTGGCGACGACTTCGCCCTGTTTTCCCAACGCCCGTTGGAGGGCGCGGCCGGGTCCGATGGGACCCTGTTTAAATCCGGGCGCAACGCCGCCTTTTTCTTCGCCGCCGATTTGCGCGAAAAATTGATTCAGGTAATGAACGACGCGAAATGTTTCGTCCATTGAAAATCTCCTTGATCAACCTGTGTAGGTCGTCAGTCGCGAAGCTCCGACTTGGCTGATAGCGCCGGCAATGTCACCGATCCACAGTCTCAGTTCTTGGTTCGCCTGCAGAGGAGGAATTCCGGGGCTCGTATTGTCGGGGTTGCTATTGTCAAGCATCAGTGTTTCGCCGCCAAGAACTCGCTCCATGGGCGGCAAAGTGATCGCATCCCGGGTCAGCCCCGGCGTCACCAACGCATTCACATTGGCTGGAACGAAAGTGATGCCAGTGTCCGGGTAACGTTCCATAATGATCAGGGCAACTTTCATTCCCATCTCTTCAGAGCGCTCGTAGATCATCATGAGATCGGTATCGACGGCGCCGCCGCCGATCTTCGTCGCGATCACGCCGTCGGCGGCCAAGACTTCTTTTGCCAGCCTGGCCGCGAGATGGGCGTTGCGCTGTTTTTCCGCAACCGTCACCGGCGCAACCGTCGCGACGACCCCTGCAAAGCAGAGGTCGCGCCCGTGCCGTCGATACAATTCTTCGATGACCGGATGATTCTGCGCGAAATAGGTGAAAGCCGAATAGGAAAACATCAGCGCGCCATCGAGGAATTCATTGGGATGAACGATCGTCGGCATAAATCCCTGGATGTTACTGCCATAATAGACTGTCTCTTGCTGATGAGTGGGATGCTGCTGCGAATGGATCGGGAAGACGTAGCCGATGCGCGGCAGCTCCTTGGACCCGTGATTTAACGCGGTAGGCGGCAGATCGTATACTTTGGTTTCATCCGCGGCGATGTTCTTTGCCGCCGCTGCCAGGTATACGGCCGCCCGGAGCCCGGCTTTCTTGACCGCGAGGCGAACCTCGTCACGAGCGGCGCCTTTGATTGCGCGTGGAATGAGCACGATATTGTGCGTAGCGCCGAACGGCGAATAGGCCGTGGCCGGCCCGCTCATATCGATGATGTTTCTACCGCGCCCATGCGTGCTGGTCTCCACGACACACACGTTGTGCAAAACGCGCGTCTGGCCGTCGCCGACAAGACCCATCGGATCCAGGGCGCCGGGAAAGTTGGGACCGTTTAAGCGGTAACGGGGCTCCACAACATCGAGAACATGAATAATGCGGCAGGACTCGCCGGGGTGCGCAATCTGGATTTCGATGGTGTCAAAAAGCGGTTCTTGTGACAGGAGAGCGGTGAGCTCTTCGCGGTCAATGATTAAGATGTGGTCTTCGACGGCGGTTCGCGGGCCGAAGCGAACATCTTTGATGTAAATAAGAGCCAGTTCGAGACGCATTTATCTATATCTCCACCCTTTTTCGACCTTGTGCCGCTAACAGCCTGTGACTATCTAACCCAAAAGGGGATGGGAATGGTAGCCGAAAGTGGGTTTAGCCGTATCCTGGCCAAACTGTTCAAAACGTTCAAATAGTTCAAGCCGTTCAAGTCGGTCCGTGCTCAGCACTTCTTGCAGATGCGACTAAATAACCATTTGCGAGCAACATCACCCATTGATAAAGTGGGCGCACATCGAACAACACGCTTGGGCAGATTTAACGATCTCAACCTCGAGGGGTGCGCTATGGCTATCGGACTATCTCATGGCGGCTCGAATGTTTACTCTTCCACGGATCGCTCTCGCCAACTCTGGGTGGCGACCCAGGACGGACTGCTGCTCTTTGAGCACTCCGACGACGGGATCTGGCGTGAAGCACAGCGCGCCTTGCGCGGCGAGCATATCAGTTCGATTATCTTCGAGCGGCAAAGCGGTTTCATTTTTGCCGGCGCGTTTTTTGGCTCCGTTCACGCGAGTGCCGATGGCGGAAAGACCTGGGAGCGGCGCGATGACGGCATAACCATTCATGACGTTTACAGCTTGGCTTCCAATGGTGTTAACGGTAATGTCCGCGTTTATGCCGGAACACAGCCGGCTCACCTGTTCGTCAGCGAAGATCTTGGATTGCACTGGAACGAGCTTGCGGCATTGAGCTCGGTGCCGACGAGCACGAAATGGTCTTTCCCGGCTCCTCCGCACATCGCGCACACAAAATTCATTACCTTCGATCCTCACGATGCGAAAACTATTTACGCTTGCATCGAGCAGGGGGCGTTGCTAAAAAGCAGCGACCTGGGGCAAAACTGGGTCGAATTGAATACGGTAGGATTTTTAGCCGATAAGAATCGGCCCGTCGAGCATTTCTATGATGTTCATCGCGCGCTCATCGACCCGCGCGACCCTAAGAAGATTTTCGTTACCGGCGGCGCCGGACTTTATGTCACCTTCACTGGCGGGACGAGTTGGGAACGTTGGACCAGCCCCGATTGGGCCGCTGACGTCTATCCCGACGGGTTTGTTTGGCATCCGCGCAACCCCGACCTCATGTTTGTTGCGGCCGCGGAGCATAACCCGACAACATGGCGCAAGGCCGGCGCGCTGGCGCATGCCGGCGGAAAGATTTATCGCAGCGCTGACGGCGGACGAAATTGGCAGAGGATCGCTGGCGGGCTCCCGGATAAGTTGAAGCATGAATTCGGCGCGCTTTGCATCGAAGATTGGGGCGACGGCTACACAGTCTTCGGTGGAACCACCGGCGGTGAAGTCTATTGCGGTGAACAAAACGGCGAGCGATGGACGTTGATCGCCTCAGGCTTAGCACCGATCTCCAAGAAGGGGCACGAACGATTGTTGGCGGCGAGCTAGTGTCGTGACTCAGAAGTTCGCTTAAAAACTCCAAATGATGACAGCGGCTGAACTCGCACTCAAATCCCCCTTTGTCCCCCTTTTTCAAAGGGGGAATTTTTTCCGCAAGACTCTAACCCCTCCCTTCGATGAACTCAGGGCAGGCTTTGGAAGAGGGGAAGGGGAGATTTTTCGGCGGATTGAGACACAAATTATGTGGCGGATTTCTGGGACAGAACACTAATTGACAATGATTGCGCGACGTTCGCTATCTTAACTGTATGAATTTATCGTCGGACAACAACCCTAACACCGCCCTCGCGGACGCACTCCTCAAGCAGAGCGAGCAGGATGCCACTGTCACGCCAATGGACGCGGTAGTGGACGCAACGCGAGCGGGGAATTTGACCGACGACCTTTGCTTCAGACTTCTCGCTCGCCTGTGGACACTCAAGCGACTCATGTATTACGTCTACGGGGGTTGGGCGCAGGGAATTAATTTAAATGACTATCCACCCGCAGTCGCCTACCTTTTCGGCAAACAGATTTACGATGAATCGACTCACGAAATGCAGTATACGGATGAAATCCTGCGCCGCCGCTGGGCGCGCACACAGCGGAAACTGTTTGCACACCCCTATGCGCAGTTCGGCACCGCCTCGCGAACGGGCGCTTACATCTTTTGCTTGCGCGCGCTCGCCAATTATCCGCAGAATATTCGCATCGCGGCGCTGAATCT
>JBGPIK010000554.1:0-4063 GCA_041484845.1 Binatia bacterium | reverse complement strand
GTCTCTTCGCCCGTCGCCACCGCTGCGAATATAAACGGCGACGCGGAGGTCCAGGTCACCGGCGCCATCGGCAACGTGCGCGCGTACGTTCAGGGGGTCAACGATCTGGTTTTTATCGGCGGCATAAAAAACACCATGACCCATAACATTCTCGGCAAACCGGAGATCAAGCGGCCCGAGGATCTCAAGGGCAAAAAGGTCGGTGTCGGACGGTTCGGCAGCAATACCCATCATTTCGTGGTCGAGGCGCTCAAAAAATTGGGCATGGATGCGAGCCGCGATATCCAGCAGATACAGACCGGCGGCGGACCGGAGACCCTGGCGGCGCTGATCGGCGGCAGCGTCGAAGCGGCGGCGCTGGTGGCGCCGGGTGACGCCGGGGCGGCGGCGCGCGGGTTTCGTTACGTCGTCAACGGTGCCGAGCTGCGCATCCCGTATGGCGCGACCACGATAGTAACGCTGCGCTCGATCATTGCCAAGCGCAGTCCGGTGATTGGACGGTTCATGCGGGTCATGGCTGAGGCGTCGAAGATTCTCCATACCGACAGGGCTTTCGTCTACAAGGTGCTCGGCAAGTACATGCGCATCACCGACACGAAAATTCTCGACTCTGCGTATCAGTCGGAGGTGCCGGCTCTGGAGCCTCGTCTGCAAATTCAAGAAGCGGCGCTGCAAGCGTCACTGGACGAGATCGCTCCGCTGGATGCGCGGGCAAAATCGATCAAGCCTCAGGATATGATCGACCGCAGGTATCTCGTCGAACTGGAGAAGAGCGGGGTTTTCGATAAATAGGCAACCAGCAAGCAGTAGGCAGTAAGCAGAAGACAGCAGAAGTAGCGGTATAAAGAACCGTCGAAAGTTCAATGGCGCCCGGGTCTGCACGAAAAATTCGCGACGCGCGTTATTTAGTTGGCGAGGATCGCTTCATCGTCACATTCGACAGCGGCAAAGAGTACAGTTTTCCACGGTCATCGCTCGAGGTTGATGACGGCAGCGAACTCGTCAATGTTCAAGTCGACCGCAAGCGGTTCTTCTTTCGCGTGACGCAAGTGTCGGGCAACCGCTACGAAATCCCTTGGGACCGCGTGCTCCACGAGGCCGAACCTTCCTACCCTTATTTTCGCGCACGCGTGGGTCGAATAAAAACAACCCGCGACGTAGGGGCCGCGATTCGAAAGTTGCGCGAGGCAAAAGGGATTACCCAAGAGGAACTGGCGGGCGCCGCCGGAATGATGCGCAGTAATATCTCGCGCATCGAGGCGGCAAAGCATCGCCCCACCCTTGAGACTATGGAACGAATCGCCAAGGCACTGAAAGTTTCGGTCGCGAACCTCGTCGCATCTCTCTGATTATCTGCGTGCAGGTCGGAAGCTATTTTATGGCTGGGTTAGTTGTTTCAGATGGAACGTTGGGGGTCCGGTTTGAAAGGAGCAGATTAGGTAAACCTTACCGATCTTTTTGGCTTAGTCGTCCCTCCGATACGGTTGAAGGTGGGGCCGGGTTGGCGATACAATGCGATTCTAGGCCGACGGTCCTGAGGATAGCCTCTTACCGTTTCTTCTTCGTTTTCTTCGACCGCGGTGAACCTCTACATATTCATGTGAGACGCGAAAGCATGGTAGCAAAGTTCTGGCTCGACCCGGTTGCTCTCCAACAGGCCGGAGGATTTAACCGATCGGAGCTCAATACGATAGGCAGACTCGTTCAAGAGCATCGGGAGACAATACTGGAGGGATGGTATGAGTTCTTTGGCCGCTGAGCAGAGGCAACCTAAAGCGCGAAGCGTCGCCGTGACTGAAGAATCTTTGACGGTAGATTTAATGGACGGGCGCACGATTATCGTACCTTTGGCTTGGTATCCTCGTCTGTGGCATGGCACACCCGAGGAGCGCAGTCGCTTTGAGATTTTTGGGGATGGAATGTACATTCACTGGCCCGATTTGGACGAGGATTTGACGGTGGCCGGCCTTTTGGCGGGCCTTCCCTCGGGTGAGGCCTCCCACTCGTTGAAGAAGTGGTTGGAAGAGCGCGAGCACCGAACCTCAAAATCTCCCTGACTGGATTCCGTCTAACGAAACGCTTCAGACCGATCGCTGAAAAGCGCGCCGGCTGAGCTTAACGTTAGCGATAGCAGAAACCCCGTGTTATCCTGGGCAAACCAAGGAGTGTGATATGGCGCATTCGTTACCCGAAATAGAGAAGGACGCGCTGCGGTTGTCGGCTGCGGATCGTGCGCGGCTTGCGGTACGCCTCCTGTCCAGCCTGGAGGAAGCCACGGAGTCGCCAGAAGAGATCGAAAAACTCTGGATTGCCGAGGCCGAGCGCCGTTTTCAAGAACTGCGCGATGGCGTCGTTCAGGGGATACCGGCTCAGGAGGTCTTCGCTGAGTTGCGGACCAAGAGATCGTGAAAGAGACGATCTTCCACCCGGAAGCTCGGGCGGAGTTGCGCGAATCAGTCGAGTTTTATGAAACCCGGCTTGACGGGCTCGGCTTCCGGTTCTTGTCGGCGGTCGAGCAGACAACGGAACGGATTTCCACCCACCCTGAAGCAGGCGCCCCGCTCGCTCACGGATTCCGGAAACGGATCGTTTCGGGTTTTCCCTACAACATAATCTACCGTGTCTGGGAGGATTACATTTACCTCCTTGCCGTCGCTCACCATCATCGTCGTCCAGGATATTGGCGGGGGCGACCTGATCGACGCTAACCATCGGCTGAAGAACGACGCGCGGAGGACGCACGCGTCTTAACCTGGGCGCTACCCCAGGCCGTGTGATGCAACCGCGCAAACTCGCGCCGGCTGTGGGAACGGCCTTCACTCACTCGCAGTATCGCAATACGAAATAGGCAAACCTTATCGATCTATTTGGCTGTCGTCCCTCCCTCGATCTATAGCAAAGGGTTTCCACAACACCGCGCAACTCTAGCTTGCTCCCGACTTTCCCAAACATCTGCTCAACACCGCTGGTTCTTGCTGCGATTCCTTCGCCGGCGCGTGATTCGTCAATCCGCCGAACTCTCTTCCCAACCAGCCCATAACAGACCTTATCTGCACAATCTCCCTCACGCGGCCAAGGTGCAACACGGCAGTTAGGACCAGGCCCTAACCACTCACAGCCTGCTCGTATTCAAAGTCTTCCAAAAAACATTACCGATTCACGCCCGTGCCTTCGCATATAGGGTTGAAAGCGGCATTAAGACGCTCAAGCGGCGACGTGAGAACTCGGCATCAAAACCACGCAAAGGAGGATTCCCAACGAGCGATGCACCCTCCCAATGTTTTGGATTCGCACAAAGGCGGAACCCTTAGCCACGACCACCTATGCAGCACAGAAATTTACTTGAACATAAGTCCCGAACCTATTCTTGATGACTTTCAGAGAAAATGGTGACCATTAACTTCAAAGGAGAGAACATGAAAACTTTCATTTACGTCACGGTTCTGCTGTTGTCGTCTACAGTTGCCCATGCATGGGAATATCCACAGAACCCTGACCGATTTCCAAGCGTCGGGTTCGGCGTTCAGGGGAGTGCCGGCACTGGACAAAGCAGTTCGAGGAGCTTTTCAACAATTTCTCATTTCACTGGCGTGAGCCCTGAGATTGACACGGTGTTACCATTGTCGAATTCGTTCACTTTAAGTTTGAACGCAGGATATAGTGCGTCGACAAGCAGGTCGTCTTCAAGCAAATCAACGAGCGATTCTGGTTTTTTGGGGATTCATGGAAGGTATTATTTCAACGGCGCAAGATAGAGTCGCACAGTTTCAATTACAACGTGTTGTGTTTTAAACCTACTAAGCATTATAGAGATCACGTGCGACTCTCCGGCGCTTAGTAATCGAGATCGCTGACACGATGCAGATCACAGAAGTTAGAATTGTGCTTACAAATGAAGGGTTAGATCCTGCAGGATGAGATACGGATTATGCCTCTAATCCTTCGCTTCACGGGACGCTCCTCGTGCGGCGTTTGTCGTGGAATGAGATTGACAAAGCGCGGCTCAATGATCGATATTGCAGCAGATTTTTGTTTTCTCAAATTGGAGAGGTGCCGGATATAC
>JBGPIK010000553.1:0-4077 GCA_041484845.1 Binatia bacterium | reverse complement strand
GCCCTCAGCTCAGGAGCGGTCAATGGCGCGCTGCTGTCGATACCGAACAACTTGATCATGACCCAGAAAGGATTCAACCAGTTGGTATCCACGCCGGAGGCGGGGGTTAACTTCCCTCCAAGCGGCCTTTCGGTTCACGTCAGCAAATTGCAAAAGGATACAGCGCAAATCAAAAGAGTCATGGAGGCCTTGCTCGATGCACTGGCGGTACTAAACGCCGATAGCACGGCGGTCACCAGCTACATCCAGCGCCAATGGAAGCTCAACCCGCGTCTGGCCGAGGAAAGCCAACGCCAAGTGCGTCCCACTCTCGTTGCCACCGGCAAAATGAGCTTTGAGGAAGTTCAGGAGTTTCTCGACGCCGCATACGAGAACGGGCAGATCCTGCAAAAGTCCAGTGCCAAAAACTTAATGGACTACGGTCCGCTCGACGACGTGCTCAAAGAGCGGCGCGCCAAATAATTCGCCGCTCACTCAGGGCTTGGTCTTCCCGATCTTTCGGCTCCAGTACTTCCAGGTCCAGGCGGATTCTTCCGAGAGCTGCGTAAAGCCGTATTTTTTGAGCCACGGCAATTCGTGCAATTTTTCTCTGCGGAAATTCACAAAGTTTTTTACTTCTTCGGCGGGGACAGCGGGAAAATCGCCGCCTCCGGCCGACAGGCAGTAAACATTCATTTTGGCCTGCTCTTCCAGATCGATCATGTTGACCGTCGCTTGTTCGACCGTCTTTCCAACCGTCACGGCGCCGTGCGCTTTTAGAAACAACGCCTGCCGCGAGCCCAGGAGGGCGGCCATGGCGCTGCCGGTCTCATCGGTCGAGATCAGGTTCATATCGTCGAAGATCGGTACTCCCAACGAGGTGATGTAAGCGCCCTCGTGGCAGACGACCGACAGCGGCTTTTTTACGACGCTCATCACCGTGGCAAAAGGCGGATGGGCATGAACGATGCCGCCGACATCCGGCCTGGTCTTATAGATGTGGGTGTAAAGCTTGATTTCTCCGGGAGGGGCGATCCCCTTGGGAGCTGAAACGATGTTGCAGTCGAGATCGATGACGATCTGATCCTCAGGCCTCATCTGGTCCAATGCGTCATTGCGATAGCCGCGGCCCTTGATGACGATTCGATCGGTTCCCGGGATGCGCGCGCTCGCATGGCCCACCGCCGATCTCAATCCCGAACAGATGCCCGCCGCCGCTAGGATTCTGCAGGCCGCGGCAACTTTCTCTTGCCACTCCATCTGGCCTTTTTTCGCCATGCCGATTTCCTCCCGTGATATTTTGTTCTTGCGCGCGACACATAGCATCCTGCTCTTGCCTCGGCAAGCGCAGGTTTAAAGTTCAACGTTCAAAGTTCAATGTCGAACGGGGTAATCCTTGAACCTGGAACATTGAACCTTGAACCTATACGTTGCCAGCGTTGACAAACAGCGCGGCCGCACGTTATGCAGGTGTTTGCTATGCTGAAGCAGATTGAGACGGACATTCTGGTGATCGGCGGCGGCATCGCCGGCGCCTTTGCCGCCTACAAGGCGCGCGCCTCCGGCGCGCGCGTGTCGCTCGTGGACCGTTCCTATTTCGGGCGCAGCGGATGCAGCGCGTTGGCGTCCGGCGTCTATCCTTCGTATATGCCCGGCGACAGAGTTGAGGATTGGATCAACGGGCTCGGCGCGGGGCCGCTGGTCAATCAGAGCTTGCTCGTCAAATCGCTTCCCGTCATGTACGAGCACCTCATGACCATGGACCGATGGGGGGTGAAGTGGCTCAAGGAGGGCAGAGAGATCGTGCGCATGGGCGCTCCGGGACGCACCTTCAAGAACGGGGTGTGGATGACCGAAGGCGGACCGCAGATGATGATGGCCGTGCGCGCCGGCGTGCTCGAAAGCGGCGTCGAGGTTCTCAATCGCGTGGCGGTAACTCAGCTTTTGACCTCGGATGGCAAGCTCCCGACCGAAGGACACGTCAGCGGCGTCGCGGGTTTTCACACCCGCACAGGTGAGATCTATGTCATCAATGCCAAGGCGACGATCATGTGCACGGGTCCGTACAAATTCCCTTATCCATGGCCCGGCAGCACTCTCGGTTACATGCCCGTGGATCTTTCCGGGGATGGCATTGCCATGATGCTGAGCGCCGGAGCCCAGCTTTCGCGGCTTGAGCTCGGCGGCATCAACCTTAACCCTGACCATCTTTTATGCGCGCCGGGCCTAGAGTCGCTGATGCCGTCGGGCGCGAAGTTTGTCGATAAGAGCGGCCGCCGTTTTCTCGAGGACTATGATCCTAAAAGAATGGAGATGACGAGCCGCGCGCTGCTTTACTTCGCCATTGCGCATCAAAAAGAACTGGGCAACATTCCTTCGATGGATCTCCGCGATATTCCTCTGGAGCGCATGGAGCTGTTAAGAAAAGCGATCCCGATCGTCATCTCCAGCTATGAGGGACTGGGACTAGATATCACCAAAGAACCCGTGCCGTACAGCTATCAGGTGGCGGGAACCGCCGGCATCTTCGGCGCCGGTGCGCGCGTGACCGAGCGCGGAGAGACATCCATTCCCGGCCTGTTCGCCGGCGGAACCTGCACGGACCTTGCCTATTTACCGGGAGGACATCTTCCTTTTTGCTCGGTCACGGGACACTGGGCCGGGGAGACGGCAGGCGTGGCCGCGGTGGAAATGCCGTTGACACCACTCGTATCGAAGCAAATTGAAGAAGCGGTCCGCGACATCGAAGCTCCGCTGAAGCGGCCGGACGAAGTTCGCTATGCGCCGGTTCACCGCCGCTTGGGAGAACTGGTCATGGAAAAAGTCGGGCTGGTGCTGCGCGCCGACCGGTTGCAAACGGCTGTCAACGAGCTTCTGGAGCTACGCGAGAATGAGATTTCCCGCTTGCATGCCCGCGATACGCACGAGCTGGCGAAAGTCTGGGGCCTCATGCATTACGCGCAGGTGCTGGAAGCGACCTTACGGGCGTATCTATATCGCACCGAGAGCCGCGTGGCCTTTATTCGCGAGGACTATCCGGTGATCGACAACGTGAACTGGGTGAAAATGGTGGTCGTGCAAAAACAAGGCGAAGCGCTCAAGCTCTGGGACGAGCCTTTGCCGGAATCGTTTCATGTCGTTCCGGTGCGTCCGACGCAGCACAAGCATCTGGTCTTCCGCGAGAAGGAACCCTCTCATGCCCCGCGTTGAAGTCAATCGAATCGCGTGCACGGGATGCGGAGTGTGCGTGGAAACCTGTCCCCCCGACGTGTTGCGCATGGACGGTGAAAACAAAGCGATCGTCGCCTACGCCGACGACTGCCAGGGCTGCTTTGTTTGCCAATGGGACTGCAAGTTTGAAGCGCTGCGGGTGCGGCTGCCATAGCCCGCGTTCCCTCGAAAACCGTCCTCAGTGATGTGGAATACAAACATACCGACAAAAAAATGCGACACTCGTGAGTGGATTATCTTTTACACTGTGCCGGTGTTTGAAACCGCGAGCTGTCCAAACACATTTTTGATCACTTAGAACGGACGCCGGCAATTAGCGGCTGGCGGCTCTATCGCGCGTCCGCTGGACTGCCCTGTTCGGACTTCGGTGTGGGTGCAATCGGCTGCCCTTCGAGGTACAGGGTGTCGTAGCTGAGATCCAGCCCGTTCGCCCATTCGACAGAGCCTGCGACAACTCGCACCGCGCGAAACGCCGAGGGATCACGGAGGCGGACGAAGATGCCGCGACCGAGGTAGGGCTTAACGTCGAATCGCCGGAACTCGCCATTGTCAAACGACAGCTCCAACTCATAGTCCTCCAGCGCGCGCACCGACTTGACGTGTGGATTCATATGTCCTCCTACTTGAGCGGGTCGATCCTGAAGACCTCCTCGCCGTTTACAGCCAACTGCCAGTCGGCCAAAAGCTCACCGCTGTGTATCTCGATCCATGCTTGTACGAGCCGCGTCTTCCCAGATGGCAACTCACCAGCGAGAACTTCCCCGGTCGGAATCGCAAACACCGCCTCATCGCCGGAGTACTCCGCATGGACATGAGGGACGTGATGCTGCTTGTCGTCGAAGAAGTACATGCGCACCACGATACCGT
>JBGPIK010000552.1:0-4079 GCA_041484845.1 Binatia bacterium | reverse complement strand
CGGCTCACGGCGAGGCTCTTGATTTGCTTGAGACTCGATATACCCTTTTTTCCGAAAATCTGATTATCAATGAAGTTACCCAAGCGCGCCACCATAACGAGGTCAAGACCTTTCATGCCGCTCGTGAGCACCACCTGCGGCGATAAAAAACCGACTTGAGCGTCGCCGGAAATCAACGCGGCTGCCGCCGAAGTCGCGCCCTGGATAAATATGAGCTGCACCCGATTACCATATTTCTCGAAGAGATCGGCTTCCCTGGTTACCCATACAGGGGCATAAACTCCGCTTTCGCTTGTCCACAGGACATTCAGTTGGGCAGCAAAGAGATATCCGCTGAACAACGGACAAAGAAGCGCCAAACTTGTCACGTAACATAATAAGGTTTTTGCCTTCATGGTTTCTCCTTGCGATCTCATGACGACGCAACAAGAGCGTCGCCTAACGGGACGCCGGCTCATTGACTCCGTTCGAGGCGGAGCTAGCGCATTCCATGCACTCATACAAGGAAGTGGGGAGATAATGCAATGGCAGCAAAGCAGGTCGCGGAGAACTCTCAGGTACGTTGTTGACTGAGTTGAATCAGCACGTGCCGATTGTATCGAAGGTCCACCCCGTCAAGTAACAAGTCCAGGTCACACGTTAAGATTGAATTGATCGACGCGTCAGTCTATCCGTCTACTAGTTTCCGTCTGGTCACTGCTCTTACCAACTCTTGGCTTCGCGAGTGCAAATATCGCGCAGTCGTAGCAGGACTCTTATGGTTCATGAATCAGGTGCGCGACATCCCAAACGCAAGACTGAAAAGGTGGCAGGAACCTTTTCAGCCGTTTTTACTTTTGGTTGGCATTTTACCCGCCCGGATTCTCAGCGCGTGAACGATCGAGGGCACATCAGGCTGGCAAGTTTTCAGGACCATTGTGATAAGCAATCCTTCCACATCAGCCGCAATTCCAATAACGATCGCTGCGATAACGAAAGCGTTCCCAGACTCAAAGACCAAGATCGAGAGAAATCCCACGAAAAGCGCGATGCCCCATAATTTCGAGCTCCACATATGGTAACTCGCTTCCCGGCCAAATTTCCGCCAGTCAAAGACATAGCGTATTAATTCCAGAGCGATGAGGACCGCCAAAAGCGCTGCATTCGTGAGAATGACATTCGGGTGAAGTCTCCAGACGACCCAAAGCGCGCACACATAGAAGATCGAATCGGCGATACTGTCCAATCTTCGCAATATCGGTGTGGCGACACCCAACCGTCGCGCCAAGACCCCATCGAAAACATCGGACAAAAACGCCGCAATCAGGTACGCAGCAAACGCAACTCTGTTCGGCCAGAAGGTGGCGAAGACGACGAGTGTCGGGCCAAGCCCGGCGCGAAGCCACGTTAGGGCTAGCGGATAAATATGATGATGGCGCGGCGAGTTGATGAATACCATTTACGTGACGACTGAGCCGCGCTCTGAGAGGATATCTGGAGCCGAGCGACATATTTTGCGACGATACCGACAGTGGCGCTCGCTCAACCCGCCTCTTGTTCAACTCGGATCTCCGCGACTCATCAAGCGAAGAAAATTCTGTCTTTAATTCTTTTGCGCGTAATGCCGGGGGCAAGGCACAGTGTGCCCCGGCGTTACCAAACATGCCACTTATCGGGCAGGCGCGCCAAGGCTAACAGGCTAGAACTATCTACCTCCTCCTCATCACCTGCAACCGCGCTTGGGGCAGGGGCATGACGGGCGGCGCTGACGGTCTTGAGATGACAAAACCTCCGATAAAGCAGCAGGGTTGATATGGGGGTTGGTATATTGGAGCAGGTTGGTACTGGGGTAGATAGAGCTGGTAGTGCATCACGTGAAGCTCGTAGTATGGATCATATTCTTGTGGCCAGTACTGCTGATACTGAGCGCCGTCCCAGTAATAGTAAGGATATGCCTGTGCCCATAAATCGAGGGCGCCCAAAAGAAGCAACCCCACAAAAACAACGGCTGAGAAAGCGGTCTTCATTTAACTACCCTCCTGCTACGAGTTTAGACGAACTGGGCGCAAAAAAGAAATCACCGAGACGCGAGAACCTCCAAGCGCACGTGAGACCGACCAAGGAAGTTCGAAAAAATCGAGCGCCAAAATGGATTATTCGGATAGACGCAAGGAATGTGCCTGATTTGCGTCTGTTCTCGTTTCCCCAACTTTCTTATAATTCCCGTTGTTTAGGTAGCACCGGAACTAGCAGCAAATCGTGTTACGAATACCACGCCCCTTTATCTGCATGCAGCGCACGTCAAGAGCTAAAAGCGGACCCCTTTATCTCAGGCTATTTGATCACCCTGTCGGCCCGATAGAGAACGGACTGCGGGATCGTCACGCCGATCTGTTTGGCTGTCTTGAGATTGATCACGAACTCGAACCGCGTCGGCTGCTCGATGGGTAGCTCGCTCGGTTTAGTGCCTTTAAGAATCTTGTCGACGTGGTCGAGGGCTTGCCGCAGGGTCTCCGACTGGCTTGGGCCGTAGGCCATGAGCCCCCCATCATCCACATACGATGAATTTTCGTACATTGCCGGCAAGCGATTCTTTGTCGCCAATTCAAAAACTTGCTTCCGATTCAGATTGGTCAATGGGTCGGTGATGACGAACAGTGCATCCGGCCGCTTGCGTATCATCGCCGAAAAGGCGCCGTCGAAATCCTTGGGTTCACGGACCGCCGAAGCATGCACTGCCACCCGCAATGCCTGCGCCGCTCGCTCCAGCTCCCGGAATTTAAGGGACATGCCAAGATCCGCCGCATTCCAGAGGACCGCCACGCGGGCCAACTTGGGAAAGGCTTCCTTCAAAAGCTCGAGCCGTTTGCCGCTCAGCTCCGTTTCCTGCGCGCTCACGCCGGTAATGTTTCCACCTGGCCGAGCAAAGCTAGCGACGAGTCCGGTAGCCACCGGATCGCCGGCCCCGATAACGACGATGGGGATGGTCGTAGTCGCTTGCTTGGCGGCGAGAGCTGCCGGAAAGGACAGCGTCACAATAACGTCCAGAGGGAGGCGCGCGAGCTCGACCGCGAGCTCGGGAAGGCGGTCCATCTGTCCATTCGCATACCGGCGCTCGATGGCGATGTTCTGACCTTCCACATAGCCCAACTGGCGCAATCCTTGCTCGAACGATGCAGGGGATGAGGGTGGGGACAGAGCTCCCCCCGTCAACAGGCCTATCCGGGGAATTTTCGCTGGCTGCTCCGCTTCAGTTACAGAAACCGTTGCCAGCATGATTGTAGTAAGCATGAAGACAGCGATTGTTTTGCTCATTCTTTTCTCTCCAATTGTCATGAAGCTTTTAGCTTTGCCCTGGCAGATGAAAATATCTGGTGGGTAATCATTTTCGGAGGAACCCAAAGTCTCAAATCTACGATTGCTTCGCGGTTTCCTATGAAACCAGCCCACGAACGACAAAAGTCCGACCGGTATGAAACCAATCGGGCTTAAATATTGTCAATCTAGAGTTGCCAGCCTGAGCAGCATCAGCCGGAATAAATCTGTGGACTCGCCTGTTGGACACTCACACAGTGGCCGAAGCTTGTCAATTGCAACTGAGCCTCGCTTGCTACTTAGTGCAGGATTGAATTGTACGCTTCAATAGGAGAAGCGGCGGCTTTTAGACGAAGGAGAAATCAATCAAATCCCTTTGCCTCAATATGTCCACGAGAGACGTGACCTGTTTGATATGGGTCCTGATTCAAGTATCTGCTCTACGCCCTTATTACAAAATTTGGATGGCGGAGCCTAAGATAAACCACCATCCCAGCCGCTGCCAGGAGGTTTCCGAGCAGTACCGTTGGCCAGGCCAGCTCATGAAGAACCGGCTCTGCAAAAAGCAACGCTATGCCGACAAATCCACATTCCAGAATCACAAAAAGCAGTAAGAAAAAGCCAGGATTGGGATTCTTCCCAGTCAATAAAAGGAAATACACCGCAGCCTCGCCCAGCACCACAAAGCCCAACCCATGAACCCATGTGTACATAAGAGTAAGCTTTAAAGAAACCGGCACTGCGTCAGTCGAGGCAATATCTTCTCCCCCCTGGAACAGCGCGTT
>JBGPIK010000551.1:0-4086 GCA_041484845.1 Binatia bacterium | reverse complement strand
TTCTTGTTGATTTCTTTCTCACCAGTCACCACGAACCGCCTAAACCTATCATAAGGTCCATTCCTCCTCCTCCGAAGCAAGCGCCAGAAAGGAATTGGGGTGGATTCGTGACAGACAACGTGAGCAGATATGGCGATGACTGTATCGGGGATGATTGTCCGGAAGATCCGTTTGGTGGGCTAAACCTTGCCCAGGTTTTGAGAGGTGGTGGAACCGCAAAAAACAAGGCTTGCAATGTTCAGCCCGCTACCAGCTTCGTCCAAGCTCATAAGGCCGATGCGGCAATCTTGGCGCAGTCGATGCAAGTTCCAGTTCCAACCAACTTCGTCTTAGCAATGGCCGGAAACGAAAGTACGTATGGCAAGTCCCCAGCTGCAACCGGAGCGAATAACTTCTTTGGGCTCCATGCTGGGGCACCGGGTTCAACCCCGTGGAGTACAAACCCAATCCTCGCGGCCTTTCCAGCGGGGAACGGCTTCCTACTTTCAGGACAAAGTTTTGTCCGGATAGCCACACCACTCCTTTCTGGAGTTACAAATCCTAGCAATGAGATTTCATTCTTTACAGCGATGCATGCGAAATGGGGTGTCGGCCATACCCTCCAATACTACCTAAATGTAATGACTGGCCCCAAAGGCGTTGCCAATATGACCGCGATTCGAATGAAGTGCCCATAAAAGAGGAGGCATCTTGAGCACATACTGTAAATGGATTTTGGCCCTTAATCTCGCGATTCTTCTTGGCTTACCCACAGTCGCTAGATCGGACGCAAGTCGTAAGCTGACTGAGGCAGAAGCACGAGAGTTGGCACGTTTGGCGCTAGCGCCAAACGCTCGGACGCTGCCCAATATGAGATTTGACACCTTCGAAGGATATCCGGGGAGACCGGGTTTCTTTTGGTTTGAAATTACTGCATCAGTTCCGGACGATGTTAGCCCGATCTTGGGACACTATGCCGTTAACCAAGCCACAGGTGACGTGTGGGAGGTCGTCGGGTGTTGGAAGGTAACGTCGTCCGAGCTCACGACTTTGCAGCGTAGAATACGCAAGACAATTTCTTTAACTGATCAAGATCTCCGTCGACTGTCCAAAGTGGCTCCGTGCGAACCTTGAGTGGAAAGGAGAATTGGGTCACGTCTGCTGTTAGCTATTAACAGGCGGATGCCTAAAGGTGAGAGTTCGCGACGCTCAGTTTTCAGACAGAAAGAGAAGAACGTAAAGCCTCCGTCGATGATCGATGTGGAGGGGGATCAAGGGACGTTGTTGCCTAGCTGGAATAAGTTCTAATTTGGCGCCGACTTCAGAGCAATTCCTCCTAAACAACAACGTCCCCTAAGTTCGTACGAAACAAACACGAGAAAGGAACTGGGGCGGATTCGTGACAGACAGCGTAAGCAGATATGGCGATGACTGTATCGGGGATGATTGTCCGGAAGATCCGTTTGGTGGGCTAAACCTTGTCCAGGTTTTGAGAGGTGGTGGAACCGCAAACAAACGGACGCCGTGCCTTCCACATCAAGTGGCCTTCATCACTGCCCACTCAAATGCTGCCACAGAGGTAGCTTCTCGACTTCAGGTTCCGCCGGCAAATCTCCTGGGATTGTCTGCTGAGGAAAGTGAGTGGGGCCAACACCGTTTCGCTCGGGATCTTAATAACTTCTTTGGCCAACATGCGGGATCTCCGGGAAGTGTAGGAACTCACACCTACACCACTCCCGGTGGGAAGAAAGTGTCCATGGCCATATTCGAAGGATTCCCGTCTTCTGTTCAGTCGTTTGAGACGAGGTTCGGCTCCCTTGTTCATGGGCTTAGTGACCCGACTGCCTTCGCGAAGGCCCTAGTTCCAAAGTTCAATACCGCTAACGCTGCAACAGGCGGAAATCCTAAGTTCGTACCCTTGGTGAGCGCCACGATAAGATCGGTAAGCGCCTGTATAAATTAGAGCTAAAGGGGGCATCTCATATGCGCGTTGTGACCATCGGTTCCGTGATTGCTCTATCGATTGGGTTAGCTATAGCTGGAGAACCTTCCACCGGAAAGACGGAGCTTAGCCGAGCGCAAGCTACGGCAATCGTGTTAACGTTTCTAAAGTCCCAGGGATACGATATACACTCGCCACTGTTTGATCTTCAGATTACTCCCACTGACCCGGACTTCCCCGACTTCTATATGTTCCACGCCTTCTATGATACTACCACACGGCTCGCCAGCGTAGGGACATACGCAGTCAACCGCAAGACCGCAGTCCTATGGGAGCGTATCGGTTGTGAGCAGCTTAAGTCGAAGGCCCTTGAGGAACTTCAGAACCGGCTCCGGAAAGAAATGGGATTGTCCGGTGGCGAGGGGTCAAGCAGCGAGCCGTGTTTGTGAAGGGTCCGGCGGTGGCATTCCGGGGTTTGGCAAAGCTAGCAGCCCGTGGTGAAAGTCGAGCACATGCGGGTCGCATCCGGTGGGGAAGGGACAAAGGGGTCACGTCTGCTGTTAGCTTTTAAGGGGGTCACATAACGGTGAGATTCGTCACGCTACTCAACTTTCAGAAAGAGGAGAGGAAGAAGCTAAGTCTCACTAAGTGATCGATGTTGCCGTTGGAACAACTGGATCCTTATGAGTATTCAAGAAAACGTGAGGGTCGGGCCTGAAACGATCAGTTCTGAAACCGTTCCGTCTGTTCCAGAGACTTGTGTCGGGACTTCGATGCATGCTTGGGCAACGTACACCTCAACGGGGCGGCAGACGAATATAGAAACCCTTATTGGCGCGCTCGGCATTGTGGACCGTTTGCGCGGCGTGTCTTTTGACTGGATATCAGACGGAAAACACGACATTGGATTCATCGCTGAAGACGTGGCTCAGGTGCTTCCTGAAGCCGTTGTCTACGATGAAATCGGGAAGAACGCGAAGGCTGTCGATTGCAGTCGCCTGGTCGCTCTCTTGATCGAGGCGGTGAAGGAGCAGCAACTCCAGATCAAAAATCAGGAACATTCCCTAAAGGAACAGAAGGGTCAGGTGGCGAGATTAAGGGCCGAGATAGAAAGACTCAAAGCCAGCATCAGGGCGGTAACAGTACGATAACACACCGTTGAGCGTTCGGATCCGTGAGTTACCTGCCGGTGTTTTAAACGGCTGGGGATCGGATCTCCTTCGCGTTCATCATCTACCAGATTGAAAAGGCGAACCAACCGATGATCAGCCCGCCCTGGAGATTCCGAGATTCGCTTTTTCAATCGACCATGTGCGTGGTCGCCTTCAAATGTTTGTCGATCGTCGTGTAGCCCTTCCACTGATCGACAAACCAATAGCGAACACCGAACTCGAAGCGCAACTCCTTCATATCCTTATCATAGGGATTGAAATGTTGATGGTGCATCATGCCGGGAGGCACATGCACGGCATCGCCCTGATTCCAATCGTAGCGCTTGCCGCCGATTTCCGAATAGCCGTCGCCCTCCAACGCATATAAATACGCTTCCGGATGAGCATGGCTATGGCTTTTCGTATGCGCCAGGTCGACGAAGATCGAACTGATGGCCGCGCCCGTAGCCTTAAAACCATTTTGCTGGCCGCTTCGCCCCATGAGGAAATAAGTCGCGCCGTGTTTCGATTCATCGGATTTTTCGAATTGTTTTTGGTGCATCGAAATGCGCCGCCCGTCTTCGGGCCAGTATTGCGAGTCTTCCTTCGGACTTTGAGCCAAGACCCTGGGGTCATTTTCGCCGCACTCCGCCAGCTGTTCCATTTTGCCCATGTAAACGTCGGCTTCGAGGTGCCAAGCTAAACCGGAAAGATACCCGACCGGAACTTTCCCGGTGTTAATTAACTGATGCGGCGATCGATAGGGAATATGAAGGATCGTGCCGGGAAAAAAGTCGTAACGTTTTTCATCGAGGATCATAAAGCCTTCGCCGCTCTCGACGTAAATGGCTTCCTCGCCGTGAAAATGTTTACCCGTGTGCCAGCCGATGGGAATCTCGGCTCTCATGAGACAGCTGCCGCCTGTCGGAAAACCAAGCTCGGGAGCGATCATCAAGGCAGCCTTGTAATCCTGCGGCGTCCGCACCCATTTAAGATCTTTCGAGCGCGCCACCC
>JBGPIK010000550.1:0-4135 GCA_041484845.1 Binatia bacterium | reverse complement strand
CGGTCGCGAACCTCGAATGAGCTCGCCGGAATGGGATCACAAAAAGTCATCTTGAGAGGGAGGGGATACAGAAGGATGCTGCCGCGCTTCAACGCGGCGAACGTTCCTTCAATCAGGACCGGGACTACCGGTGTTCGGCTGCGAATAGGCAGAATGAAAAGCGCCGACTTAAACTCTTGGATTTTGCCATTCGGACTGCGAGTCCCTTCCGGAAACACGACGATGGAAATGCCGTCGTTCAGAAGATCGGCTGACCGTCGCAAGCTTCGCAGGGCTTTCCAGGGATTGTTTCGATCCATGGAAATATTGCCGCATTCGTAGAGCGCCCAGCCCACCAGCGGAACCGCAAAAAATTCTTTTTTTATAATGAAACGGAAATTATGAGGGAGATAGGCGAGCAGTAAAAGAATATCGAGAAAGCTGGCGTGGTTGGGCATGAAGATATAGGACCTGTTCGAGTCAAGCCGCTCCAGCCCGCTAATATGAATCCGAAGTCCAGCGGCGGTGAGGCTGACTCTCGCCAATTGAATAAGACAGCGATGCGCGAGATTTCCCGTGGCGTCAATAAAGCCGGCGAGACAGCTGATCGCGCTGTAAACTAAGCTAAGCGATAGAAAGCAAAAAATCACCAGAAGTTGGTACGGTAAAAGCAGTGCCCGTCGCGGTAAACTGTTGATAATCACGGTGGCGAATGTAACTCATCTGGGGGTGTATCTACAATCCATGATATTTCCAGTCAACCGGATAAAGAGGACGCCCTGTGGTTTCCTGTGGGCCTGCCTGGATAGGATTGACAGCCCGCGCAAATCGGGGCTATACGGCAGGTGTCGGTACTCATCCATTTAGCGAGCAAAGGGGAAGCTATGCTGGGCGGTCATGCGGTGGCACAATGTCTTCGCAACGAGAGCGTCGGACACATTTTTTGTGTGCCGGGAGAAAGTCATATCGCGGTTCTCGACGGCCTGTGCGGCGTGCCCGAGATCAAGCTGATTACCAATCGGCAGGAAGGCGCCGCTTGCTTCATGGCGGAAGGCTACGCCAAATCAACCCGCAAACCCGGGGTCTGCTTGGTAACGCGAGGCCCGGGCGCGACCAACGCGAGCATTGCAATCCACAGCGCGAAATATGATTCCGCGCCGTTGGTTTTGCTGATCGGGCAGGTTGCCCGCGGCGCGCGGGGCCGAGAGGCCGGCCAGGAGATCGACTATACGCATTTCTTTGGCAGCATCGCCAAGTGGGTGGTCGAGATCAATGACGCCAGGCACGTGCCGCGGGTGATGACGCGGGCTTTCCACTTAGCGCGCAGCGGCCGTCCGGGACCGGTTGTTGTTTCTCTGCCCCGCGATATGCTCGAAGAGAACGCGGACATTGGGATGAGCGATCCGTATCCACAGGCTAAGCCGAATCCAGATTCGCATTTGATCGAGGAAACGGTCGGGCGTATAAATGCGGCGAAGCAGCCGGTGCTGATCATCGGTTCCGGCACGCAGTATTCCGGCGCGTGGCGGGAGCTGATCGATTTTTCTGAAAAGTTTCAGCTTCCCGTGCTCACTTCGTATAAGCGCCAGGATGCTTTCCCCAACAGTCACCCGAACTACGTCGGCAATCTGTCAAGCGCGAGCAAAGAAGCGCGCGCCCTAGTCGCGAAAGAAGCAGACTTGGTCATCGTTGTCGGCTGCCGGCTCAACCAGCAGACGACCGGCGGCTTTTCTGTACCGCGACCCGGCCAACCTTTTATTCAGATCGATGCCGACGAACAAAATATCGGACAGAACTCGCGGCCCGTTGTGGGCATCGTTTCCGACGCCAAATCGGCGCTGGCCCTGGCGCTAAACCAGCCAAGGCCGAAACCCGATGAAAGCCGCGCATCGTGGATCGCCGAGCATCACCGTATGCAGAAGCGATATGCGATTCCCTGCGAACGGCCAACGCGGCATGTTTCCATGGAGCGCGTAATGGCGGATTTGAGAGCGACGCTGCCCGCAGATGCGATTACGGCAACGGATGCCGGGAGTTTCGGACAATGGCCGCAGCGGTATATAGAATTTGAACATCCGAACTCCTACCTGTCACCCACGCTCGGCTGCATGGGGTCCGGTGTCCCTTCCGCGATTGCCGCGAAATTAGCTCATCCTGAGCGAGTCGTGGTGATGCACGCCGGCGACGGCGGGTTTTTGATGACGGGTCAAGAGATGGCCACGGCGAAACAGTATGGCGTCAACATCATCGCCATCGTCTACAACAATGGCGGTTACAATTCGATTCGGATGCATCAAGAAGCTCAGTATCCCGGCCGTCCCTATGGAACGGATCTGGTCAATCCCGATTTCGCCGCGCTCGGCGCCGCCTATGGCGCGTTGAGTTTTTCGGTGTCCCGTGACGCGGAGTTCTTGCCCGCATTCAAGCAAGCGCTGGCTGCCGATCGGTCTGCGCTCATTGAGGTGATCACCGATCCCGAGTATGTCACTCCTTCGGCGACGCTGTCGGAGCTCTCCGGCAAGCCCTTACACGGAGAATAAGGCTATACTATAAGCGAACCATGTCACATTTGTTCCGCACGGAGAAGGGGAAGCCTATGAGCGAAAAACTACTGCGTCCCGCATCGATCCTCAGGGAGTTTAAGAAAAATCAGGTCACCCATCTCGTTTGGCTGCCCGACAGCGAAACCAGTTTCATGTACCGGCGCTTGGTCGAAGATGGTTCGATGGAACTGGTACCCGTCTGTCGCGAGGGAGAGAGTATCGCCATCGCGGCGGGGTTGTGGGTGGGTGGCAAGATCCCCGTGGTCCTGATCCAGAGTACCGGCCTGTTCGAATCCGGCGACTCGATTCGTGGTATGGGCCTGGACGTAAATCTGCCGCTGGTGATGATGATCGGCTATCGCGGCTGGACCCGCCACGGCGTGACTCTCGATTCGGCAGCCCGCTTCGTCGAGCCCATCCTGAACACGTGGGGGATAAGCTATTATCTGGTCGAGAGTGACGAGGACGTTGAGCGGATCTCCATCGCCTTCGACCATGCTCAGCGCGCCAAGCATCCTGTGGCGGTGCTCATCGGCAGCGAGTACGCAGAGAACTAAGCGCTTTGCCACACCGATTAACCCGAACGGAAAGGGACGCAAGTATGTTACAACCAGCTGACGCGCTGCGCGTCGTCGAAGAACAGAGAAGCAACGGCGTCGTCGTAACCACTATGATGGGCTCGCGCGCGTGGCGGCGGGTGTCCCGCAACCCCGAACGGGACCTGCACGTGGGCGGCGCCATGGGAAAGGCATCGTCTGTGGCTCTCGGGCTGGCCATCGCGCAACCGGAGCTCAAGGTTATTATCGTAGACGGCGATGGCTCCATCCTGATGAACCTGGGCTCACTGGTCACCATAGCCAACAAAGCCCCCGCCAAGCTGTACCACCTCGTGCTCGAGAACGGGGTCTATGCGATGACGGGAGGACAGCCGGTTCCGGGCGTGGGACGCTTCAACATTGCCGGCATTGCCAGAGAGGCGGGCTACAGAGCTACCTACACATTCAGCGACCTAAAGGAGTTCGCAACGCAAGCGGCCAAAGTGCTCAATGAACTTGGCCCGGTGTTGGTTTGCCTAAAGGTCGAACCGGAAATCGATAACACGCCGATTCACCTTCGGCCGCCTCCGGCGCGGCGTACCGTCGATGCCATGAAAGACCTCCGCGAGGCGCTGGCGGGTGGCGTTAGCCAGCGTTAGCGTCATCGGTCAGCCTTAGCTATTAAGCTCGTTGCGTCATTGAACTACCCCGCAGCAAGCTGATGGGGTATCCAGAACATAGCGGTGAGATTTTATCCCAACGGCGTCACCCCCGAATGTTTGAATCGTGGTTCGACTCTGCTCACCACGACCCTGAGCCACGTCGAATGGGTCGGGGGTCCAGGTTCGGTCTCGCCTGGATTCCCGATGGAAGCATTCGGGAATGACGGACTCTAAGAGGTCTGGAATAGCTCATTACGCAGCAAGCTGCGGGGAATATTAGATCAAACCCGCAGCGATTGAAAAAAAATAAGTCGAGCAGTAGCCATTAGCGGGTTGTGGCTGTTGGAAATTGATACCTTACTTCCGGGTGACTTCCATGAACAGCTTATGCCATTCTTCCGCGGTCTGTTCATAT
>JBGPIK010000549.1:0-4169 GCA_041484845.1 Binatia bacterium | reverse complement strand
AGGTTCGGTCTCGCCTGGATTCCCGATAGAAGCCTTCGGGAATGACGGACTCTTGGAGGTCTGGAGTAGCCCATTACGCAGCAAGCTGCGGGAAATCAAACCCACAGCGATTGAAGCGCAAGATTTCATCGCACGAGATAATCTGTCTGCTGCCGCAGCCGTCGCCCGACGCATCTGGGACGCAGCAACAAAGCTTTGCGACAACCCCAATATCGGTCGAAAGGGACATGTGTCGGGAACCCGCGAGTGGGTCGTCACCGAGACACCGTACTTGATGGTATATCGCGTAAAGAATGATGCCCTGGAACTCCTGCGAGTCTGGCACGGCCGCGTAACTGGCAAACCAATCCTACTGGCTAAGCTTGTCCAAATGTCTTGTCGCAAGGCCGGGTCTCCGGATTCGGCACAGGCGGATTCATGTCCTCAGTGGCCGGGACATGCCGAGCGGCGGAGTCGCACACATCATTACATTTGTACATTGTTAGCCGCTTACAGACCCCGGCAAGCTTTTACAACAATTCTTGCTGTGCTACGATGAAAGTGGTCAGCTTAAGTGGACTATTGGAGGATATATGGCGCGAATGGTCTCTAAGTCTCGATTCAAGCCCCGAGCTCTGAATTTTTTTCGAGAAGTCGAACAAACCGGGAAGGAAATCATAATCACTGACCGGGGCAAACCCGTCTTGAAGGTGGTGCCATACACGGAGAAGCCGGAAGTCTGGCTAAAACCTTTGCGCGGCACGGTCAAGAGCTATAAGAAGCCGACAGATCCGTTAAACGAAAACTGGGAGGCGCTGCAATGATCCTGCTCGATACCCACGCTTGGGTTTGGTGGGTTAACGGGCAACCCGCGTTATCCCGCAAGGCGCATCGGAGCATTCGCCAGGCGGCTGAAGAAGCTGGCGTTTACGTGTCGTCAATCAGTGTTTGGGAAGTTGCGCAACTGGTTATGCGCGGCCGGCTGGAATTAGCGATGGCCGTGGAATCTTGGGTAGCAAAGTCAGAAGCGATGCCATTTCTGCACTTCGTGTCTGTTGACAACACAATTGCCCTGAAATCCGTTCATTTGCCGGAGCCTCTGCATAATGATCCGGCGGACCGCATGATTATTGCAACTTCGACAATTTTGGGTTTCCCTCTGGTTACACGAGATAAAAGGATTCTTCAGTATCCTCATGTCAGAACGATCTGGTAAACGAGCGAAAGAAAACTCAGAGAATCTTCTCCCGTCCCGGTGGTAAGTTCGTCCTTTCACCAGTCAACATCACTTCTGCGGTGAGCGTGGTCACGTCTACGGTGTAATCGGCCGCTCATCTTGGACTCCTGTCGCACCTTCTCCCTCCCCCTTTCCCTGTCGCAATTTCCTGCGCCGACTCTGAGAACTTTTTCTTTAAAGCTGAAGGAAGAACCTTAACGGATAGCGCCCGCTGCATTTGACTTCGATGTTCAATGCGCCGCAGCGTCCATCCGAGCCGTCCCAGGGCTATTACTTGTTGTTTCTTTTCTTCGCTCAAGACATTGCTCATGGCGACGGAGCCTATTAGGCGTCTCGTCGCAGTCAACGTCCCGGGCGGCGCTATCGTTGGCCGGTTTTCAGGTGACCCTCATTGGCCGGTTTTGGGTGACCGCTGAGGACCCAACCCCCACCTCTGTGCCAGCACGTCCTTTGCGAGCATCAATTTTCCCAGCTTCTCCAGCCGGGCTTTGAGATCGGCGTTTTCGAGCGTAGCGCTTGTGAAATATTACCTTTTGTGGTAATAGTACAGAAGTGACGAACTCGGTGCTTAGGGAGTTTCGTATTCGTGGGCAAGATAAGGCGCGGCGGTTATGTCTTCATTAGTGGCTATTCAGGCTTTCCTGTGAAGAAGGATTCACCACAAAGACCCAACGCGGTTGAGCCGCAAGCAAAAAGAAAAAACAGATTTTACCACTGAGACACTCGCCCTGTGGAATTGCAGCCCGGTATTCCACAGGGCAAGAGGTCGCAGAGTTCGGATTATTTTTTAATCAAAACCTCTTCGCTCCGTGCCCTCCGCAGTTCGGCAGGCTCACCACGTCCTGAGCCGGTCGAAGGACGCGCCTCGGCGGTGCAATCTCCGATCCCTGCTTCACACGGAAGCCTGAAGACCCTCATTAGTTGGGTGGGGGATCACGATCCCAAGCATGTTCATGTTTTTAAGGAGGGCAAACAGGTAGTCAAGTGGAATATCGAGGCCCAGGTTGCAATCGAAGGAAAAGCAACCAAGAAAATCAAGAAGCTAATCGCTGAACTGCTTAGAGAGGGAAAATTATGAAGATCAAGAATGTCACCGTAAATACCCGGAAAAAGACTATTGAAATAGATACCCCCAAAGGAATTTTCAGCCTTCCCTTCGCCAGGCTTAGAGTTAGGCCAACGGCTCACAACAGACTCGCTTCAATCTACGTTGATCCCGAGCTTGGGCGGAGTGCCGTTACCTATCGGCTCGCTTCAGGTCACGAAGACTCCGTTCATATCGATGCCTTTCTGGATTACAACAGAGATCCAGAGATCTTGAGGAAGATAACGGTCCACAAGTTATCTCTGGAAGCAGCTAAAGCGATGAAAGCATCGGGCTTAAGCAAGCATGAGGTCGTTCGCCGGCTAAAAACATCTCCTAGTCAGCTTTACCGCCTGCTCGATCCCACCAACTACCGTAAGTCCATTGATGAAATGCTCCGACTACTGTCGGTTTTGGGATATAAGGTTGAGTGGAGCGTCGTAAAGCGAGCGGCATGAACTGTGGGTCCCCGCGCGAGCGCGCGATGCCTCGGAAGGTTACCTATTGAACAGGCCCTTCGACTTTGCTCAGGACAGGCGCAGAGGAAGCCGTCAGATAGGGTCTCTCTCTTATCATCCTTTCCAGCCTCGCCTTGAGGTCGGAATTCTCGGCGCTGAACGAGAAACCAGCCTGTCCCCTTTCGTCCTCCCTAACCGGTATCCTCGTTGCCGTTTCCGCTATGAAACGCTCCAATGCTGTATAATTTCGATCTCTCTCAAAGATCCGAGAACGTGCATTAGCCGATTGAGTACATGGAAAATCACGCTACCTGGAGCAATCCGCACGGCACGAGGCCTGGCGCAAGACTATTCCAAGACGCTCCCGAAGTTCAACAAGTCGACTTATCCCCTTTTCCCTCCACGGCCGCCCGCGCTGGAACGCTTCGACCGGGCACTCCCGTAACGGGCATCCGTTGCCGCGCGCTGGTTAAACCCCTTGCGGTCAATTTCTTCAAGGTCCTCGAACCGGATTCCGTGGCCAGCCCGTAGGCTTGCGCGTGCGGCCTGGATACGACGCATAAACCTCGGATCGTTCTCCAGTCGGTAATCAAACCAATCGTCTTCGGACGCAAAGCCGATCAAGATACCGGCAGCCTTACCGTGTCGGGTAATGATCACATTTTCCTCTGCGGCAAGACGCAGGTATCTCGACAGATCGTCTTTCACCTCTGACAATGCAACTGATCTCATGACTTCTCACCTTCCTTTGTCGGTCCCGCCATGTTTGGCCAACTCGTTCTCTGGCGCCGGTTTGCCGTATCGCCCAAGCCACATAGCGGCCTCTGCTTTTGGAACAATCGCAAGAATCTCAACGGCCTCATCTGTCACGTCATAAAAGACCCGGATGTCATCGACCCGTAGCCTGTACTGCGGCTGTTTGAGTCCCCGGAGACGCTTGATACGGCTCCTACTGGTTTTGGTTGCGTCATGCCTCAAATGTTTCTTGATCTTGTCCCGCACCGTAGCCCGCTCGTTGGCACGCAGCCGTTTCTCGTCCTCCGCAGCCTGTGGAGCGAACACTATCTCTCGACGCATTCTGGCTAGATTATAGCCAGACTCTCGACCATCGCGCAACTATCGAGAGGACAGGGCTAACGATTGATTCAATGGGTCAGTGTATTCAGGCCCAATGGGCAAACGGATCACTGTGAATCGGGGAAAGTGTAGCGAGCTGCTGAACACTGGCCTCATCGAGGGGGAGGTTGGCAATCTGATGCCGTTCACGCTGCGTCGGCAGATACCTTTCAGGTCAGTGTTTACTGCGTTTGCAACGCTTCGATCGTGACCATGCCGCCTTCTATAGTCTGAATTCGTAAATCATGTCCATAGAGGAGACCCATACCGATAAGCGGAGTTGTTTCAGCAGCGT
>JBGPIK010000548.1:0-4172 GCA_041484845.1 Binatia bacterium | reverse complement strand
TTTCTTGAAGCCTGCAGCATTCGAATATCACCGGCCGCGCAAGATCGAGGACGCGCTTTTGTTGCTCACGAAGTTTGGGCAGGAGGGCAAAATTCTTGCGGGCGGGCAAAGTCTGATGCCTTTGATGAATTTTCGGCTCGCTCAGCCGGCGCATCTCGTCGACATCAACTTCATTGACGGGCTGGATTACATCAAGAGTGAAAACGGCAGCATCAAAATAGGCTGCTTAGTGCGCCAATCCCGTCTGCTGAACGCGCCGCTGATCAGACAACGCTGCCCGCTGCTTGCGGAGGCGCTGGCGCAGGTCGGCTATGAGCAAACGCGCAACCGCGGCACATTGTGCGGGAGCCTGGCGCACGCCGATCCAGCGGCGGAACTGCCGGCGGTGCTGGTGGCTTTAGACGGCGTGATCACCGTGAGAAACGGGATTGCGACGCGCGCTATCGCTGCGCGGGATTTTTTCGTGTCCTATCTGACGACTGCGTTATCCAGCGATGAGATCATTGTCGAAGCTTCCATTCCCGAGACACCGCCGCAAGCGGGATCTTCGTTCGTCGAGTTCGCTAGAAGATTCGGCGATTTCGCCATCGTCGGTGTCGCCGCCCTGCTCGCGCTCAAAAAGGACCAGATATCCTATGCACGAATGGCTTTGATCGGTGTCGGCGACAAGCCATGGCGCGACCGCGAGCTCGAAGAAAGACTGGTAGGGGGAAAAGCCTCGGCCGAGCTTTTTGACAGAATCGGAAGCGACGTCGCCGCCAGGATCGATCCGGGGTCGGATATTCATGGCAGTGAGTCTTATCGCAGATCGCTGGCGAGAGTTTTGACAAGGCGTGCGTTGGCCGAGGCGTGGCACCGGGCGCAGAACGGGAACTGAAAATGGCGTTCCAAAAGATACAACTATCGATCAACGGCAACGCAATCGAAAAAGAAGTGGACACGAGAAAGAGTCTGGCCGACTTTCTGCGCTATGATTTAGCCTTGACCGGGACGCACGTTGGTTGCGAGCACGGCGTATGCGGCAGCTGCACGATCTTGTATAACGGAGAGCCGGTGCGATCCTGCTTGATGCTGGCGGTGCAGGCCGACCAAGCTGCCATCGTCACCGTGGAAGGGCTCGCCGCCAACGGCGCGCTGTGCCCCCTGCAACAAGCGTTTAAAAAAAATCACGCTTTGCAATGCGGCTTCTGTACTCCCGGTATTTTGACCACCGCCAGCGCTCTATTGCAAAACGGCCAACCGCTCGACGAGGCCGAAGTTCGTAGAGCGATCGCGGGGAATTTGTGCCGCTGTACCGGCTATCAAAATATTGTGAATGCGATCATCGAGGCGTCGGGTTCTGAAAGCCAAGATCACAACCGGCAGGAGCACGCGCAGTCATCATCTGCGGGATTCATAGGAGCGCGGGTCGAGCGGGCGGAAGACGATGAGCTCTTGACGGGAAAGGGCGTGTTCGTCGACGACATCGACTTTCCCGGCATGTTGCACGCCTATCTCGTGCGCAGCCCCCATGCCCATGCGAAGCTTCTGCGCATCGATACCCGCGCGGCGAAAGCGCTCGCGGGAGTTGTCGATGTGGTTACGTTTCGCGATCTCGGCGACGTTCGGTGTTTTCCCTTGACCATACCGCATCCCAACCTGAAGCAGCTCACCGAGTTTCCGCTGGCAAAGGACAAGGTGCGCTACGTCGGCGAACCCGTCGCCGTTATTGTCGCGGTGAGCCGGCAAATTGCCGAGGACGCCGCGCCGCTGGTGGAGGTCGAATATGAGACGCTGCCTCCATGCGTGGATATCGAGAGCGCGCTGGCGCAAGACGCGCCGCGGGTTCATGAGAGCGAGCCCGATAATGTCGCGGGATTCATGAAGCAAAAAGCGGGCGATGTCGATAAGGCGTTTGCCGAAGCAGACCATGTGATCAATGAAAAGCTAACGATGCATCGCGGCGGCTGCCATGCGATTGAAACCCGCGGAATCGTCGCTCAATTTGTTCGCAAGGATGGTTTTCTGACGATCTGGGCTTCTTGCCAGGGACCGCACCGGATCCGCCGCACGCTGTTGCAACTCATGGATATACCGGAGCACAAAGTCAGAGTGATCGCGCCGCGCGTGGGCGGCGGCTTCGGACCCAAGGGAGGATTCTATCCGGAGAATTTTCTTCTGCCCTGGCTCGCCATCCGCTTGGGGAATGCGGTCAAATGGATCGAGGACCGGCACGAGCATTTCATCGCCAGCCGACAAGAGCGCGATCAAACCCATTGGGTCGAGGCCGCGTTTAATAAGGACGGAAAAATTCTGGCGCTGAAGAATTTCTTTCTCTACGATACCGGAGCCTACACCACCAGTCTGGTGGTTCCGTGGATCACGCTGGCGACGATGCCCGGGCCTTACAAGATTCCCAATCTGCAACTGGAGTTCAAAGCCGTTTTCACCAACAAGGTTACGGCGATGGTCGTGCGCGGCGCCGGCAGACCGCAGGCGGTCTATGTGATGGAGAAAGTTATGGACCGGATCGCGCGGGAGCTTCAATTGGATCCCGCCGAAGTGCGCCGGCGCAATTTCATCCAGAAAGACGAGTATCCCTATGGCGTAGGAATCATCTATCGCGACAATAATCCGCTAGAATATGACAGCGGAGACTATCCTGCTTGTTTGGAAAAAGCGATCGAGATCGTCGGCTACCAAGATGTGCGCGCGGCGCAGGCGGAGGCGCGCCAACGCGGCGTTCGCCTGGGCGTGGGAATCGCGGCCTACGTCGAGGGCACAGGTTTCGGACCCTACGAGGGCGGCAGCGTCAAGGTTTCCTCGGACGGCAAAGTTTACGTTTTCTCGGGCGCGGCCTCTCAGGGCCAGGGACAAGAGACGGCGCTGGGACAGATTTGCGCCGACTATCTCGGCGTCGACTACAAGAATGTGCACGTGGTCACCGGCGACAGCGCGGTGATTCCTCATGGCATCGGCACGTTCGCCAGCCGGGTGATGGTGACCGCCGGCAATGCGGTCGCGCAGGCGGCGCTGCAGGTGCGGCAAAAAGCGCTGGAAAACGCCGCCAGCAAATTCGAATGCAGCAGCGACGATCTTGGCGTTGCGAACGGCGAAATCTTTGTCAAAGGATCGCCGCAAAAGAGACTGGCTCTGAGCCAACTCGCGCATGAGCTTAGCAATCGCGTGTCGGGCTTTACGCTGAATCAAAATGTGGAACCTGGTCTGGAGGCGACTGTTTATTATTCGCCGCGCAGATCGACGCATTCGAATGGCGTTCACGTGGCCGTGGTGAAGGTCGATGATGAAACCGGCCACGTGGAAGTTCAGAAGTACGCGGTGGCGCACGATTGTGGCACGATCATCAATCCGATGTTGGTGGACGGCCAAATTCACGGCGGGGTCGCGCACGGCATCGGCAATGCCCTTTACGAAGAAGTCATTCACGACGAAACGGGGCAAATTTTGAACGCAAGTTATATGGACTACTATCTGCCCGGCGCGATGGAAGTTCCAAAAATGGAAGTAGCGCACATCGAAACGCCGACGCCGTTGAACCCGCTGGGGTGCAAGGGGGCGGGCGAAGGGGGAACGATTCCTTCTCCCACAGCGGTTGCTCTGGCGATTCAAGACGCGCTTTCAGATCTGAACGTAAAAGTGGACCGGTTGCCGATCAACCCGGAGGTTTTGTTGAAGCTTATTTCGGAAGCAAAACAATGACCGTAAGGCGTAAGGCGTGAAACGTGAGGGGCGAGAGGATGTGGTCCTCGCCTTTACCACTTACGCCTTACGCTTCACGTCTTACGTCTTTTAAAAAAAATGGAGGTGAAGCCATGGTCATGATGGAACGTTTTGGAAGTCCGGCGAATAGAATGATGACGATCATGAAAAATGTTCAGATCCCGGTGCGTTCGGTGCAACCGGGAGACAGACTGCTTGTGATCACCGATGACGCCATGGATCCGTTGATCTGGCAGGCGATGATGGCGGCGATTAATGAAAAAGGCGGCGAGGCGGTTCTCTGCATGTGGCCGAGATTGTCGCGTCACTTTGCCGATGTGCCGCAGATGGCGATCGAAGCCGCGCGCGGCGCGGACGTCATCGTAGCGCTCACGACCACCGCGATGAGCAACTCTACGCCGGGATCACGCGCGATGCGGCAGGCCTGCGGCGGGCCGATGTGGCTTATGGAG
>JBGPIK010000547.1:0-4190 GCA_041484845.1 Binatia bacterium | reverse complement strand
TGGGCATGTAGAAGATCATTCCTTCATTCAAGGGCGGCATAAACTCTGATCCCAAGCGCATGAAGGCGGGGATCGTGAGGAGAAGCGCCACGACAGCCAGAGCAATGGTGCTCTTTCTAAACCGCAGCACCCAGTGGATCACCGGCATATAGAGAGCGATCAGAAAGCGGTTCACCGGATTTCTGGCTTCGGGGCGAACACGACCACGAACGAGCAACACAAGCAGTACAGGAGCGAGGGTGATCGAGAGAAAAGCGGCAAAGAACATGGCAAAAGTTTTGGTGAAAGCCAGCGGCTTAAACAATCTTCCTTCCTGGCCCTCGAGCGTAAAGATCGGAAGAAAAGAGACCGTGATGATGAGGAGAGAAAAGAACAGAGGCTTTCCCACCTCCTTTGCCGCTTCAATGAGAACCTCGGTCCGACTCCCCGGTCGTCCCGCCTCCTCCCAGTGCTCCAGCTTTTTATGGGCGTTCTCCACCATGATGATGGCAGCGTCTACCATCGCGCCGATCGCGATCGCGATGCCGCCGAGCGACATGATGTTTGTCGTCAAGTTCAGATAATGCATCGCGATGAAAGAGATGATGATGGCGATCGGCAGCGTAATGATGACGACCAGGGCGCTCGGGATATGGAAAAGAAAGATTATGATTACGGCACTGACAATCAAACTTTCTTCAATCAGTTTTTCCTTCAGAGTCGCGATGGACCTGAGAATGAGATCCGAACGGTCGTAAGTTGTAACGATCTTTACACCGGGGGGCAGAGACGGCTCGATCTCTTTGATTTTCTGCTTAACACGATCGATCAAATTGAGAGCATTCTCACCATAACGCATGACTACAATGCCGCTGACAACCTCGCCTTTGCCGTTCAATTCGGCTATGCCGCGTCGCATGTCCGGCCCTAACGTCACTGAGGCGATGTCGCGCACCAAAATCGGCGTGCCGTGCTCGCCTCCCACACCGATGGTTTCGATGTCCTTAGTCGATTTGATATAACCCCGCCCTCGAATCATGTATTCGGCGCCACTTAATTCTATGGAACGCCCGCCGACCTCGTTATTGCTCATGCGAATGGCATCGACGACGGTTTTGGGCGAAAGACGATACGCGGCTAAACGGTTGGGGTCTATGTTGACCTGATACTGACGCACAAAGCCGCCCAAACTGGCTACCTCAGCGACTCCTTCTACACTTGCGAGCTGGTAGCGGAGATACCAGTCTTGCAGGCTGCGCAGCTGTGCTAGATCATACTTGCCGGTTTCGTCGACAAGAGCATATTGGAAAACCCAACCGACACCCGTAGCATCCGGTCCCAAGGTGGGGGTTACACCTTTGGGAAGCCTGCCGCTAACCTGATTCAGATATTCTAGAACGCGGCTTCTGGCCCAGTAGATGTCAGTGCCGTCTTCAAAGATGATGTAGACATAGGAGAAACCGAAATCGGAGAAGCCACGGACGAATTTGACTTTCGGAGCGGAGATCATGGTCGTTACAATCGGGTAAGTGACCTGATCTTCCATGATGGTGGGATTTCTTCCCATCCACGTGGTGTACACAATGACCTGAACGTCCGAAAGGTCCGGGACGGCGTCTAGGGGAGTACTCTTCAGCGCCCAAATCCCGGCGGCGCTCAGGACTATCACTACGAGAAAGATAAGGAATTTGTTCTTTGCGCTGCCTTCGATTATTTTTTCGATCATAACAACCCGCTCACTCCACTAATTACCGTTTAGGGCCATGGTTCAGCAGACTACTGCGCTACCGTTAACGGGAACTTTTCCTGAATCTCTTTCTGTCCTGGACGCCGGATTACAACGGTGACTTCCCATCCTCCGGCCATCGCGAGATTCACCTTGGCTTCGTAAAAACCCTCTTTCGACAACTTTCCGTCTCCCTTGGACGGCGCCATCCCGGGCATGGTCATGTTGACCACAAATGAAACCTGAGCATCTTTCACTACGTTGCCGGTCTTGTCGGTGATTTTAAGCCGGACGAGGTTCTCTCCCGCTTTAGCTTTCTCAGGCTGCGTCAATAAAGTGAGAGTCAGATCGTTTACTTTTTTCTCCTGCGGGCCGGCCTTTGAGGGCGCATCCGTTTTCGTACCTTTCATCCCATCTTTCCCTTGCGTCCCCTCCATATCCATTCCGGGCATCCCGGCCATCGCCCCCATGGCCTCTTTCAGACGGCTTTCCGAATCCAACAAGAAACTGGCGCTCGCCAGGATACGCTCTCCGGGAGAGAGTCCGGCAAGTACTTCGTAATATCCGTCGAATTTGTTTCCGACCTTCACTTCTGCGGGCGCGAATCGGCCTTCGCCTTTATCCAGAAAAACGACCTTCCTGAGGCCTGAGTCCAAAACCGCCTCGTCGGGAACAGCCAGTTTTCGACCCGCGTCGATTTCGATTTCTACGTTTGCATACATCTCCGGCTTTAGGATGAACTCACGATTAGGGACCTCCAGTCGAATTTTCGCGGTTCGTGTTTTTTCGTCTAAGGCAGGGGAAATCCATGCCACCTTGCCGTTAAAAGTCCGCCCCGGAAAATAGGAAAGGTTGATTGCCGCCTGCTGTCCGATATGAATGTTGGCAAGCTCATATTCATAAATATCCGCGTTCACCCAAACCGTGGACAGATCAGCGATGGTGTAGAGTTCCTTATCCGGCATGACCCTCATCCCTTGGAGAACGTCTTTTTTGATCACAAAACCGCTTATCGGTGAGAATAAAGTGAGAGTTGTCTTGGGCTTGCCGCTTTTCTCCAGATCATTGATCTGATCTTGGGAAATGTCCCAGAGAGCGAGTCTGCGGTGCGCGGATTCCAAGAGTGAATCGGCCCCCAGACTAATCTCTCTTATAGAGCTCGAGCCAAGCCTCTTCTTCGCGTCTAAAGCGAGAAGATACTCTTCCTGTGTCGATACCAACTCCGGACTATAGTAAGTGAAAAGGGGCTGTCCCTTCTGGACGAGCTTGCCGGTGTAGTTCACGAACAGCTTTTCGACCCAGCCTTCAACTTTACTGAAGACTTGCGCAACTCTGGTCTCGTCATAAGTCACGATACCCACGGTCCGAATCTTTTTGATCAAAGGCCGGACCTCAGCGGCCGCAGTTCGAATGCCTACAAGCTGCTGTTTTTCAGGACTCACGTTGATTCCTTCAGAGCCCATGTCGTGACCTGCCTTGGATTCACCTCCCGGATTGGCATCTGTTGCGGAATGGGAAGACGCGGCGTGGTCAGCTTTTGTGTTGCTCTGTCCTTGCCAGTAGCCGAAGGCGAATACTCCGACGATCAACACTAGAACTCCCAAAGCTTTTGCGATTTTCATATTTTGTCCCCTGTTATGACCTTTATGGATCAGTCCTATTGCAGCTCTCGGCCAACAGCGCGTTCCAGCTCCGCGAGATTTTGCAAGTAGCTTGCTGTAGCCTTGTAGTATCCCATGCGTGCGTCGCGTAGCGCTCGTTGCGCTTCGAGAAGGTTCACAAATTCCACACGTCCGGTCTGGTAAGCGGACAGAGCGGATCTGAAGGAAAGTTCAGCCTGAGACAAGAGCCCTTCGCGGTATAGCTGAACGGATCGCTTGGCAGCTTGGACTTTCGACAGCGACTCGCCCACTTGTTTCAGGGTGGTGTTCTTTATGGCATCTCGGCTGGACTTGGCCGCGCGGATCTCTGCCAACGTTTCCTCAACTTCGAAGTTGCGCCTCCCGATGGTCCATGGAGAAAAGGGTATCGTAATATTGACCATGGCGCCGTACCGATCCTTCTTCATATCCGTTGGCATGCGCATATAATCCCAGCCCACCATGAAGTCAGGAAATTTTCGGTTGCGGTCAGCTAGCTCAGACATTCTTTCGCTCCGCACAATCTCTTCTTCCGCGCCTCGCAACTCCGGCCGGTTAGCCAGGGCCAACTCATCGAGACCCGAAGCGGTGGATGCGAAATCGGGCAACGTAAGATCCGCGGGAACCTGGATGGGTATTCGCGGCGGCCGATACATCGATGTGTTCAGCTTAACTGTGGCGGCATTACTGTCTTCCTCAGCGACAATAAGTTGATTGAGGATCTCGCTCTGCTCCAGCTGGGCTTTGAAGACATCCTGTTGAGTCACTCTGCCGACCCGATAACGTGATTCAGTCGCACCGATAAGGGTCTTCATGATGTCCAATTGTTCGCGGAGAATCTCGAT
>JBGPIK010000546.1:0-4234 GCA_041484845.1 Binatia bacterium | reverse complement strand
TCGAATAAGTCGGCGTTCGAGAGCAGATCCTCATCGGCATCGTTGATGCGCGCGTCCAACAAACCCTGGTCTTGGGTTCCGATCGGCAACGGCTGATCGTTTTCTATTGCGTATAGATAAATGTAGTTCCGTAGAATGTGACGTTTGATGGAATCAAGGAACGCTTGCCCGCTGCTTTCCAACCTCTTAAAAAGATTGGTCCGGCAGAAACCCATTAGACGCTTTCCGGCCCGGGATAGGTCTTGTAGCTGTCTTGCTTCGCTCTGCGTCGGCGGCTCATGGGGCGACGGCGCTTGATAATTTCCCAGGCCATAACGGGGTAAATTGAGCGCGTTGATAGTCCCCACGACAGCAGTGCCGTAGAGTCGCGCGTATTGATCGGCAGGGTCCTTCTCGTCGATAGTAAACTTAGCGGTCAGAGGCTTCCTCGTCGGAAAATAAGACCGGGAACCGTCGTCCAAAACAAGATACTTCCGCCCGTTGATGGGATCGGTTTCGGCGTAGTTCTCCTCAATAAAGCTCCGGGTGCGGCGCACAAGGTAAAGTCGCATAAGCTCGCGCCAATCGTCGGCGTATTCGCTCTTCTCAAAGGCAGCGAGCGACCGAACCGAACACTGGTGTCGTCTGATAAATTCCGTCTCGCCAAGCTCACGCAATTGCTTTTCCGGCCGGATGCCGAGGTCCTTGTCTTCGGGAACGAATAGCCGAAGCTGATTTGAAAGATCGAGGTAGGTCTTGTTATAGGGCGTCGCTGTAAGCAGGATGCACTTGCTTTCGTTCGCCTTAATGTATTCTTGAATGGCTCTGTACCGCTTGCCTTCCCGGTTGCGAAGATTGTGGCTTTCGTCAATTACAATCAAGCGATAACGACGAAGATCCGCCATCTCACCGATTACCTGACTGATAGACATGACCCTTGCCCGCAAGCGATACTGATCACGGTAGTCTTCCCACATCCTGACGAGGTTCTTCGGACATAGGATCAAGGTTTCCAGATCGTGATCGTCTTCAAAAATACGGGCCAGGGCCGTGGCCATTAAGGTCTTTCCCAAACCAACAACGTCTCCGATCAGCACGCCGTTGCGCTTATTAAGATGGTGGGCAGCGATTTTCACGGCTGCGGTTTGGTAATCGAAGAGTTTGTCCCCAAAGTCCCGAGGAATACGGAACTCCGATAACCCGGCACGGGCTTCCTGGGACAAATGGTAAGCTATCTTAATGTAGATGTTGTAAGGCGGAAGGGTATCCTCTCTCGCCCAGCTCTGCTCGATGATTTGGGCCAATTCATCAGAAATGTCGATGCACCAATGGTCATTCCACCGATCCTCAAACCATTTCGCCAGTTTTTTGCCAGCGTCGTGGTCAAGTACATCCACATTCAGTTCGCCCTGTTTAGAAAGGCCGGCAAAGGTGAGATTGATACTGCCAAGGTAACCTACGATCGGGTTGATTGGGTGCGGAAGATAAAGGAGATAGAGTTTGGCGTGGAGTGGGTGACGCAAGAAAAGCTTTACGACCAGTTTCTTTGCCCTGATCTGGGCGGCTAGACGGCGCAATCCAATTTCGTCTTGGTTTGTCGGTATGCCTATGGCTAACTGCTCGCGAAACTCCTCGGCCAGTTTCTTTTTGAGGCGAACCGCGGTCTGATTGTCAATCTCGCCGTCACGTTTGGAAAAGCTCAACGCGCTGAAAAGCTCATCCTGGGGAAGCTTCGCCATCCCAATTAACAGCCGGCAACAATGCCCTTCCCCGCCCAGCCAGGGTTCGATATAGGGACCGATCTCTTTCCAGCCGCGAAGATTGAAGTAGCCGACGCAGAAATCGGATCGACTAGAAAGCTCCAGGGTTTCGCGCAGCGCGGGCAGCAGTTGCTGATCGATGTTGTCAAAAATTCTCGGCAAGGAGGCGAGCCTCTTTTGGCTAGTTAAATTGTCCGGATTCTACGCGCATTGGAGCCAAAAGGGCAAGGAGCGGGGGTTGCCATTGATTCGCGAGTGGGCTAAGAGGAATGCACAAAGCTAAAAAACCAGTAGCCAAACAATCAGCAATTAAGAGAGGACGAGCATGGATTATTTCGAGCCCAAGACGCTAGACGAGGCGTTGGCGCTGCTTAAAAAGTACGGTGAACAAACCAAGGTGATCGCCGGCGGCACCGACGTCATGGTGGATATTAAATACAAAGAGGAGCCGGGCGGTTTAATAAACATTAAAAAAATCCCGGGACTCGGCGGCATCCAGGAAAACGGCGGCAGCCTGCGTATTGGTCCGCTGACGACGATACGCGAGATCGAGACCAGCGCGCTGGTGCGTGACAAGCTGCCGGTGCTCTGGGAAGCATCGCATCAGTTTGCGTCGCTGCAGATCCGCAACACCGCCACCATCGGCGGTAACATCTGCCGCGCTTCGCCCTCGGGCGAGACCTTGACGCCGCTGCTCGTGCTCGAAGCCAAAGCTAAGCTTGCTTTTTCGGACGGTGAAAAAAGCGAGCCGTTCACGTCATTTTTTCAGGGACCGGGCAAGTGCAGTGTCGGAGCGAAAGGCTTGTTGACCGGAATCGAGGTTCCCTATCCGGCGGCAGGAAGCCGCGGCGTTTATTTGAAACATGCCGTGCGCGGTGCCATGGATATCGCCATGGTCGGGGTTGCGGTTTTGATCACGCCGGATACGGTGAAAAATAGTTTGCAAGACGTCCGCATCGCTCTGGGCGCAGTTGCCCCAACGCCGATCCGTGCACCGAAAACAGAAGCATTGCTGCGCGGTAAATCGCTCACGGCGGCGCTCTTGAAAGAGGCCGCGGCCATGGCCGCGTCGGAAGCGAGCCCGATCAGCGACCAACGCAGCAGCGCGGAATATCGCCGCTGGATAGTCGAAGCTCTAACCCGCCGCGGGTTGGCCCAAACCTGGAAAGCCGCGACCGGCAAGGAGGTAGCGTAATGAGTCTCATCATCAATACTACGATCAACGGCAAAACGGTAAGCGCCAGCGCAGAGCCGTCCACCTCTCTCTTGGAATTCTTGCGCGACACGCTGGAAATGAAAGGAACCAAGCTGTGCTGCAACACCGGCGAGTGCGGCGCCTGCACGGTTATTTATAACGGCAAGCCGATCAACTCCTGCGTGACGCTGGCCGCCGACGCCAATGGCGCTGAGATCACCACTATCGAAGGCTTGGCGGACGGCGACAAATTGCATCCCGTGCAGCAGGCCTTCATCGACACCGGAGCCGTGCAGTGCGGCTACTGCACGCCCGGATACATCATTTCGGTTAAAGCGTTGCTGGAGCGCACGAACAAGCCGACCCCGGAAGAGATCGAAGAGGCGGTTTCAGGCAACATCTGCCGCTGCACCGGTTACGCAAAGATCGTTGATGCGATCCAACTCGCGGCCAACCGCATCGCAGGGAGGGCTTAACTCATGGCAAAAGCTGAATTCAAAGTAGTCGGCACCAGCCCCGGCAGAACGGGCGGCGTCGAGCGCGTCATAGGTGCGGGTATTTACGGCATCGATCTGATGCTCAAAGACCAACTGCATGGCGGTATTCTGCGCAGCCAATACGCCCACGCAAAAATCGTCAGCATCGACACCAGCGAAGCCAAAGCGATTCCCGGCGTGCGCGCCGTCGTCACCGCCGCCGACGCGCCGGACGTGCGCTATGGCCGCAGTTATCTCGACCGTTATATATTAGCGCGCAACAAAGTGCGTTATATGGGCGACCCGGTCGCCGCAGTCGCTGCCGAGACTCCGGCCCTCGTCAAGCAGGCGCTTAAGAAAATCAAAGTCGTCTACGAACCGCTGCCGGTGGTCATCGATCAAGAAGAGGCCATGAAATTGGAAGCCCCGACGTTGCACGAGGACATGCCGCTGCCGAAGAATTTACCCGCGGATGCGAAGGTGAAAAACGTTTGCAGCTACACCGCCGTCCACGTCGGCGATCCGGACAAAGCGATGGCCGAAGCCGATGTGGTGGTAGATGAAGTCTACGAGACTAAAATGATCCATCCGCAATATCTCGAGCCGCGCATCGCTGCAGCCCGGATGGAACAGAATGGGCGGCTGACGGTCTGGGCCAATGCGCAAGCACCCTTCGCCGTGCGCGCCGAGGTGGCCAAAGTGCTCGGCATACCGCTCAACAATGTGCGGGTGATCTCCGCCGACTTGGGCGGCGGTTTCGGGGGCAAGGGCAGTGGCATCACCTCCGGCGCTGCCATCGAACCGATCTGCGCGCTGTTGGCGAT
>JBGPIK010000545.1:0-4252 GCA_041484845.1 Binatia bacterium | reverse complement strand
CGGCGCCGCCGAGAGAAATTATTTTTGGTCCGAACGGATCTCCTATCGCTGCGGATACGGAGGCGCTTCCGCTGCCATCAACGGAATCGACAGGTTCGCTGCTCGCAACCTACGAAGCTGTTGCACCGCAACCAAAGGCTGTAAACACTCGCGAGGGACGAAAGGGTCAGCCGGTCGTCAAACCTGCAGTCTTAGCGCGTGCCGTGACGGGCAAGGGAGAGTCTCATCCCGCAGAGATTCCAGATAAAACCGGCGGGTCCCAGCCGAGGCCGGTCTGGATGGTTCAAGTCGCTGCTTTCACGGAGAAAAAGGATGCCGAAGCGCTCGCGACGAATCTACGCGCGCTGGGCTATGACGCATTTACTCAGTTAGGCGAAGTTGACGCTAAGATCTGGCATCGTGTGCGGGTGGGAAAGATTCCCAATCGTAAAGACGCTGTCGAGCTGCAAAAGACACTTAAAGCCAACAATAAGTTCGAGCAATCCTTTCTAGCCGTTCAATAAGCATCGCTCCGCCTTGGCAACGTGAACCCGTTCAAAGGTTCAAAACGTTCAAGTCGTTCAAAGCGTTTGCGCCACAACTCCGACCCCTCAGTAGCCGGCCCCAAAACCCCGGGATCCTGAGCCAGTCGCGATTTCAATAAAGCCTGCCATTTTGTTATGGTAGTTTAATACGGCGGGATTACTACAGATGTTGATTAATCTTAAGGTTCTCATTCGGGGCGGCGGGGAGATGGCCAGTGGCATCGCCCATCGCTTGCACCAAAGCCACATGCAAGTGCTGATCACGGAAGTCCACACCCCCACCGCGGTGCGCCGGACCCTAGCTTTTGCGGAGGCCGTCTACCTTGGATCACAGACGATTGAGAACGTTAAGGCGGTGATGGTGAAGGACGTATCTGAAGCGAAGCTCCAATGGCAACGCGGTCAGATTCCTCTGTTTGTCGATCCTGATGCCCGTATTCGAGAGAGTCTTCAGCCCGATGTGATCGTCGACGCGACTATGGCGAAGAAAAATAGCAGTACGAAAATTTCCGATGCGCCGCTTGTGCTCGGCATTGGTCCCGGATTTGTGACGGGAGTCCATGCGCATGCTGTTGTTGAAAGCAATCGAGGCTACAATTTGGGGCGTGTCATCTGGAATGGCACGGCCGAGCCGGACACGGGCATTCCGGCGGCGGTTTCCGGATATACCGACGCGCGTGTCTTCAGAGCGCCGCGAAACGGCTATTTTAAAGGGCTGCGGGAGATCGGCGACCACGTCCGTAGCGGGGAATGCGTGGCCGAAGTGGCCGGAGAGCCGATCAAAGCCCAAATCTCCGGAATGATTCGCGGCATCCTGAGAAGCGGCGTCGCGATCTCGGCGGGAGTGAAAGTTGGCGACATTGATCCCCGGGGTGAAAGGGAGTATTGTTACACGATTTCCGATAAGGCGAGGGCCATTGGCGGTGGAGTCCTGGAGGCGATACTCCATTCATTCAAAAGCTGAAATTTCCCGCCCGATAACGACGTCAATTCGCGAACAGTGAGGCGAGAGTGAATCCAAAACAACTCACAATTGAACAAGTTCAAGAAGTACTGCGCGGCGAAAAGTACATCTGTGACCGCTCTTTGGCAACCGTGGTCTATCTTTCGCTGGTCATGGGCAAACCGTTACTGCTGGAAGGCGAGGCCGGCGTCGGCAAGACCGAGATTGCCAAGGTGCTTGCAAAAATTTTGGACGCAAAGCTCATTCGGCTGCAATGCTATGAAGGGTTAGACGCCAACACGGCGCTTTATGAGTGGAACTATCCCAAGCAGATGCTGCGCATCAAACTGGAGGAGGTCGATCACGGCGACAAGCAGGCCGTTGAAACCGAGATCTTCAGCCAGGAATATCTGATTAAACGGCCTTTGTTAGAGGCGATTCAAAGCGGCGATGCCAAGCCGCCGGTTTTGCTAATCGACGAAATCGATCGCGCGGACATGGAATTCGAGGCCTTTTTGCTCGAGGTACTTTCGGACTTCCAAATCACCATACCGGAAATCGGCACGATCAGCGCGCAGCACCGTCCGTATGTATTTTTAACTTCAAACCGCACGCGGGAAATCCATGACGCTTTGAAGCGCCGCTGCCTGTACCACTGGATTGAATACCCGACTTTTGAAAAAGAATACGAGATCATCACGACGAAGTTTCCCGCTGTCGAAGCCAATATGGCGCGACAGATCGCCACCTTTATGCAGCGTGTGCGCCAGATGAACTTTTACAAGCGCCCGGGGATTGCGGAAACGTTGGATTGGGCATCCGCCCTGATCGCGCTTAACCGTAAGGGACTGGATGACAAGACCGTGGTGGAAACCATGGGCTGCGTATTCAAATATCGCGAAGACCTGCACCACCTGCAAGAGCAAATCGAGGGCAAGCAATTGAATCTTGAAGCATTGCTCAGGGTCTCGCCGGAATTGGTCAGTTAACCGGTCATGGAAGCTACAGCGGAAAATGTCGCCGCCGCAGTCGGCAGCTATTCCTCAATCCGCGGCCACGGAACCTTGCCGAACATTATGGCGTTTGCGCGCGCCTTGAAACAGCTCGGCGTGAAGGTCGGTTTGAGTCAAGTCATCGATGCCGCGCGCTCGACGGAGCTTGTCGATATCGCGGCGAGGGAGGACTTTCGCGCGCTGCTGCGCTCGAACCTGATTTCTCAGAAAGAGGATTTCCCGGTTTTCGACATGGTTTTCGACTCCTTTTGGCGCGAGCAGAGCTACGAGCGCGTGCCGATGGATACGCTGGACATTGAGGGAACGCCCACCGAATCCAAGGCCGAACAACAAGCCGGCGACGACGAGGGTTTTGAAGAAGCGATCGCGGAAACCACGGCCCAGGAGAACGTTCCGCTCGACAATCTGGAAGAGTTTTCCATCCCCACGTACAGCCCGCAGGAGCTGCTCAACCGCAAGGACTTCAGTGAAATGGGCGTCGAGGAAAGCCGCGCCATCGCGCGGGCGATCTTGCTCATCGCGACGAAGATTGCGACCCAGATCAGCCGGCGCAAAAAGCGCGCGCGCAAAGGCAATATCATCGATCTGCGCTGGACCATGCGCAACAGCATGAAATACGGCGGCGAGCCCATCGAGCTCGTGACACGCAAACGGCGCATCAAAAAGACCAAAGTCGTGCTGCTTTGCGACGTCAGCGGTTCGATGGATTGTTACAGCCGTTTCCTGATTCAATTCATGTACGGATTACAAAACGAGTTGTGGGGTGTGGAGACGTTTGTCTTCAGTACGTCGCTCAGCCGGATTACACACCTCATCCGCACCAAAGACATTGCCAACGCTCTGGAAAAAATTTCGGGCAGCATCCTGGGTTGGTCGGGCGGGACCAACATCGGCCGTTCACTGCATACTTTTAATCGCGACTTTGCCCCGAGTCTGGTCACGCATCGCACCGTCGTCGTGATCATTAGCGACGGTTGGGATCGGGGCGACGTGAGCTTGCTCGAGCGGGAGATGCAGGACCTCAAGCGCCGCTGCAAAAAAGTCATCTGGCTGAATCCGCTGCTGGCGAGCGATAACTACGAGCCTCTTTGCAAGGGCATGCAGGCGGCGCTCCCGTACCTGGATTTGTTTTTGTCGGTTCATAACGTCAATAGCCTGATCGCGCTCGGACGCACGTTGCAGAAAATGGTCGCGTAGGTGAAAACGAAACGGAGTGTTGGAGTATTGGAGTACTGGGCTGAAATCCATCACTCCGTAACTCCATCACTCCAATCTTTTAACGGGAGGAATTATGACCGGACTAGGCGCTTGTTATGAGGGAGCTGATTCCGAAGGCAAAAAGAGCGAATCGATCTATCATCAGGTGAAAGAATTTCTCGATAAAGGAGAAACGCTTGCGGTGGCGACCATTGTATCAGCGAAAGGGTCCACGCCGCGCGAGGTCGGCGCTAAAATGGTTGTAACGGCCTGGGGCGAAATCCTTGGAACCATTGGCGGCGGTTGCGGCGAAGCCGACGTCAAGCGCGAGGCGATCGAAGTGATTCGCACACGCAAGCCAAGAATCGTTCGAGTAGACCTCCTCGATGATATTTCATCGGACAGCCCCGCCGTTTGCGGCGGCATCATGAACGTTTTTATCGACCCGTGGTGGAAAGAGCGCGATGCGGAGGTGACAGGGAACCCATGACTTCGCTTGCCGAAGAATTAGTGGAAATCAGCGAGCAAGGCGCGTCAGCGGTTCTGGCCACGGTTATCGAAGTCGAGGGGAGCGG
>JBGPIK010000544.1:0-4252 GCA_041484845.1 Binatia bacterium | reverse complement strand
CTCTGCAACTATTTTAATCGGAGGTCTTATGCGCATCGCACTGGGGTTACCTAGCCGGATTGCCGGAGCTTCCGGCGAACTGATGCTCGAATGGGCCGCGCGCGCGGAGAAAGGGCCTTTCTCCAGTTTAGTTGTCACCGATCGGGTCGTGTCGAACGCTCTTGAGCCGCTTGCGGTGCTTGCGGCCGCCGCGGGCACAACGCGGCGCATCCGGCTCATGACCAGCGTCGTGATCGGTCCCGCGCGCGAGACCTCGTTATTAGCCAGACAAGCCGCCACTATCGATGCTCTGTCGGGTGGACGTCTCACACTCGGGGTCGGAATCGGCGTGCGCGAAAACGATTATGCGGCGACCGGTTTCGACTTTCACCGTCGCGGGCGGCGCCTCGATGAACAGTTGCCCATTCTACGGCGCCTGTGGACGGGCGAGCGCTTGTCTGCGGAAGTTGGGCCTATCGGTCCGGCATCGTCTCGTCCTGCCGGACCGGAGTTGCTCATTGGCGGCTATGTGCCGGCGGTGGTACGGCGAATCGCCGCGTGGGGGGATGGTTATATGGCGCCAGGTGGTGGCGATCCGAAAAGTATGATGGAGATGTGGGGTCACATCCTCCAAGCGTGGAACGACGCGGGGCGCGCAGGGCAGCCTCGCTGGGTCGGCGCCAGTTATTTTGCCCTCGGACCCGACGCGGTTGAGCAAACGACGCGCTACATAAATGCCAACTACGGCTACAATCCGGAGCTCGCAGCGCGGCGCCTGCGCACAATCCCCACCACGCGCGTAGCGGTGGAGGAGGCGATCAAGCGCCAAGCCGATATGGGTGTGGATGAGTTCATCCTGCGCCCGTGCGCGGAAGACTTGGATCAGATGGAGCGACTGGCGGAAGTGGCGGCGCGCCTAAAGACTATGAACGGCTAGTAATTGAACTATCTTGCAGCAAGCTGACAGAGTATCAGAACATAGCAATGAGAATTTATCTCAAAGACGTCACCCCCGAATGTCTTAATCGTGGTTCGACTGTGCTCACCACGACCCTGAGCCCGGCCGAATGGGTCGGGGGTTCAGCTCCGGTATCGCCTGTGGAGAACCCAGTCGAACCACCGATAGAAGCATTCGGGAATGACGGACTCTATGAGGTCTGCGAATAGCATTTTACGCAGCAAGCTGCGGGGAATCAAACCCGCAGTGATTGAACAGGCACTGAGAGAATTAGGGACAAAGCAAAGTTAGAAGAGGGGGCTATATGAAGAATCGCAGCTTGGCTGGCGCCTATGTTTTAACGCTGTTTTGCAACGCTTTAATTTTTGGCTTCGGCGCGGTTGAATGCCGCGGTGAAAATCTTACGCTCGCTGTTTCCACTTTGACCTACGGTCATTCCCCTTTATGGGTGGCGCAGCGCAAAGGATTCTACAGCCAGGAGGGATTAGATCTCGAGATCCCGGCCTTGGAGTCGGGGTCGAGGGCCATGCAAGCGCTACTGGGCGGTTCGGCTCAAATCGTCGCGGCTACTCCTGAAGATCTCATCCGCGCCACGGAGGCCGGAAGCCCAACCGTTATTTTGGCCGGAGTGCTCAATGGTCTTACGCACTCCCTTATGGCCAACCCGAAATTCAAGCGAGTCGCGGACTTAAAAAGCGGTAAGGTCGCGGCATCGAGCATTACCGGCAGCGTAACCTATGCGCTGAAGCTCATGTTGGCCAAAAACGATGTGTACTATCCCAAGGACTATCTCATTATACAAATCGGCGGTTCCGGGGTGCGCTTTGCGGCGTTAAAGGGCGGCGGTATCGATGCCGCTTTGGTCGCCGAGCCGTTGGCCCTGGTGGCCGAGGAAGCGGGGTTGAGCAATATCGGGCTCGTCAGCGATTATCTTCCTCACATGCAGGTCACGGTCATAGGCGTTAGAAGCGATTGGGCAAAGGCGAATCGGGGCTTGGTTGTGCGCTATCTCAAGGGTTTAGTGCGCACATTCCGATGGCTCTACGCCAACAAAGAGGAAGGCATTGAAGCGACCTCCGCGATCGCCAAAGTGGAAAAGAAATTCGGCGCGCGCGCATATCAAATCTATACCGCGAAACAGGTCTGGCCCATCGATGGCAGTCCGACGATGGAGGGGATAAAGGTTGTTCTGGATTCCATGCACGCAGACAAAATCCTCGCCACGCCGCAACGGCCGGAAAAATATGTAGACCTTAGTTATTTAAACGAAGCGCTAAAACAGCTGGGCCCGAAGTGACTCGAAAAAATAGCAAAGCGCTAAGAGCAAAGCGTTCTTGGTCAGCGGCAAGGAGCAAGAATGGGTGCCGGCAACCCGGTAGTTTCCCGTGATCGGTCCTTGGTCGCGCTTAGATCTCCATGCTCCCTGCCCCAAGCTCGCTGCTCCATGTGGCCTAACCGTCGAGCTCGGGATAGTGGCGAAAAATCCCCTGCTGGTTGAAAGGCAAGCGGCGCGGCGATGAGAGATACGCGGCAAGCCGCGGGCGAGCGGAAACCCGATCATGGAGCGCCACTACCCGCGGGTATTCGCGTTCCTGCTTGGCCAGCGCGCGTGGAAACGCGTAGCGCAGGCCGGCGACCATCTGAAATAGGGACAGATCGACATAGCAAACCGCTTTGCCCAGGAGATATTCACTGCCTTTCGGATTGTGCTTGAGCACCTTTTCGAAATAGCCGAGGAATTTCGGCAGGCGTTCGGCCCTGAAGTCGGCGGCGCGCTGCTTCGCTTCACGTTTCTGGTCCTCGTAGTAAAGGCCGCCCGAGATCGGATGATGGCTATCATGAACCTCGCCGACCCAATCGGCGATCGTCAGTTGCAACTGGTGCGTCCATAGGCGGCTCGGCTCATTTTTCGGAACAAGGCCGATCCGCGGACCAAGAAACATCAGGATGTTGGCGGTTTGCGCGATCACGATATTGCCGGCCTTCAGGAAAGGCGGCGCGAACGGCGGGTGCTCGACCGAGTGGTTTTCCATAAACCGCATCATGGCGGTCATGCCGCGCTTCGGAAGACGGGCCACGTCCACATAATTCGCGTCGGCATCCTCGAGAGCGAGCCGGATGAATTCGCCGCGGCCCTGTATCTCCGGCCAATAATACAGCTCGTAGCGCATGGGTTCTCCTTACTTAGATACGATTGCTATTTTATTCCTAACTCTTGGTTCACTTCGCGCTGCAGCGCAAAATCAAAAACAGTCGATGCCGGGACCGGCTGCGCCATGCCGAGGATTTGTGCGTCAAGAGCAAGGTATTCTTTGATCTCATCGTCGGTGGGAATGCCGGTGCCGGTGAAAGCAGGCTTTGAGCTGCGGTAACTCTCCAACGCGATCTTATGATCGGTGTTCCAGATGCCCGCCAAAAACTCGCTGGCTTCTTTCTCGCGCTCCATGAAATATTGATTTGCCTTGGCGCGGGCGCGGAGAAAGCGTTTCAGAAATTCCGGCCGTTCCTGTAACGTTTTGAGGTTGACGGCGGCGCCGTTCTGGATACTCGCGAACTTGTCTGTGGAACTATCGAGAATTTTCAGATTGAATTTGTCTCGGCCCATCTGCGCGTAGGGCGCGCTGATGGCCGCCACTTGAATTGAGCCGGAAATCAAAGCCTGGAGCAGCTGCGCCTCTTCGCCGATCTGAATCGCGGTGAGATCCTTGTCGGCATTAACGCCGCCAAGTGCAATCAGCCGCTTCGCGGTCGTGTGCTGGCTGCCCCCGAACGTCACGATGCCCATGGTTTTGCCTTTCAGATCTTTGACCGAGGTGTATTCGGGCCGCGCGACGAGGAAGAACAACGGCCGGCGCAGCGTGACCGAAACCACCCGCAGCGGCGCGCCGCGCTGGATCGCACGAATCGCGCTGCCGATGGAGCCCAACACGTCGATTTCGCCCGAGATACCGGCGGCAATCGCGAGATTGGCGGGCATGCGAATCAACTGCGCGTCCAAATTCTGTTGTTGGAAATATTTTAAATCACGGCCCAGGAAAAGATCGATGGAAGTAATTCCCGAGCTGGAATAACTCACCCGCAAGCGCTCGGGGGCCGTTTGCGCGACGGCATTGCCCGTTACTAGAAAAACGATCAACGGAACGACAAAATTTATAAACATCTTCTCCATTTTTCTTTACTCCTCACGCCTCACACCTTACGTCCCGTAGGAACTGACCGAGCGTAAGACCCGTATCCGATCATCTTCTCCCGACGCATCCCGGTTTCCTTTAACAAAACATCAAAGGCATCGTCAATTTGGCAGGAGGTGGCCGG
>JBGPIK010000543.1:0-4255 GCA_041484845.1 Binatia bacterium | reverse complement strand
TGCTTGGGTATGGGATGGCAAGTTTCCCCACGTCGATCAATTCCTTGAAACCTAGCGACTGAGCTTTTAAATTCAGCGGTGGGGAGAGCAGGGTGGCCTGGATGACTCCGGCTTGAAGAGCCGCCAAGCTCTCCGGATTACCACCGGTTTGAAAGATTTTGACGTCCTTATCCGGATTGAGGCCAAACCTCTTGAGCACGAGCCGGGCACAAAAGCCGACTGAAGAAGCAAGCTGGGTAACACCAAAGTTCATGCCTTTAAGGTCTTCGACCCTGTTAATGTCGGGATGAGCCATGAGAGAAAAATTAAATCTATTGTTGGTGCCACCAATATAGATCATGCCATACCCGTTTATGGACGATCGAACAACATTGTCCCCGCCAATCTGGGCGATATGCAAATCTCCCGAGACCATGGCAGGCCCGACTCTGGCCCCACCCAAATAAATCAGATCTGCATTAAGTCCGTACTTCTCAAAAAGTCTCGCCTCGCGCATGATCCATGGAACGACCTGCGAAACCGCGATGGCGGAGTATCCCACGGCAATTTTTGTTCGCTCTTGGGCATGGGCAGCCGGAGCAAAATTCCACGCCAGAAGAACGATTAAAAAAGAGAGACAAAACCGGATGTCGGTGACGCGGCGAAAATACACCATTGTGGCAGGAAGCAATGGCGACGCATTCATGCGAACCCCCCTATGTGACGGACAACTCCCGAACTCCGTCGTGATTTTTTTCCGTCGTAAACCTGAAGGGAATGGTGTCAGACATTTGTTTGTTTATTTGTGACCAATCACGTTCGCGTCGTCAAGTAAATAGTCAAATTTCTGACACCGATGCTTGCCCTATAAAAAGCTAAAAGCGGACTTGACCTCTTTTCTCCACATGAATAGAAAACAGGGGCGCGTTACCGAACGATCACGGACTGTGCGAGAAGAAAAACGGGAAAGAAGAAAATTCTTTTCACAGGTAACGTCTGTGCCTCTTGACCGGCCTGCTAATGGGTGACCCCTTTTCTCCACACGTAGGGAATCCACACCGACGCCTGTGAATCGCCGATCGCACTATAGGCAAGGCGGAGTTTTTCGAGAGACGGTTGCGCGCGAACTTCCGGTGTCAAAACCAATAGAACTAAAATTGAAGCAAACAGATAGCGGAGCGCGCCCATTTTCGGAACCTTTCCTTGAATGCAGAATCTCGAGTATGAGCCGTTTCTATGTCTCAATGAGCTTCTTTGCCAGTAGCGGCGGTGAATCTTTGCAAAAGCTAACGCTTAAACCTAGCCTATTCTATGTGATCTGCCGGAAGCGCTTGGCTTGGCGACAATGCAATATCTCCACCATGATACTTTTCTGGTACCGGAGCGCGACCAACGCAAAGGATGAGTTGCACGATCCGCGAGCGTCAATCTCAAGCTGTGGTTAGCTGTTCGTGACTACGAGGTACTTGTTGACGCCACTTCGGCGGGGTGAATGCTTAGGTATTCCCGTACTTCAAGCTGCATGCGGTCGATCTCTGCCAGAAACCCCGAAACGGCGCCGTGATAGTTCTCAGGGTTTGTTTCCACGCGCCGTAGATGCGCTACCTGTTCCTGAAACCGAGCAATGCGCTCCAGAGTCACCTTGAGTTCCTTATCGTTTGCAATCATGTCTGCTCCTCCACGATTTCAATGATGCCCCTGAATGTGCCGTCGCGCTTGATTTGCCACCCAGCAATAGCCTGCTCCTCGCCTCCGAGCGCTGCAAGACGGCGCAGCCAGAACACGCTTGCTCCAAAATGTGCCTGCGCCGACGCATGGTCGAAAAGAACTCGGGCCTCACCGGTTAGTTGTCCCATGTCGAACGTGTTCTCCATCAGCAGGAATACGTCCACGTCAGCTGGCTCCCTCTTAGCGGTGACGAACGATCCAAACACCACGAACCGAGCCAATTGGCCCGTGCCAGCCGCAACGCGATAGATTCGTTCAAGCCGGTGCGCCACTGCGAACCGCTGCCGCGATCCCTTGTCGAAGCGGCGAAGCGTCTCCTGCAACGTGGTACGGTAAATTCCAGGTGGAAGATCACCGTCTTTTCCGAGAGGTGGCAGGGAAGTTTCTGTCGTTTGCGCCACAAACCACTTTTACCACAGGCGCCTCACCACGGCTAACGGAGCCACTGCAGGCGGCCAACATGCGGTGCGAATTTTGCGCGCGTCGGACTCCACCCGGTTAGGTGGTAGGTCAACGCTCATCCTTGTTCAGTGAAGCCTTATACTGTTTCCAAATAACCCACCATGCGGCGGAGGCGCACGCTAGTGAGATTGCCGCGGCAATCCAAGAGAGCGGTTCAGCTAGGCGAGTGACGGGCAAACCGGCGGCTTGTATCATCATAAGTACGATTGCGGCGATAAAGCTGGTGCCCAAGTTCAAAATGCATGCGAGAACTGGCACGGCCACACCAGTCGCTATCCAGAAACCCCAGTGCTCAGCCTCGGGTTGGACCAAGGTTGCGATTGCGGGTCCCGCAGCACGCGTAATCCACCCAACCCCAAAGCAATAACGGAAACCCCAAAAGTCGTACCGGCCCACAATGCAGCCAGGGCGAAACTTGCCCCTCCCCGAATGGCAAGAAAATATAACCCTGCACAGAAAATTACCGCCGTGACGAGCCAAGAGGAAAGTGTCAACCACAATCTACGCTTGGTAACTGCTACCATACCCTGCCCGTCGTCCACCTAACGATCGGCATGAGGCGCGGCTCAGCCGCGGCTCGGCGCGGATGAGCCGTCGCCTCATGCCGTGGTTGGGACTCTTCCTTTGATTACTCGGCCTGGCCCAGCACGCTGCGAATGTACCGAGCTTTTGCAGTATGGACTCCCGATACTGACTGCATCAACAATCGCGCCTCGTCGCTGAATTTGTCACTCGCGAAGCGGCTATACAGGTGTACGTAGGGCACCAGTGTGCCCTGCTGCGCAAGGCGCGTGGCTTCCTGCTTAAATTCCCCTGCGCCGAGCACAATGAATTCGAAGTACTTTCGCCAAAAGAGGATCTCTGCGCTGCTGCCGTGAGTGGCCTCCGCTCGCGAAAGTGTCTCTTGCGCACGGCGGTATGCGCTGGCGGCGAGCTCTTGAGGTAAGCGCTTCGCCGATGCGTATCCGAAATCAGTGCAAATGAAATAGACCATGGCGAGGTCAATGAAAAGATCAACTAGGCACGGACCTTCGTTGAGGGCTCTTTCGTACCATTCGATGGCGCGGACCGGATCACCCTGCGCATCATACTGTCTTGCCGTTTGAAGCGAGGTCATATTCTTGTCCCAACGTATAGCGTTTTATCCCTAAAGCCTGGAAGCAATCAAGCTCTGAAATAACCTGGGTAGGAGCGATGGGGGGATAAAACGTGTTGGACTAAACCGCGGAGCTAAACGTAACCCGCGACTATGGGGATTGTAAAGCATCGGGACGGCGCCGAGCTGAAGGGAATGGTGTCAGACATTTGTTTATTTATTTGTGAGCAATCACGGTCGCGTCGTTAGATAAATATTTAGGCTATTCATGGTTTCCTGTGAAGAAGGATTCCCACAGACGCACCGGTCGTAAGAAAAAATCCGTTCATGGTTCGACAGGCTCACCACGAACGGGACAGCGCAATATAAATTCAAGTACTTAGCCGTTCGCCCTGAGTGCGTCGAAGGGCGATCGGCTATTTTTTCCTACGACCGCCGAGGGCGCCGAGTTCGGAGTATTTTTAAATCAAAAACTCTTTACTCCGCGCCCTCCGCGGTCGTGAGAAAAAATTCAAAAACCATCAAAATTACAAATTTGGCCTCAATGAAATCAAATACTTGCAACGCTCATTTTTGCGAAAAAGGGGTTTTTTCTCACGACCCGCGCCTCCGCGGTGCAATCTCCGAGTCCTGCTTCACACGGAAGCCTGAAGCCCCAATATTTAAATGTCTGACACCCATGCATGGCTGTGTTGTTCTTGTGTCACTTCGAGCGCGCAGCGAGAAATACAAGATCCCTCACATTCATTCGGGATGACAAACCACATCAGGACAGATCTCCCTGCACGGGATGACAATCTGTACTAATTTCAACTGCAAGGCGCGATAACTGTAAGACCTGTCACTCCGCCAGGTCGAGCAGAACGCCATCCGGATCGGAAATGGCATGGTCGCAGAGTTTGCAATCTTCGAGATTTTTCTGGCGCACTTCGCCGTCGCGTCCAATGGCGATTTTTCTCGCGGCCGATGTCGGCGCTGAAGAGGCAAGCG
>JBGPIK010000542.1:0-4261 GCA_041484845.1 Binatia bacterium | reverse complement strand
TCGAGAGAGTATGCAACCCATTCAGAGACAGCGCTTGTTGGCGCAATTTAGCGTCCTATTCCGAAACTTTAAGATAGGCGTTACGTTGCCGATGCCGTGCCCGCCGCCGATGACAATCACGATATTTCCATCGAGCAATTCCATGAGAAAGATTCCTCTTCAGATAGTCATCGTCGCCGGCTCGTGAGTTAAGAGGAGAGAGGGTCGACCTTTAACAAAAAATGGCAGCACCCGTCAACATGACCAGCCTACACAGGAACCAGCGAATCCGCGGACGTCGAGACGATGGCTGGCGTTTTTGGTCAAATGCGAGAAGAACAAAACATGCGTCGGGCCGCTCAGTAAACCCGAACTTTTGCTGTCAAGCAACTTCAGGCTTTTCCTTCCTGCGCCATCTTTGGCCGGTCGCCCCTACACCGTCGCATCTCGCATCATTTGATTGGGCAGTCGCGACAAGGTAAGTTCTTCCGTTAAATCTTATGTTTGCCATCTCGCTCGCGCTTTTCGGTTCTTTCTGGTTCGGCACTTCGATGGTCTTCATCAATCGCGGCGTGCTCTCCATCGACTACTTCAGAGGCCTGCTTGTTAACCTCGGCGTGAACACGGTCTTCCTTTGGCTTTACGTCATCTTGTTCATCGACCCCATCGATCTCTGGCATCCGATCAATATTATCTTCGTCGCCGTCGGCGTTTTCGTTCCCGGCGTTGCGCGTTTTTTTATATTCAAGGGTATGGAGCGACTAGGCGCGCCGATCTCCTCGTGCCTGACCAACAGCGGACCGCTCTTTGCAATCGCCATCGCCATTTTGTTTCTTGGGGAGCAGCCGACAGCAACCAACCTTCTGGGCGCCGTGTCCATCGTCGGAGGAATCATTGCGCTCTCCTGGAAGGGCGCCGCCAAGACCTGGCGCACGCGCGACCTCGCTTTTCCGCTTATCGCGGCCTTGCTGTTCGCGGCGCGGGACAACCTCGTGCGTTTTGCTGTCGTCCAGGTTCGCTCCCCTGTGGTCGGCGCAGCCATCGCGGCAACCACGTCTTTGATCACCATGGGCGCTATGTATTTAATGTTCGCTCACAAAAAACCGCTGCCGCAATCCGCCAAACTCGGCGTGAGTTACTTTGCGCTTTCGGGCTTCATGAACTTCCTCTCCTATGCGTTGACTTACACGGCGCTGAGCTTGGAGCGAGTTTCGATTATCTCGCCGCTGGTGAACGCCTCATCGCTTTTCGTTCTGCCCCTCACCTTGCTGTTTCTCAAAGGCGTGGAAAAGCTCACGCCGCGAAAAATCGGCGCGACGGCTCTGGTGATTCTCGGGGTGTTACTGATCTCCTGGGAAAAATGGTGAGGCGAACGCGGTTTCATCGCGACTTTAGCGGCCGTCCATAACACCGGCGCAAACTTCCAGGCTAGCTTCTTTTTTGTATCGCTGAACTCTTCCAGACTTAATTTCATTCCCCGAGACTCAATTTCCACTCGTCACGGCGGCTGTTAAAAAAAAATTCTGCCGGGAATATTTTCATAGCCATTGCGGTCATACGGAACAGTGGCCGACGATCAGCGGGAAAGAAGGTGGGAGAGTGGCCAAAGATCACGCGCCGCCGTTAGCGAACGGGGGCCATTGTTTCGCTGCGGGAATATTATTCAAATGAGCCAGTCATTCAAGGTAAAGGAGACAACGACATGATCACAACAAAGAATATGCAAATTCGTAACGCTTTTCGGGTGCGCGCCTTAAGCGGCGGACTCCTCCTCGCTCTCCTCGCGCTCGCCGGTTGCACTCAGATAGTGCATGCGGCATCCGCGAAGCAGCCGGTCAAGGCCTACGTTGGCAATTTCAAAGACAACACGGTAAGCGTGATCGATACCGACGCGGGTGTAGTCGTCGCGACGGTGCCGGTTGCCCCAGGCCCGCACGGCATGGCGATAACCCAGGACGGCCGCACCGTCTACGTAAGCGGCGACGGCTCTTCGTCGCTCGACGTCATCGATACCGCCACCGACACAGTCGTGAAGACGATCAACGTCGGTAAGGCGCCGAACGGCGTGGCGCTCACGCCCGACAACCGGCTGCTGCTGGTCGCGGTCTACGACGAGAACCGTATCGCCTTCGTCGATACCTCGACACAGACCGTGGTTGCCACGATGGCGGTGCCCAAGCCGCATACCGTCGCGATCAGCCCCGACGGCAAGCTCGCTTACGTCACGGTGCAGGAGCCGGGCCACTTCGGGCTCGCCCTCGTCGACCTGGCTACGCGCCGCGTCGTTCGCACCCTGGCGCTCGATAAGACGCCGCGCGACGGGGAATTCGATTACGACGGCAAGGTGTTCTACTTTACCCAGGCCGGGGTCAGCTCAGTCCAGGTGCTCGATCCGGCCTCCGACAAGATCGTCGCGCAAATTCCGACGGGCGTATCGCCCCATTTCGTCAATCACCCGCGCGGCTCGACGTTCGGCATGGTCGTCGTGCAGGGGCCGGGCGAACTGCTCTTGTTCGACCCGGCGACGAACAAGCCGGCGCGCAGTGTCGCGGTCGGCAAACAGCCGCACTGGGCGACCGCATCCGGCGACGGTAAAACGGCCTATGTGACCAACGAGGGCTCGAACGATGTCACCGTCGTAGACCTCGCAACCAGTCAAACTTCGACAATCGCGGTCGGCAACGCGCCGCGCAAGGTAGTTGTCCAGCAAACCGCGGCGACCGTAAGGAAGGGAAGTTAGGATGACAACGCGCAATAGACAAGTTACCAAGAGCTCTTCAAGGCTGTTCGCCATGATCGGCCTGATCGGCTTTTTCGCGCTCGGCGTGTACACGCAGATGGCGCAGCCGGCATTCGCCGCCCCGGCGGCCGCAGTGGAGGGTGGCGCCAAGGTCTCGATCGTCAACTTTGCCTTCACGCCGGCAGAGATCACGATAGTTGCCGGTGAGAGCGTCACCTGGACCAATAACGACGGCGCGCCCCATGGGCTGGAATATCATGACGGCGCAAAGGGCACGGATCTGTTGCTGCCCGGAGCAAGCTTTAGCCGCCGCTTTGATCGGCCCGGCACCTACGACTACAACTGCGCGGTGCATCCCTATATGACCGCTCGCGTGGTCGTGCGTGCCCAATGAAGCGCGGAGTTGCACAGCCGTATCGGTCACCGTATTGGCGCGATTCAACTTTGTGCCAGCTGGACGAAATTTTGTAGCTCGCTCTTCTCCAAGTCCGAAACGGCCCAATACGTCATGCCCGCTTTAACCCCGTAAAACAGATTATAACCTTGGCGCGACAGCGATTTCGGTCCAACGTCCGACTTGACCTCTGAAGGCCATACGAACAGATTAATGAAATGTTTCCGGCGCTGGTAAACCAGCGCCGCCACCGGTCTGTTCCCGATGTAATCGAGACGGCCGCCGATCAATGGAAACCCTTGCTCAGCGAGATCTTTCACCGGAGGTGAGAAATCCATCTTGCCGTTGAACCAAGGCTTCACCGTATGCTGGTCGGAAGATGAAACATCGGTTAAATGGTCCGCCAGCAGCGAGCGCACGTGGCTCGATAGGACTTCACGGGTTAAGGGGTCATCGGCCGAAGGACCCCGCAATAGAGGAACGAGCGCCAATACCATGATCGCCGCGGCAGCCACAGGGGCTGCGATACGCAACCACCCCTTAGGCAGGAATCGAGGGCGGCCTTCCGCCCTGGCTGCCTTGCGCACTGACAACTGAACTTTTCTCTGGAGATCCGGCGGAGCTTTGAAATAGAGAGTACCGCTCTTTATTCCATCGCGCAGCACCCGATGGTTCTTGTAAACCTGAGAGCACAGCACACATTTTTCCAGGTGAGCGTCGATGTCTAAATTTCTAACCAAATCCAATTCACCATCGACGAAGCCGTTGATTAGACTTTGCGCCTCTTGACAGTTCATGCTCGGCCTCCCTCCTTCGGCCGATAGCACAGAACCTGCTTGAGTCGCTCGCGCGCGCGCGCCAGACGCGACATGACGGTGCCCGTTGGAATATTGGCGATTTCAGCGATTTCTTTGTAAGAGAAGCCCTCGAGATCACGCAAGACCACGATCTCACGAAACTCTACCGGCAATTCATTCAAGGCTTTTCTGAGGATATGATGGTCGGCGCTCTGCAGCGCGAGAGTTGCCGGATTGGAGATATCGCTGTCAAGACTGTGTATTTCTTCATTGAACACAGTCTTTAATTCATGCGCGCGATTTTGCTCGAGCCAGGTGTAACAAGTGTTGCGCACAATAGTGAGTAGCCAC
>JBGPIK010000541.1:0-4263 GCA_041484845.1 Binatia bacterium | reverse complement strand
GGCGAAGGATAGCCGATTCGTATGCGCGTCAATTCCGCGCCGTCCACATGAAGCCACCCAAAGAAGATCAGGAATAAAATGATCAGCAATCCGCAACTAAGTCGCTTCATTGGCACATTCCTTCCCGTTACAGCTTAAACACCCTGCGGGCATTGCCCCGGAGAATTTTCTCCTTGACTTCGTCTTTAATCCCTAACTTGTCGAAGCTGACCAACGCCTTCTCCAGATCGACGTAAGGGAAGTCCGTGCCGAAGAGCGCCTTGTCCTGGAGCCGTCCGCTGATCGCTTTGCGAAAAAGCTCGGGTAGCTGCTCGGCGAGATAACCGGAAGTGTCCACAACGATATTTTTTTTGTGCGTAACGACCCCTAGCAGCTCCTCTTGCCACGGCCAGCCGGGATGGGCGGCAATGATTTTCATTCGCGGGAAATCTCTGGCCAGCATATCGAGATGGACCGGACGGCCGTGATCAAGCGCAATGCCGCCGCCGCCGTCCCTATCGGCTCCGAGAACAGTAAAGCCGGTGTGAAACATTACCGGCTTTTCAGTCGCTGCCAATATCTCCCAAAGCGCATAATATTTCTTATCGTTGGGATAAAATCCCTGGTCGGGCGGATGAAACTTAAAGCCTTTGACCAGCGGATTGACCGCCAGTTCCTTGGCCCGCGTAAGCCGCTGCGCCGATTGATCATCGCCCATATCGAGCGAGGCCAGAACGCCGGCGAACGTTTGCGGATGCGCCGCCGCGAGCTCGAGAACATATTCATTGCTGTTTTTCGCGCCTTCCCGCACCGTGGACGGGTGCCAGCCGATGAGCAGCGCACTCACATCTTGTTTCATGAACAAAGCCGCGAATTCATCGTCGGTCTTCGGCAGCGCAGCTAAATCGCGCTTAAAATAATGGCACGCGTCGTTGTCCAGACCGCGCGTGGGTGGGTGAACGTGAATATCAATCGCACGCATAAATTCTCTGCCGCTCGAAATTCCAGTTTGCTGAATCTGTCATTGCACCCTTTCTCACGAATTCAATAAGCTAGAAAGCTAGCAGGTTGCTGAAAACCTCGTTTTCGTGCTTCGAGAGCCTCAGCACGAACGGAAAAACTTCAATGATCACAACCCAGCCTCCGTTCGCCCTGACGTCCTCGAAGGGTGAGCGGAGGCTTTTTCAGCGTCCTGCTAGAAAGCTTGGAAGCCGTAACGCCGAATTCTGCTTTCTGATTCCGGCTCCAACCTGCGATTCCTGTTTTTGTGCTCCTTGCGCTTTGCCCTTAGCGCTTTGCTATACGGCCTCTGGACTCTGGCTTATTTGCACGGCTAATTTTTGTCAAGGTCATTGACTCACGGAAAACATGGGACGTTGGGAAGGCGGCCAGAGAAACTTGAATTTCGATGGGTTTCGCTTTGCTCTACCCATCCTACGGATTTTGGCTTGGGAGATTGTAGGGTGGGTTGAGGAACGAAAACCCACCGCTTGTTCCAATGGCCACGCACTTCGCATTGAAAACTTTTACTTTTACATTGACTCGATGTCAGGATCTAAAATAGGTTGGACATTAATACGGGAAAGGTAGCACAATGAAAACGGTGGCAACATCGATCAAAAGACCGACAACGCTTTACCGACGCAGTCTCCGGAATGTCTTCGGAGTTCTGCTCATTTTGAGCCATTTGACTCTTGGCGCAAAAGCATTCGCGCTGGATACCGTCACTTTGGCGATACCGACAAAAACGTTTCAGAACGTCGTCTACCCTATCGCCCAAGAACGCGGCTATATGCAAGAGGAGGGGCTCGATCTCAAAATGGTTTTCATCGAGCCGGTTCCTAGCGTTCAGGCGTTGATGGCGGGCAGCATCCACTTTACCGCCGCCGGCGCCAGCGGGCTGATCGCGCTGGGCAAGGCGTCCGTTCCCCTGAAAGTGATTTTCGCCCTCAACGATCGAGTCCACCAGTGGATTTTGAGCCGCCCGACCATTTCCACCCCGCGGGAGCTTAAGGGAAAGAAGATCGCAACGACGGGGATCGCCGCGATCGCCACGTTCATGCTGAAGCAAATCCTTGCCAAGCATGGATTGGATGGCAACAAAGACGTGATCTACCTAGACGCAGGAACCAATAATCAATTGACATCTCTGCTTTCGGCAGCGGCGGACGCCGCTGTTTTGAGCGCCGAGCAACGTTACGCCGGATTGGATGCCGGCATGAGGGAACTCTTTTACTACGGGAACGAAGTGAAAAACTCGTGGGGCATACTAGCGACCTCGGACCGCGTCATCAAAGAGCAGCCGAAGCTGGTCACAAGTTTCATTAAAGCGACTTTGAAAGGCATGCGTCGATTCCGCGAGGACCGTTCGGGGTCCATCGCAGCCATCGTCAAGTTCTCCGGAATCGAGCGGCCCTTGGCGACTCGCGTTTACGACGATCTGATCGGCACGTTCACCCGCAACGGTGCCGTGGATGCCGAAACCCAACGCAACGACCTTGCCCTGATCCGCCAGGTCACGGGAATCACAGAAAACATTCCAATTGAAAGAGCTTACGACTTTAGCTTTGCCTTTGACGCCGATCAACTGCTCAATCGAAGCAACTGGCGCCCTTGAGATAAATAAAACAGATGGGGCGAACTCGACTCGGCGCCAAATCGAATCATCCAGCATCAGAAGGATAAAATCTCACATGTAGCGCTCTCATAAGGAGCCACGAGCATTAATTAAAGGATGAATTTATGGACGTGACCGCAAGAATTAGCCAGTTTGTGACCGAGACGCACTTTGATCGCATTCCGCCGCAAGCCCTGGAGACCGCAAAGATTGCCCTGCTCGATTCCTTGGGAGTTGCTCTCGCCGGGAGCAGGGAAACCAGCGCCAAAATTTGTGCTGAGATCGTTCGGCAGGAAGAAGCGCGGCAGGAAGCTGTCGTGATCGGCCAAGCATTCAAGTCTTCGGCGTTACAAGCAGCCTTGGCTAACGGCACGGCGGTGCACGCGCTCGACTATGACTACAGCATCAGCCGTGGTGGGCAGCCCGCTGCGGCGATTGTTCCGGCGCTCTTTTCTTTGGGCGAACCGCTACGTGCCGGCGGCCGTCAACTGCTCGAAGCCTACGTCGCCGGATTTGAAGTCACCGCAAAGATGGCGGGCTCACTCGTGGATAGCAGCGCGGACGGCTGGCATGCGCCCGGCATTCTCGGCTCTTTCGGCGCAGCGGTTGCCTGCGCGAAGTTGTTGAAGTTGAACGCTATGCAGGTCCAGATGGCGCTCGGCATTGCCGTATCCATGGCCGGCGGTGTCATATGCAACTTCGGCACGATGACCAAGCCCCTGCATGCGGGACTCGGTGCGAGAAACGGAGTGTTGGCGACGAAGCTGGCCCAAGCAGGATACACGGCGAATGCGCAAGCCCTCGAAGGCCAGATGGGTTTTTACGATGTGTTTTATCGTGGGTCGCCGGTCAATTTCGAGCCGCTCCAAGAGCTCGGCGCCTCATACGACCTGGTAACCCATGGTATCAAGATCAAGCCCTATCCTTGCGACGGTCTCACTCATCCCGCCATCGATGCAACGCTCAACATGCGGGCCGAGCATGGCCTCACAGCCGAAACGGTTGCATCCATCGACGTGGATGTCACCGCACAGACGTACAGCCGTGTTCCTTTTCATATTCCGGAAACCGGAGTTCAGGGCAAATTTTCCATGGGATATCATCTGGCGCGCGCGATTATCGATGGAAAGATTACGCTCGAGGCATTCACCGACGCGGCGGTGCGGGATCAAAATGTTTTGCAATTGACCAGGAAGATTCGCATGAGAGTTGATCCCGATTTGAAAGCGCGGGATCGCGGCAGCCGCCCTTGCCGTGTGACCGTCCATCTGAAGGACGGACAGACCTATTCCCGTTACGGCGGACACGCCAAAGGAAGCCGCGAACTTCCGTTGACTTCGGACGAGCTCAAAGCAAAATTCTCCGAATGCGCCCGGCGCGCCATCGATGAAAGCGCCGCCGAGCGCGTTCTCGACTCCATCAACCGTTTAGAGACGCTGGAAGATCTCCGCCCCTTGTGCCAGGACCTGATGGGGTCATAGTTCGCGGGCCGGGTGCTTTAGCGCGGGCCATGAAAACCGGGACCTTAGCCCGCATTTCTCACAGTGCGAGGAAACGGATAACACTGTGTCGATCGAGAGGCGAGATCGGAAGAGCGAGGCACAGAGGCGAACAGTTTCAATGCCGTGTTCGGTGCTCGGTTCGCCGCTTGCGCTTTGCCACGGGCG
>JBGPIK010000540.1:0-4265 GCA_041484845.1 Binatia bacterium | reverse complement strand
GAACAACACGCTGCAAGTTGACCTCGCGCCGCAAACCTATGCGTACGGAGTGGCGTTCGAGCATTTTGTCGTCAACGAAATCAACCGGCTTCAGTCCTACGCGAACAAAGACTACCGCCTTTCATATCTGCGCACGAAAGATGGCGTCGAAATCGATCTGATTATCGAACGCCCAGGCGTGAAACGAGCTCTTGTTGAGATCAAATCTACGGAACGCGTGACCGAGGAGGATATCCGTTCACTCACCCGTCTGGGCAAAGACGTGCCCAACAGTGAATCTTTCTGTCTGTCCCGCGACCCGACGCCAAAAAAGATTAGCGTAGTATCGTGCTTTCATTGGCAGCAGGGACTCGTCGAAATCGGTCTATGACCCGCTGATGGTTTCACCCGCGGCTAGCTTATGGAAATCGGAGAGTTAAATCTGGATCTTCCCCGCGTATCCCGTCATCTCAACGTACTCAACGCCTTTGACCGGTTTCTTGCCAAAGTTTCCACTAATCTGTACCGCCCCTTCCAAATAGGTGACACGGGTGCTGCGGTTGGTGATCAGCTCTTGATCGGCAAATGCCGGCAGAATTTCTAAATCGATCTCTTCCGAAGGAATCGACACCTTCCACTTCATCAGATAGTTGGCGGCGCTCGTGGGGCTCTTCCAACGATCCAGAAATTCGATGCAAAGATGTTTACGCACGAGATGTTCGAAAGTGAGTCTTTTTACGAGTGAGTTTAACTAAATGTAACCTTGACAACTTGAGATAAAATCAGATAATCAGATTTTAATGAAACGCGATAATAAGAAGAAAGCTCGCGGTCGGAAACTTGGAACAAAGGCAACGCCACGAGTTCGCGCTGCATATTCGGTTAAAGGCAGCCGCGTCATCTCAGCGACGGAAGCAGCCCGCGCCTTTTCCGAGTTGCTCGATCGTGTTTGCTATCGCGGAGAGACCTTTGTGATCGAGCGTGGCGGGGAACCGGTTTGTGAAATGTCTCATGTTAAGCCGCTGCGGTTTACCGGCACTGACTTCCTGACTTTACTCCATTCTCTGCCAAAGCCCGATCCAGGCTTTTGGGATGCGGTCGAAGACGCAACAAAGCAAGAACCTGCTGTCCCAAAGTCGCCATGGGAACGCTGATCGACTCCAGCGTACTGATCGCTTGGGAACGCGAGCGACTCGATTTAGAGAGCCACTTAGCCGACTACGCCGAAGAGAACTTCGCTATTTCGGCCATCACCGCGTCCGAGTTGCTCCACGGTGTCCATCGCGCCGCGACCCCGGCGTAGCGGCGGCGACGAGAAGCCTTTGTCGAGGGCTTACTATCACGCTTTCCGATCATTTCCATTGATACCGTTACTGCCCGTATCCATGCTCGATTGTCCGCGGAGCTTGCGCTCGCAGGAACCTCGGTGGGTCCGCACGACCTCATCATCGCGGCCAACGCGATGGCAAAGGGTTACGTCGTCGCTACACGCGATGAACGGAGCTTTCCGAAAATCCCTGGGCTATCGTTTCATCGCTGGTGACTCTCTCTGGACTTTTTGCAAGCGTGACAACAGGCGTCCGTTCATAGTGTGAGTTTCCCCGCGTATCCCGTCATCTCGACGTAGCCGTACCCCGATACCGGTTTGCTCTTGAACGCTCCACGGATGGCGACCGCACCCTCCCAATAGGTGACACGGGTGCTGCGGTTGGTGATCAGTTCTTGCTCGGGAAATGCCGGCGTAATTTCCAACTCTATTTCCTCGCTCGGAACGGCGACCTTCCACTTCATCGGGTAATCGGCGCCGCTCTTCGGGCTCTTCCAGCGCTCCAGGACCTCGACGCCGTAGTCTTTGATCGTGAGATGTCTTGTCGTTCCGTCCGCCTGCACCAGCGTCCCGCTGGAGTATGGATCGACGGACCCGTCCTTGCGGCGCATGAGGTAGAGCATCAGCTCCTTGTCGTTGTCGAGCTGAATGCTGAACCAGTCCCAGCCAACTTGATCTTCGCGCAACTGGTTACTGCCAAACTCATGGTCCATCCAAGTTAGGCCGCGGACTTTTTCTTTCTGGCCGCCGATCGTGATCGTACCGTCGGTTTGCATTCGAGTCAGCGAGTAGTAATACGACGCCCGTCCTTCCCCTTCTCCCTTTTGGCTGAGACCGTTTTGGCCGTGGAGCACCGGCGGCTTGAGCGATTTCAGAGAAAGCCGTAGTTCGGTTCCACGGTCGTTAACCTGAATCCGATGATTTTTGCCGTCCCCTTCCACTTTCCAATCTTCGTTCCACACCAGGTAACGGTCCGTCGCGGCGCCGGCTTTGTTATCATACCCACGGTTGATTCTCTCACGGAAGACAAATTTTTTGTTTGTGATATCTGAAACCGCGAAATGCGCCATATAAAGCTCGGTAAATAATGGCGCCTGTTCCTTAGTTTCCTTCTGCCGGTCGCGCAAACCGAAACGAAAAAAGGTCACTTGGTAACCGTAGCGCTTGCCGCTCTCCGCCTCCAAATGACCCGTGTAGTACCACCATTCGGTTTTGAAATCGGGATGGGAGAAGTGATCCGCCGGAAAGGAAAAGGATCTTCCCGGCAAAGCGAGCCGATAGGTAAAACCACCCACCAACAACCATGCGCCTAGTAGCCCGGCGATCAGCGCGCAAACCGTTTGAAATCGTTTTGTTGGAATTGTAATTTGCAGTGCCATTTAAACAAATGCTATAGGGAGCCTATGGAAAAGCAATACACGCGCGAAACCCTGCTCACAACCGCGGCTGAGTTAAAGCAAAAACTCGGCGCGGCGAACCTCTGCATCATCGACACGCGGCCGGCCGAAGACTACGCCCAAGGCCATATCCCCGGCGCTACACACTTCGATCTTTTCGGATTGAGCCTGGTCGACACTACGGACGCGCCGCTCAAAGCATTCATGTTCATGATCCACCATGTGCTCGAGCTTCGCGGCGTCAACGACGCCAAAGAGATCGTCTTCTACGGGACGAATTCCGATATGCGCGCGGCGCGCGGGGTGTGGTTCCTGGAATATTACGGCCATCCAAATGTAAAAATGCTCGACGGCGGGTTTCAGACTTGGAGAGATGCCGAGGGCCCTGTCACACGCGATGCGACGACACCAAAGGCGGCCACGTTTAGTATCGCCGAGCGCCGTGATGTCTTGGCCACGGTTGACGACGTACTGCATTCGCTCAACAAAAACGATGTGGCGATGCTAGACACGCGCAGCAAGGGCGAACACCTGGGTACTCACGTGCGCGCGGCGCGCGGCGGCTCGATTCCCGGTTCGATACATATCGAATGGACCGACAATCTCGATGCCAACGGCAAGTTCAAATCGAACGCAGAGTTGAAAGCGATGTACGACAAGGCCGGCATCACGCCGGACAAAGAAGTCATCTCCTATTGCCAAGGCGGTTACCGCGCCGCGCATAGCTACGTGGCTTTGCGCTTGCTCGGCTTTCCCAAAGTGCGCAATTACATCGGTTCATGGAAAGAATGGGGAGATCGTCCGGATCTACCGATTGAAAAGCCGGGAGAGCGCAAATGAATAACCCCGCACCAAGCTGCGGGGTATCAATTCGGCGATGAGATTTGTCCTAAAGGCGTCACCCCCGAATGTTTTTATCGGGGGTCCAGTTCCGAACCCGCCTGGATTCCCGCTTAAAGCATGCGGGAATGACGGACTTCAGATAGGCAATTTTTTTAACGCAGCAAGCTGCGGGGAATCGAGCCACAGAGATTGAATCCTGCTGATCACCGCCGAGACTCAGGACTGCAACGCGGCAAGCGCGACTTCTAACCGGATGGATCTATGCCAACGCTGGATCTCAGACACTTTCTCGATCTTCTGAAAAAGAACGGCGAACTGCTTTCGTTAAGCGACGAAGTTGATCTACGTTTTGAAGTATCCGAATACTTGCGCCAGTTCGATCGCATTGAAGGCCCGGCGCTTCTACTCGAGCGCATCAAAGGCCATTCCATGAAGCTCGCGGGCAATCTCATCGGCACAAGAAAGCGTTTGGCTCTGGCCTTCGGCCTGCGCAACGACGAAAAACTTTTGGCCACTTATCGGAAAAGAAGAGCGGCAGGGATTAAGCCTCGGCGGGTTAAGGACGGACCGGTCAAGGAAGTCATCATACGAGATGCAAAAAAGATCGATCTGAATGCATTGCCCATCCCCACTTATCATGAAAATGACGGCGGTCCGTACATCACATGCGGTATTCTCACGGCGACCGATCCCGTTAGCGGCTTGAGAAGCATGGGACT
>JBGPIK010000539.1:0-4285 GCA_041484845.1 Binatia bacterium | reverse complement strand
GACGAAGAAGGCTATTGGGCGGCCATGTACATCACTCAGTTCATCATCGGCTATAACAGCCGCATGCTGAACAAAAATGATGTGCCGAGAGACTGGGACGATCTGCTGCGCGGGCAGTGGAGAACCCAGATCGGCATGGATCCGGATGCCCCGCTCTGGTACGCCTCTTTGCTGGAATATTGGGGCCGTGAAAAAGCGAACCGCTTTATGAAGGCATTAGCTGCTCAACAACCCCACCTGAGCCGCGGCTACACACTCCTGGCCCAGATGATGGCCGCCGGTGAATTTCCGCTAGCGATTGTCCACGCTCACAAGGTCGAGGACATGAAAAACAAGGGAGCGCCGATCGATTGGGTTAGAAGCGTGGATCCCGTCGTAACCTCCGCTCACGCACTAGCCATCTCCGCGCACGCCCCGCACCCGAACGCAGCACGGCTGCTGGCGGATTTTATCCTGTCGAAAGAAGGACAGCTGACACTTCACCAATCATTCTTGGTCCCTGTCAGAACCGACATTCCTCCTCTGACTCCCGCCTTGGATCAAAGTAAACTGAAAGTTTTCCCCGTCCATGCCGAACTTGCCGATGAGTACGAAAAATACGAAAAGCAATATCATGATTTTCTTGGGCAAAAATAACAGCAAGCCTTGAACTGCAGGGAATTTCGACGCCGCCCGGGTTAACCGACGCGCGACGACTTATAGCGCGGCCGTCTTGAACGCGCTGTTAGAGGTCGCCTTGCGTGATGCTCAGCATAGGCATCGAGTAGCCGCCGAATCATACGTTGATACTGCGTATTGTGCTTTCGCGCCTCGTTCTTGAAGAACTCCACACTACGCTTACTCAACGATATAGTGACTTTGATGCTCTCTTCCCGGAAAACCAGGTCTTCCGGCCGCGGCAGAAAATCAGGAACGACCTCGAGGTCGCCGAGAGGTTCGTCTGTGTACCGGATTTTCTCGCTCATAAATTCGCTTCCCTTTGCGCCAGTAACCAGTCCCGAAGATGCGGATCACATCGTCCCTGTTGGTGAAGCGCACGGTAAGAATGCCGTCACCCACCCGCCCGAAGCAGTAATACCGCTTCTCGCTTGAGCTGTGCGATAGGTCTTCTGCAATGACGCGTCTTCGATCAGCAAAGGCGAACTGCGCCGCTGCAAAGGCCACCCCGTGCTTTTCTTGGTTCTCCTGGTCCTTCTTTGGGTCCCACTCGAACCGAGCCTTCGCCATGCGATAAAGTTACCACGGATATGGCTATTAAGCCATACGCTTGTATGGCCCATAGGCAGCAACGTCTAACCCTCAAGGCTGAGCAGCGGCAGCCCATTGAGGATCCCGTACCCGAATGCTTTTTATCACGTTACCTGCCGCAGGTAACGACCGGCGCGCCATTTTCCGTGACGATCAAGGCCCGGATGGCTATGCAGTAGTAGGCCTAGGGGCATTAAAGGTCCGACAACGCACCATACACCGGAGATAAGGGGTCAAGTCCGCTTTTAGCTTTTAATGGGCGTTGTGAGTATAAATAATCGATCAGTATGGCCGACCGTTGCGATCGAATATCCCGCGCCTTAATACCAGATGATCGACTATGGTTGCGGCCCAGCGCGCCGCAATTTCTTCGTGGAAGACAGAGCTATTTGGACTTGCTTTTCGACCTCACCCGGCTTTGGGAGGAAAATGAGACTCACCGCAGAGAGACCGCTCACGCGGCAAATTCGGAAGATAGAAGGGGGCTAACAAAAAGCTAAAAGCGGACTTGACCCCTTATTCCTTGGTAAATCTTCATACCATAGTAGGGCGGATCGAGATAGAAAAACGTGTGGCTCCGATCGTAGCGATCCAAGATGTCCCTATAGCGCAGGTTTTCGATCGTGACTTGGGCCAAGCGCCAGTGAATCTGTAAAATGGTCTCTTCGAGGTCGAGTATGTTCAGCCTCGATCGGTCCGTAGTGCCGTAACCGAAGCTGGATTTGACCATGTGGCCGCCGAACGCCGCCTTCAGCAAGTAAAACCATTTCACGGCTCTCTGAATGTCCGTCATGCAGTCATCATCGTGCCGCTTTAGCAGCTCGAAGATGCGGCGCGAGACGAAGAGGGTCCGCCTGGTAGATGGCACAATTCATACGGCTGAGGTACATTGGTATGAAGCCCATGGTATCGGCAGAAAGGAACTCAAGATAAAGTTTCCTCTATTGGATTAGTTATGAAGAAACGAGCCAAACAAGGAGTATGTTTCGCGGTGTGTATCAACAACAAAAGGTATGAGGCATCACTGGAGGCAGGCAAGCTTTACCGGGTCATTCCTGACGAAGAGGCGGAATCACACGGATATCTACGTGTTGTTGATGAAAGTGGCGAGGACTATGGATATTCGGCCGACCGCTTCTTTCGGCTCGAAGTGCCCCGCCCGCTGGAGCGAGTCCTGCTAAGGGCGTCATCCTGACAGCGCCCCCTTGCCTAACCAACGGATTGAGAAAGCCGCTTCGCGCTTCTCAACCTTCCCGTTAAATTTGCCAAAAACGGCACAAGCCAATTAAACGACGACTCCGTTGGCCTTGAGCGCCGCCTGGTAGCGCCGCGAAATTTCCGGGTCTTCATCCTCGTAGGCAATCATCCAACCGCCCTGTTTGATTCCTCTAAATACGTCGTCGTCGGTTTTCTGAAGCGAGACTTTGAAGCCGAGCGGGAATAGCCGGCTGCCGTAGCGCACGGCTAGGTGTCGCGCGGGCTCTTTGCCGGAGTTAAAGTGTTGATGAAACCAATCGCCCGGCGGGCAGTAGATGCTTCCCTCACCCCATTTGATCTCGATGACCTGATCCTCGTGGCCGTCCGTGTAGGGGTGCGTTCCCCATTGCTTGTGCCAGAGTAAAACGTATCCGACTGATTGGAGGCCGAGAATGATGGCGCCGGGGCCATGATAATGCGCTTTCTGGTATTTGCCTACGGGCCATTCCCCGAGATGGCCGACCAGCGCGTTGCCGGACATTTCAAACTGGCTGAGCTGCAACCCCGCTCCTTTAAGTTCAAGCTTCTCCAAAAAAGCGTTGGAAATGTCGGGGATAAAGTTGGTCTCCCAAATATTCATCAAGCCGCTCACATAGCGCTTTTTGCCGACCTCAAAATAGTCTTCCTCGCCGTAAAAGCGATCGGCAAAACTGTAGGGGCAGTTGAACACAAAATTCTCATCACGATAAATGTCAAAAGCCAGCGGCGCGTTGGTGACAGCCATGAATTTGACCGGTTCGCGCGAGCCATTCACGAGTCGATGAGTGGTGTTCATGGGAGGCGCAAAGAGGCTCCACTTGCCCCACTCGAACATTTTCTTATGGCCGTGATCATCCCAGATTTCAGTACCGCCCTGGCCGTTCAAGATGCAAATCACCTCTTCATACAGATGCCGTTCCGGTTTTAGCGCATCCCCCGGGGCAATTTCGCCGATGTAACCGCCGGTGATGCCTTGCATGCCATGCAAGTGCAGGAATGCCGCTTTGCCTCCGGTCCGAGCATAAGGCGCAACTTCGAGAGAGCGAAGATCGGCCATCCCGTGGCCGACGTGAATCGGCAGCCCCTGGCTTTTCATCCAGCGTACGTAGCCGGTCTTTTCATTAAGGGGTGCAATATCCATCGCGAGACTCTCCTTCTGTGAAAATAAATTGTCTCACCAACTTCCAAAATGGAGAGATGGAGTACTGGAGTACTGGGTTAAGATACGTCACTCCAGCACTCCGATCTAAGTTCCCTCAGGCGTGAACCAGTATTGAGGATTAGTGCGAAAAATATTTTTAGGAATCTTAGCGTAGACCAAATTAACGACATCGACCGCTTCACCGATTCCCAAATCCACGGCGAGGCTCGACAATGCATAAGCGTCGGCTGCGGACAGCCCTTTCTCCGATTGGAGAAAACCAACCGCCTCCTCGAGAGCAATCTTGGTTGCTTCGTTAAGGTCGACGCTCAGGCCGGTCGTGAGATAATCGGTCGCCGTTTCCACCCGCGGGAGTTTAATGGATTTGCCTTTGTGCACGAAGAACTGCAGGGTCGGAGCCAGCGAAATCTCAATGGCGCCACCGTCAACTTCTCCATCACCCTGCACTGCGTGACCATCACCGGTAAAGAATTGCGCGCCGCGGTTGAAAACCGGCAGGTACAACGTCGCGCCTTGCCCCAAGAATTTAAGATCCATATTGCCGCCCCATGCGCCCGGCGGCGTAGATGAAACCATGCCCAAGCTTCGCGGCGGCGAGACTGCCATAATACCCATAAACGGATTTAGAGGAATTTCAAT
>JBGPIK010000538.1:0-4299 GCA_041484845.1 Binatia bacterium | reverse complement strand
CAGCAGCAAGCCGATTCCCGAACCGACGCTGACGCCGCCGAGAATAGCCTGCTTTACGCCTTCGTCGCGGCACACGCCCAAAACATCGTCGGCCATATCTTTCAGACTGAACGGCGTCGTGGGTTTGTCTGAACGGCCGTAGCCGCGGATATCGACGGCAATGACTTTGAAGAATGTGGAGAAATGGGCGATCTGGTACATCCAGAGATTATGGTCGAAGGGATTGGCATGCACCATGACAAAAGGGAAGCCCTCTCCTGAAACCTCGTAATAGATTTTGACGCCGTTTGCCGTGCTGTAGGACATGACCTGTAATAACTCCAGTTCCAGAAGTTCCAGTCGTTCCAGCGGTTCAATCTCTGTGGTTCGATTCCCCGCAGCTTGCTGCGTCAAGTAATCTGCCTATCCGAAGTCCGTCATTCCCGCATGCTTTAAGCGGGAATCCAGGCGGGTTCCGAACTGGACCCCCGATAAAAACATTCGGGGGTGACACCTTTAAGACAAATCTTATCGGCGAATTCTGATACCCCGCATTGCGGCGGGCTTATTGATTTCGTCAAAGCTCGCGCTCTTGTGAATTTCGACGGCTTGAACATTTTGAACAGATTGAACGGATATTAATTCGTTTTCCGCGGCCGTTCCTGTTTTAGGCTTTCTTTCACTTCTTCAAGCTTCATGACATCGCAATATTTGTGATGCAAATCAAACAAATTGACTTTGTGGGAGAGAGGGCTCCTGTCGAAGACGCATTCTTCGACAATCGAAACATGGTAGCCCAGCGAGTACGCGTCAACGCAGCTCGCGCGCACGCAGCCGCTGGTGCTCTCGCCGCAAACGATCAGGCTGTCGATCCCCTTCTGGGTCAGATGGGCGACGAGCGGCGTGCCGAAAAAGCCGCTGGCGCGCTCTTTGTAAATAATAACGTCACCCGCTTGCGGCTTGAATTCTTCTCGGATTTCGAAAAGGCGAGGGTCGATGGGCGCGCGCTGGCGATTGGTGGCTGAGACCTTGTCGGGACTCACTTCCTTGCGCGTCTCGCTGGTGGTGTAATAGATCGGGATTTTTAACGAGCGCGCCAAAGCGAATAGTTCCTGCGTAGGTTTGATCGCGTTGTAGGCGTAAATGCCGCACGAGCTTTTGTGGTCTTTGACCAGCTCATGGGGCTGCTTGGGCCCGCCTTCGTAAACGAGATTATACAGATCGATGGCGATTAGGGCGGGTCTTTGCCCGATGTAGGTATTCCGGTGATAGGGTTTATAGGTCTCGAGAATTTCCGGGGTCACGACATCTTGCCAACAATGATCTTCAAAATTTTCAATAGTCACGATACATCTCCTTCGGATTTTTGCTGTCGGATTCGACCGTAGACGCGCTTTGACGTCCTTCTTTTGTATCCTTTGGCTTTCCAAGTTGTCAAGGAAGCGCTTGGACAGAAAAACTTCGATTGACAGCAAGACACCTGTTTCATTATACCATTGCGGTTAGAACAACCATCATGGAGAGGATACCATGTTGAATCACAACAAAGCGCTGGGCAACTCTGCACCTCGGGAAATAACGCGTCGGCAATTTGTCCGACTCGCGGGTGCAACCGCAGCCGCGTTGGGGACTGTCTCCTGGCCGGAACTTACGGCCCTTGCCGCCCAACCGGCGCGGAAACGAATCGTGATCCACGGTGAGCGCCAGGTGACCAGCCTTGGCTATCACAACCGCCGTGAGACCGAGCATGTATCGATGGTCGATGCCGGGCTCGTGACGCAAAATCCTGTAACGCTCGAACGCGTTCCCATTCTTGCCGAAGAGCTTCCCTCGATCAAAAAAGGCACCTGGAAGATCGATCGACAGAAAAAGACGATGATTACGGTCTACAAGCTGCGGCCGGGACTCAAGTGGCACGACGGCAAGCCCTACACGTCGAAGGATTTTGAGTTCGGCTGGCAAATCGCCAAACATCCGGAATTCCCCATGCCCGATCGCATGGTGCCGGAGCTGATTTCTAAGATTGAGACCCCAGATGACCGGACCATCGTCATCCACTGGAACGATCTCTACAACGAGGCTTATGCCATTCAGTATACTCACGTGCGCGCTTTTCCACGCCATCTGCTTCTCGATGCGTTTAACGGGGGCGACATGAAGGCGTTTGCTAATCTGCCTTTTTGGAACAAGAACTTCATCGGCGCGGGTCCGTACCGGGTCGTCGAATGGGACGCCGGAACACGCATGGAGCTCGAAGCCTTTAAAGATTTTCCTTTGGGGCGGCCGAGAATCGACCGCGTCACGTATAAGACGGTGGAAGATACCAATACCAACCTGGCAGCCGTGCTCGCGGGCGAAGTGGATCTGTGCATGCGCAGCACGATTTCTTTCGATGGCGCGATGATCTTGCGTGAGCAGTGGGAAAAACCGGGCAAGGGGAAGATCCACATCAGTCCGGCTTCTTGGACCTGGCTGAACTTAAGCCGCGACAATCCCTGGTTCAGTGATGTCAAAGTGCGGCGCGCCTTGCTTCATGCCATTGACCGCGATGCGCTGGTGCAGAACGTCTTCAAAGGCGAAAAAGTCGTGTCTCATTTCCCTCTCTCTCGGGTGCGCAAGACTTTTAAGAAAGCTCTGGCGACCGCGACGATTTACAAGTACGACCCGGAAAGAGCCAAGAAGCTGCTGGCCGAGGCGGGCTGGAAGCCCGGACCGGATGGGGTGCTGGTGAACGCCAAAGGGGAGCGTATGGATTTTGAATTTCGGGTCACGGCGGAACGGCGCGATCACGAACAAACGGAGGCGATCATCGCCGATTACTGGAAAAAGATCGGCGCGCGCACCGCTATCAAAAACCTGCCGAACCGGCTGCTCAACTCCGCCGATAACCGCAACCGCTGGCCGGGCGCTTTCATCGGTTCCCATAACGTTACGGTAGAGGAGTGGCAGGAGCGATTTCACTCCAATAATATTCCAACGGCGGAAAATAAGTTCGCGCCGGAAAATGTTTCGGGCTGGAATGATCCGCGCAAGGACGCCATCATGGACGAGTTAAACTCCATCATCACGCCGGCGCGATCGGAGCAACTTCAGTTGGAGTTTGTCAAAATGTTTACCGAGGCGCTGCCGCATTTGCCGCTTTACTATTCGCCGGAGGTTCTCGTGGTGAAAAGAGGTTTGACCGGCATTACGCCGCGGCAAGAGAGCGGAGGACAGAATTCGAGCAGCTGGAATATGCATCAATGGGACAAAATCTAAGAACGCATCCGCTCAAGCGGTTCAAATCGTTCAAGCCGTTCCAAAAGTTCAAAACGTTCGATCCGGGAAACTTGAACGTTGAACTTTTGAACCGGTGCGCGGGCCTGCATTAAACATCCCGGTCGATTAGTCTATGCTGCTTTACGTTATCCGGAGGTTGCTGCAAACCGTTCCGCTGTTGTTGTTCATTTCCGCTTTGATTTTCTTGCTGCTCTATCTCATGCCGGGCGACCCTATCTACCGCATGTTGGAGGGCATACCTAATTTACGTCCAGCGGATTATGAGCGGCTGCGCCGGCTTTACGGTTTAGATGATCCGGTCTATGTGCAATACGGGAAATGGCTCTGGCAGTTGCTGCAACTGAATCCGGGTTATTCCCGGGAATATGGCCAGCCCGTCATAGATATCATCCGGCCGGCATTAAAAAATACCCTGGTGCTGACCGTGACCGCCGTCGTGATCGGAAAATCCGTGGCCATCCTTTTGGGTATTTTTTCCGCTGTTCGGCAGTATTCCATCGGCGATTATCTTCTCACCGGTATTACTTTTGTGGCCTACTCGGTTCCTGGATTCTGGCTCGGCCTGATGATGATCATCGCTTTTTCGGTGAAGCTCGGTTGGTTGCCCACATCGGGAATCGTCAATCCCGATGTGCCGCCGGGGACGTGGGAGGCAACGCTCGACTGGATCAAGCATCTAGTGTTGCCGGTGGCGGTGTTGGCGATTTCCGAAATCATTCAGGTGCAGCGCTTTATGCGCTCGAGCTTGCTGGAAGTGCTGCGCCAGGACTATTTGACGACCGCCCGGGCCAAGGGGCTCAGCGAAAAAGCCGTGATCGGACGGCACGCGCTGAAAAACGCGCTGATTCCGGTCGTAACGATTATCGCGGTCACTATGCCGCGGGTGATTGGCGGCTCGACCGTAGTTGAAACCGTCTTCGCTTACCCGGGCATGGGGCGTCTTTTATACACCTCGATCATGGGAAATGACTTCGTCGTGGCGATGACGGTCGTCATGATCATTGCGGTCACCGTAGTGGCGTTTAATTTGCTCGCCGACGT
>JBGPIK010000537.1:0-4320 GCA_041484845.1 Binatia bacterium | reverse complement strand
GATAGGTCGAACTGTAGGCCAAGTTAGGGCGTCTCTGGAGTTCTCAAGCCGAAGGGCAATAGCTTGTCAATCTTGTCAACAACGTCCCGTATAACGGTCTTTTTGTCAACAACGTCCCGTATAACGGTCTTTCTCAAGCACTGGCTAGAAAATGGCGAAGTCATGCCGCTTACCACCAATGCCATTGAGAGTGCCTTTAGCCAAGTGAACAATCGAATTAAGCGGGTGGGAAGGCGCTGGTCCGAGGCAGGTCTACTGAACTTGGCTTAAGGTGGACCTTTTACAAGATTTTCAAACCGGAGATTTGGACAAAGCTGTGGAACAGTGAAAGGGATTTCCCCAAGATCAAATTAATATCGCTTCAGATTTCCTGGCGCTGGTCTGAAGCGATCACGCAACTTTCGAACAAGGCCAATAAATGAGAAAGAGGGTCGCGCTTTTCCAAATTTTGGATCAAGCTTTCGCTTTGCCTATCGAGATTCACGCGAGGATTCTCCGCAAAACCCTTGGAAACTGTGGCCTGATTCGGGTTATCCACACAGTTGTGCCTCTCGTGGCATAAAGATTGCCTCACTTGGCTTTGAATCCAGATTCTTGCGCCCATTTCAGGTTAGGCGGCTATTTCAGCTCCTGAGGAGAGGTACGTATGGCCAGGCGACTGAAGAGTTATGTTGACCATCTGCTCGTTTCAGACGTAGTTGTGGTTGGAGGCGGTCTTGCCGGGACCTCGGCTGCGATCAAGGCCAGGGAGAAGGGAGCAAAGGTAATCATCGTTGATAAGGGGGTCATTGCTCGGAGCGGCGTGAGCGTCTTTGCCGCCGGAGTCTATAGTGTCAGGTTTCCTGAAGATGAAAAGGCTGTCTGGATTGAGGAGATGGTGAAGACCGGCGAATATATGAACGACCAGAATTGGGTGGAAGTGGTTGTCGATGACGTTTATCCCGTCACCATGCAAATTGATCGTTGGGGTGAGGAGCACGGCTTTCGGATCTTTGAAAAGGATGAACACGGGTTCATCAAGCGTCGGTCCCGAGGTCATATCAAGACGCACCATATTCTCGTAAATTCGATGCCGATGATGGATTCCATGCGGAAGATAGCCAAACTGAAAGGCGTTGAGTTCGTCGAGCGCGTTATGGCTACCCATCTCGTTGTCCGGGATGGACGGGCCATTGGCCTTCTGGGATTTCATACGATGAACGGAGAGATCTACCTTATCGGGGCTCGGGCTTTGATCTTGGCCAGCGGAGGCTGCGGCCTCAAATCGGTTTATATCGGCCATCGAAATCTCACCGGCGACTCGCAGGCGATGGCATTCCGCGAAGGTGCGATTCTGCGCAGCCTGGAACAGACCGGTTCCAATACGGTTTCCCGGGAACATGATATTCACGGCTTAAATCTCTTTGTCGGCTCTGGAGGGAAGTTCATCAACTCTTTGGATGAGGAGTTTATGTGGCGCTACCACCCGGTTCTTGGCAGCCGGGCGCGGCAGTCGGATCTGGTCGTGGCCTTTTCCAGAGAGGTTAGTGAAGGCCGTGGACCTATCTATCTCGATATGCGAAGCGTCTCTCAAAAGGACCGGGAGCTGATGCGTAAAATTCTCCCCGAGACCTTTATGCTGTGGGATAAGGCCGGGATCGATCCTTTCGCCAAGCCGATCGAATGGATTCCCGCCTTTCGCCTTAAGATGGGCGGTGGAGGAGGACTTGACGTGAACACGCGTTGCGAGACTAATTTAGAGGCTCTGTATGCGGTTGGGGATACCTGCTGCGCGCCGCAACATGGGACTTACACATTCGGAGGAATGAACCTCGCCTTCGCTGCCGTCTCGGGCATGCGCGCCGGCGATTTTGCCTCAGAGGCGGCGATGCGGTCTCCGGAAATCGGGCTGGAGCCGGAAACCGAACAGGTTGCTTCGAAGATCGCTGATCTTTTCGTTCCTACTGAAGCTCCCGACGGTCCGACGCCCGATGAGATTACGGCCAAACTGCAGAGGATTATCATCCGCTATCCTGTGATCTATTTGCGCAGTGCCGCGACGTTGAAGGAAGCCCTCTCGGATCTGTTCGCACTGAAGGACGACATCGAACGGGTCAAGGCGAGGGACGCCCACGATCTAGTGAAGGCTCACGAGCTGAGAAACATGTTTCTTCTGGCGGAAGGTTTTTTACATTCAGCTCTCGCCCGAGAAGAAAGCCGGGGTTATCACTTCCGCGAGGACTTTCCTTGGACGAACAATCGAGATTGGCTCAAGTGGGTTTACACTCAGACCGACTCGCAGGGTGGGATGAAAATTTGGACCAAGGAAGTTCCCACGCCGTATTTGAAGCCGGAAAAGGAGTTCGATACCCCTCCCGGAAGGCCACAGGAAGAAACCCCGCCGGTGGCTTAGAAAGGATACATAAGATGGCTATCCAGACTATCGACTATAGCAAATGCACCCATTGCCGGATTTGCATTGACTCCTGCCCTACGGCCGTTTTTCGAGTCATGGGCAGACGGGTTTTCATCGCGCGAAGAGAAGATTGCCAAGCCTGCTTTCTGTGCGAGATTGACTGCCCCGAAGGAGCCATTTATGTAGGGCCCGAGCGCGGAACCATAGGCGGACAGCCAATCCCGCTGCCTTACTGAGCCGAGAGAGCATGGAAAGTAAAGGAGCACGAAAATGGCGAGAGGGAAATTTCGCAGCGCTTTTTTTCTCCCATTCTTATTTGAAGGACTGCTCTTCTGGACTCTGGTGCCGTCCTCCCTTTCTGCCGCCGGGAATATTAAACCAGTGCGCTTCGCCTTTCCGGCGCTGAGCGCGGTCTATCTTCCCATTTGGGTAGCCAAAGAAGCTGGGATCTTTCAGAAATCGGGTCTTGATGTCGCTGTCAACTACGTAGCCAGCAACAACAGGCTAACAGCGGCAATGATCGGGGGAAGCATTGAAATCGGGGTCGGCGGTTCGGCCTCGATCGATGCCAACGCGCGGAGGGCTTCAGATCTTGTTTTTGTCGCGGCGATCGCTCAGAGGGCCGTAGCTTCTCTTTACGCGCGCCCGGAAGTCAAGTCGATCGCAGACCTCAAAGGAAAGATTATAGCGACCGTGGGTAAGGCAACGCTCACGGACGATGCAGCCCGCATCATTCTGCTCCAGAATCACATCCCGCTGGATGAAGTTAAGTTTGTCTACACCAACAGCGTCAGCGCCAATCTGACGGCTTTGGTTTCAGGCAACGTCGCCGCGGCTATCTTGACCGCGCCGGGAACCCTATCGGCTCGCAAGGCCGGCATGATTGAAATTGCCAATGCCGCCTCCCTGGATTATCCTTATCTCCATGGCAGTATCGTCGTGCTGAGGCCCTATCTTAAGTCGAACCGAGAGACTTTGAAGCTATTTCTCCACGGCCTGGTGGGTGGTATCCAAGAGAGCAAGGCGAATGCGAGTCGAGCTGTGGATATCATGGAGAAATATCTCAAAGGCAGCCGGGAAACTCTCCTCGAATCCTACAGGACCTTCGTCCCGTTTTTTCCCGACTATCCTGAGGTACCTTTACAGGCGATAGAAAATGTGGCCTCGCTCCACGGCCTTTCTCTCGATGGAGGCGCAGTCGAACGAATGGTTGATAACAGCATTATCCGCGAAATAGTGAATGGGGCAGGAAAAAATGTGAGTAACGCCGATCAAGGGAGGTGAAGTCTTTATCGCTACAGAACTACGAAGCTTTCTTGAGAAGACAAAGCGGGATTTCCCCGAGGAGTTCGTGACCATTACAAGAGAAGTGGACCCCCGCTTCGAGATTACGGTGCTGGTCGCTAAGCTGGAGCAAGACAGAATTAAAAGGGGTCGGGATTCTTTTCTTACACGAAAAGCCATTAATAGAATTGCTGAATAGGAATCGTTTGTAATGCTTATCGGGTTGAGTCCTAGAACCACCATCCATAGTAGTCACACCGCCGGGTGCCTCAACGCCTTAGTGGTCTTAGGAGTCAAGCCGATAGGCGTTTCGTTTGTAATCCCTCCACAACATCAGGAGGTATCAACTATCTTTACTAACCACATCAACAGAATCCACAGCAGGTTTATCGTTGGAGCTACTGCCGCGCTGCTCTTCGCGCTGCCATGCGCGCTCTTTGCGCAAAGCTCTCCGCTCACGGTTCAACCTTCCACCGGCCGCGTGGGCGTCGGCAACACCAATCCTGCTTATCCGGTCTATGTAGCCGGCACGGTGAACGCTAGGGTGTTTCGCGTGGATGAATATCATAAGAAACATTCAACCCTATTTTACGTTCCGCTGTATAAGAGCTAAGAGCGGACTTGACCCCTTTTCCGTCTTT
>JBGPIK010000536.1:0-4321 GCA_041484845.1 Binatia bacterium | reverse complement strand
AGACGACCTGGACAAAGTGACTCGCATCGTCGATGACCTGTTTACGCTGCTGGGCAAGGCCGATAAGATTTGACTATGGCGCACTGGAAAAACCGTGACGAGTTCAAGAGCCGGGTCAAAGACTGGGCCCATAAGCTCGACGTCAAAGTTAATTGGCTTGCGCTCAGACCAATGAAAAACAAATGGGCGTCATGCTCCACGGCCGGCAATCTGAACTTTAACGCAGAACTGCTGAGTATCGACCGGGAAGTAGGTGACTACGTCATAGTGCACGAACTGCTCCACTTTGCCGTCCCGCACCACGGCAAACTATGGAAGAGTCTGATGCGGGCGCATCTAGGGGATTATGAGAGACTGGATGAAAAACTAAAGAGTTACGCAGCGCCGGTAAGATCGGGTGGCGAGCGGTCTCGAACAAGTTCTAAAAATTTGGTGCGGAAGGGCGGGAGGCCGAGTTCACAACGTATGTGAACCAAATCCGAGCGGCGCACAAACCCAAGCGGAATTTTATTAAGCTGCTTAAGCACGAGAGATTGTAGAAAGCGACTTCCCGCGATACATTGAGCTGTTCATCACACTGAAATCCTGAGAAGTTTTTTTAGCGCCGTCGAGGAGCCGATTCATGATGATCGCGCGCATTGAAACCCGTTCGCTCGACTTGCCTTACACGAAACCCTTAATCACCGCGACCAACAATTTTACCGTCGCGCGCGGTCTGCTCGTCAAAGTCATTACCGACGCCGGCATCGAGGGCTACGGCTATTCGGATCTTTTCCCGCGCACCGGCGAGACGCAAGAAACGGCGCGGCATGTCATCGACACGGTATTGCAACCTAAGGTCATCGGCAGAGATCTCAAAGATCTCGCGCGCATCCGAGCGGATGTCGATCACCTCTTGACCGGTAATCCAAGGGCCAAGGCGGCCTTGGAGACGGCGCTCTATGACGCGCTCGCGCGAAGCTTGCATGTGCCGCTCTATGTTCTTTTAGGCGGGCGTTTCCGCGCCGAAATCAAAATTATCAAGATGGTGAGTGTCGGTCAGCCGGAGGCGATGGTCGAGGAGGCCAAGAGCTTGGCGAGAGAAGGGCTAGCGCTCAAGCTTAAAATGAGCGGCAAAATCGAGTTGGACTTGTTGCGGGTGGCCAAAGTGCGCGAAGCGGTTGGCGACGGCGTTTTCATCAAAGTCGACGCTAACGAAGCCTATGACGCCAAGACGGCGATACGTTTGGCGAAAGGGTTGGCCGATCAGGGTGTCGAGATCTTCGAACAGCCCGTGCCGCGGGACCAGCTCGACGAGCTCTGGGAAGTGAAGAAACATTCACCCATTAAGATCGAAGCCGATCAATCCGTCCGCACACTGGCGGACGCCCACAGGCTCATCAAAGATCGCATGATTGATGCCATTAACACGGGCGTGCAAAAAGCCGGCGGTATCAACGAGGTGCGCAAGATCGCCGAGCTTTGCGAGTTGGCGGGGATCCGCTGCGCTTTATCCAATACCGCCGGAAGCATGGTCGGCGATGCCGCCGCGCTGCATCTCGCGGCCAGCACGCCGGGCATTGCGTCGCTGTGCGAATTGGGTGAGTTCGAGGTGGTCACCGGCGATCCGTTTGTCGGATTGACGGTTGAAAAGGGGACGCTCCGTGTGCCAAAAGGCGAGGGGCTAGGGGTAACTTGGAATAAATCTTAATTGGAGTGGTGGAGTACTGGAGTATTGGAGTAATGGTTATCCGAAAACCCAATACTCAATCACTCGCCTACTCCAGTTGCTCCATTTGGAGGTTTTGAGATGAGTCAGTCCCCGTTTGCCGCCGCCGTCGACAAGATCGTTGCCGACTACAATGGCAGTTTGCAATGGGTGTCGTTTTCGCAAGACCGGCTCACCCAAGAGGCGGCGCGGGTGCTTGTGCAACAGTGGGCCAGCTTTACCCGCCACAGCCGGCGTTGTTGGGCCTACGTCGTCGGCAACTGCCCGCACGTGGACGTGCGTAAGTTCATTGTGACGGAGAACTTGTACGAAGAAGAGGCGCTGGAGGGGCATTCGCATTTTGAGATTCTGGCGCGCATGGGCATGGCGCTGGGTCTGACGCGGCAGGAGATCGAGTCTACCCCGCCCTTGCCGTCAACGGTTATTGCGCTGCATGCGTGGGAAACGTTGACCAAGAATCGCACCTGGTATGAGGGACTAGCGGCCAAGTCAGTGTTGGAGCGAACGAATAATCCGCGCTGCGGCAACTTTTCCGGCTACGAGGCGGAACGTTGGATGCGCCAGCTGAAGCTCACGAAAGAAGATACCGAGTTTTGGTGGATGCACGATTCCGTGGATCAGATCCACGGTGACGGTTCCCTCAATCTCCTAGAAAAATATTTAAAGACGGACGAGGAACGGCGGTCGGCACTGCGCGCGGCGGAAGAGTCCATGATGGCCTGGCAGATCTATTTCGACGGTATTTATCGCGAGGGGATCGCCCGGTCAGCCGCCAAAGGGAGTTAATCATGGCGAAGGCGGAAACAAAAAAGAGTCTCGCAACGTTCAACGAAGAACTGGCCCGGCTCTACATGTCAGGCCAATGGCTGTATGAAGATCTACTGAACCGTGCCATAGGCGGGCCGCGGCCGAAAGGCGATCCCTATCTCTGGCCCTGGGAGATGGTTTACGAAAAATTACTCGAAGCCTGCGACGTCCTGGAGGAAAGCTTTACGGCGCGGCGCAGTTTAATGTTCGGCAATCCGGGGCTACACGACAACGCGACGACCCACACGCTGCTGATGGGCATTCAGATGATCAAGCCGGGAGAAATCGCCTGGGCGCACCGTCATACGTTGGCCGCGGTTCGTTTCGTCATCAAAGGCGACGGCAAAGTGTACACGGTCGTCGATGGCGAGAAGTACCCCATGGAACCTTACGATCTGATCCTGACGCCGCAGTGGACCTGGCACGATCACCACAACCCCAGCCAAGAGAGCGCCATCTGGGTCGACGCTCTCGACGTGCCTTTTTTGCTCGGCCTCAACCAACCGTTTTACGAGTCCTATCCGGGAAACAAAGTTCAAGCCGTGCGCGAGGCGCAAAGCGAATATCTCCAGCAAAGAACGGGCCTGGTGCGGCCGGCTTGGGAGGATACCAAAAAAGAGAATCTTCCCCTGCGCTATGCGTGGAAAGATATCGAGCCGCAACTGCGCGCGCTCGCCGACGGTCCTGGAAGCCCCTATGACGGTGTGGCACTGGAGTACGTTAATCCGATCACGGGCGGTCCAACGCTGCGGACACTGAGTTGCTGGATTCAGTTGTTGCGGCCGGGAGAGCATACCAAGAAGCATCGCCACACCTCGAGCGCGGCCTACTTCGTCGTGGGCGGCGAAGGCACGACGATTGTTGGCGACAAGGCTATGGACTGGATGCAGCATGATTGCTTTGCATTGCCCAATTGGGCCTGGCATGAGCACATCAACCGTTCGAAGACAGAAGAGGCGATTTTGTTTTCGGTGAATGACATTCCAATTGTCAGCGCGTTCAATCTCTATCGCGAGGAGCCGGAAAACTCGTTGCATGCGATGCAAGCGCCGCAGGTGGCGAGGGCGGGGAAATAGCGGTGGTTCCAGTGGTTCAAAACGTTCCAATCGTTCCAACGGTTTGAACGGAGCGCAGCGGTAGAACGGCTTGAACGATTTGAACGTAAACTGAGCACCAAGAACTAAAGTTCGAGAGAAATAATTTAATTATGGCAGATCTGCGCACGTGGCTGGACGATGTTGACCAGTTGGGTCAGCTCATAAAAGTGGACGGGGTCGATTGGGACCTCGAGCTCTCGACGCTGACCGAGATCATCAACGAGCGGGCGAAAAATCGTCCGGCGCTGCTTTTCGACAAGATCAAAGGCTACCCGCAAGATCACCGCGTCGCCGCGAATCTGCTCTCGTCCGTGCAGCGGCTCGCATTGACGATGGGCATGGAGCCGGAGCTGAGTGAGTTCGAGTTCGTTCAGCGCTGGCGGCGCAAGGTCAAAGCCATTGAGCCTATCGAGCCGCAGACAATCAAAGACAGCCCGCTCTTCGAAAACACGCTCAAAGGCCATGACATCGACCTTCTCGATTTTCCCGTCCCGCGCTGGCATGAGTTGGACGGCGGCCGCTATATCGGCACGGATGATCTTGTGGTAACGCGCGATCCGGAGGAGGGATGGGTCAACGTCGGCACCTACCGGATCATGGTCCACGGGCGCGATCATGTTGGGCTGCACATGTCGCCGGGAAAACACGGGCGCGTCCATCGTGACAAATGCCATCAAGCCGGAAAGTCGCTGCCGATTGCGGTTTCGTT
>JBGPIK010000535.1:0-4326 GCA_041484845.1 Binatia bacterium | reverse complement strand
CCATAAAAGCCGCGAACCGGGTAGGGATTGTAGTAGCCCGGGGTAACCTGCCTTCTCCGCTCGACCCGTACTAATCGGGTCATGATCGCCGCGTCCGCTCCTGTCTGCTTTACGATTTTGAGCAGCCGCGCCTCTGCGGCCTGGCCCTCTTCTGGCATCGATTGATAACTCGGCACAGCGTCGGTACCGTTGGATCTGAGCTGGGCCACGAATTCGTCCTCAAAGGAGCGCCGCAGGGTGGCTTCCTTGGTTACGCCCAACACGACCATTTTCTTAAACGGGCGCGGAATGTAATCCGGCTCCGTCCACTGATTGACGATTTTGGTTGACGCGCATCCGGCGAGGAGACTCAGTACGAAGGTCAGGATGCACCACCTAAAAATTCCAGGGCGTGAGATTGGCATAACGGCTCCTTCCTGTGTGGTTAGCCGAGGTGTGTAGTACGCGACTTCATTCTACCAGTCGAAAGGAACGTTTCAAATCAGGTCAGTAAAGATATGTGGGCTGCGATCCTAATTCCCCTGGGCTGCATCGAGAAAGGGAGAGGGTATCTTTCATGCAACAAACGGTACGTGACGATTACACTGGCCATGGGGAGACACCGAAAAGATATCTGTGCACATAGAGGAAAAAGACAAAAACAATGACTACTAGGACAAGGCGCCACCAGCCCAACTCGCCGAGCTGTATTGAGTTACGTCCCTCAATGACCGCCCTGAAGGGGACTATGGAAGTAACGGTGGCAAAGCGGTCCCAATCCTCCCCGAAAACCTGTTTTCTTTTTTTGTCAATGGAAGACGGCCCTGCCAAGGATAGAATTAGAAATGTGCCAAAAAAAATCAGGGATGCGACATCGCCGTTGTAAATTACATGGGTGAGCGACCAAAGCGCGACCCCGCATAAGAAAGGGTGGCGCGTAATGCGTTGGATTCCTTTTGCCGGTTCCTTTTCCTTAAGCAGCGCGCCGCCGCGAACGGCCGTAGGATTGGGTGAGGCGAAGGCAAACACGGCGAAGAAAAACGCGATCAACATGATAATCAATCCCAGCGATCGAAAACCGTGAACCCGCCCCCAGAGCCCGACATACTCTGCCTGGCGGTACGCGACGGACAACCAGATGATGCCGCCCAACGACAGGACTGAGAAAATCATTTGGAATGCTTCCTCGCCTATTGCGCGGACGAATTTGGCGCGCAGCGCGCTTCCGGCGAATAAAAAATGAATGCCGTCGAAGAAAACCGCCGCCATTACGAGTCTCGCCATCGGCCCTCCCGATGCAAAATGAATATCGACCTGGTTTATAGCGTCTGCAGTGAACGAAGTCCATTGATTTTGTAATAACGAAAGCGGAGGGGCGCAAGCAATCTTGCATTACCGCCCTTGCTCAGCTAATTTTGAAATTCTCACGCCAGTTGTCCCTCCTCGGGATTTTCCGGCTGCAAGACAATCAGTCGCTAGGCTGAAGATGATTTACTCATTACGCGGACGACTGTCCAATTTATTTTACGGCTGGCGCATGATCGCTGTGGGTTCGGCTTTGCGTATCCTGGGCGGCGGCCTCTACTATTATGGTTTCTCAATATTCTTTCTGCCTCTCAGTCAAGATCTGGGACTCAGTCGAGCGGCGACCTCGCTGGTGTTCTCACTGGCGCGCGCGCAAGGGGCATTCGAAGCCCCCATCGCCGGCTATTTTATGGATCGCTATGGTCCGCGGCCGCTGATGATCCTGGCGATCATCATGACCAGCATCGGGCACATGGTGCTTTCAGGCGTGCACAGCTACGTCGCCTTATTGTTGGTTTATATGGGTGTAGTTTCGCTCTCGTACCACGCCGGTTTCATGGACGCCCCCATGGTTGTGGCGAATACCTGGTTTATCCGCAAGCGCACGATGGCGATGTCGCTCATCAGCGGTTCGGTCGGCGTCGGCGGCTTCGTGCTCACACCGTTTTTATCCGCCGCCGTGAATGCTTATGGATGGCGCAACGCTGCCTTCGGCAATGGAGTGGCTTTTCTGACCATCGGTCTACCGTTGGCGATGTTGGTGCGCCGCTCGCCGGAAAGTATGGGACTGCGCCCGGATGGCGATCCGCCGTTGGTCGCGCGCGAACAAGTTCGGCATCAAAGCGCGCCCATAGCGGGTGAGGAAGTGAATTTTACTCTCGCGGCCGCCCTGCGCACGACACCGTTCTGGCTGCTCACCATCGCCACCGCAATCCGGGTCGTGATTCTGAGCGCCGTCACCGTGCACTATGTGCCCATCATGGTCTGGAAAGGGCTAAGCGCCCAGCGCGCGGCAGTTTTTTTAGCCGCCCAGGCCTTTTTGAGTCTTCCATCTAGCGTGTTGTTCGGCTGGATCGCGGACCGCGTCAACAAACCGAAACTGATGGCGGTCTGCATGCTGCTTGCTACAGTCTCGGCCATTGTGCTGATCTACGCACAAAGTGAATGGGGAATCCTGCTGTTCCTGCCGTTGTTCGGCATGGTGGAGTATACCTTTCCCGTGAACTGGTCCACGGTGGGCGAGTTTTTCGGCCGTAAGAATTTCGCCAAAATCCGCGGCGCGATGACCTTTATCCATACCTGGGGCAGTGTTATCGGTCCGGTGATCGCCGGGGCGATCTATGACCGCACGCACAGCTATACCGTACTGCTCTGGCTATCGGCCGGATTACTCCTGTTGGCAAGCGCTCTTTACGTCATGGTGGTCAAGCCAACGGCAAGAGCGCAACCCGTCATCAAATGATCATTTATAGAGACCGTCGATAAATCCGCTTTTGTCGAGCTTTTCGATGATGCTCGCGTCGGCGACGTCCTCATACTTTATCCCGGCTGCCTTTGGCAACGACTTGATGACTTCGGCAATGATATTCCCGATCCCCTCGCGATTCGGATAAGGCTTTTTGAGCACATAGTACTTGATCAGATCATCATAAACCGCCGCCGCGTCCTGGGCAGATTTCAAAGCCAGCTGGGCATTGAGGATCTCCACCATGCGTGAACGGTGAGCGGGATTGAGAACATAAGCATTGCCCTGGAGAAGCGCTCGGATGACTCGCTCGAGCATATCGCGCTTCGTCTGCATGTTCTTTGCCGTCGTAATCACGGAAGCCGTTTCCCAGGATATATTCAGCGTGCGCAAATCTGCCAGCATGTTAAGGCCGAATTGATCCAGCTTTGTGCGGTACTCCGGCGAAAGCACAGTGGCGGCAATGGCTCCAGAAGTGACGCCGGCGATTCTTTCCGGTTCTTGACCCGCGGCAACGACCGTAATCTGGTCCCTATCGACGTCCAGGCCGAACCGTTTAAGGCCGACCAACAAGGCGAGGCGCGAAGCCGAAAGTCCCAGCCCCGAAGAACCAACTCTTTTACCTTTTAGTTCGGCAATCGTTTTTACCGCAGGAGCGCCCACGAGCAGGAAAGGCATGGTCGGCGTCCCGGCGAATATGTCGACCAGCGGTACACCGCCAGCTGTCGCGACGATACAGGTGATCGGATCATCAAAAGAAACGTCAACGCCGCCGCTGACGATCATTTGCGCGCCCTGCGTGCCTCCGCTTATGTTGACGGTCTTAACGTCAAGTCCTTGTTTCTTAAAAAACCCTTCTTCCTCCGCAATCCAGAGCGAAGCGAGACGCGCATTGCGAAAGGTGACGCCGAAATTCACCGGTATCGTTTGCGCCCGGGCTAACGTCAGAAACAGCCCCAGACCCGAAGTCACGGTGGCAAGAAGAACCGCCCATCTCTTTATCGAAACGTTCATACGTCCTCCTACGGTGCTAACGAATTAAATAACCCTAAGCATCCTGCCGTCTTCCTATGACACAAGCTTTGTTTCGATCGCCGTTAAAGCCTTCCTGAGCGCGCTCTTCTGCTCGAGTTTTTGCCGTAAACGGGTGCGCTCCCGACTTACCGACGTGTAATCCAACTTCCCCAACATCTGTCCAATTTTCGCCTGACTCACTCCTCCATATCGGTACATCAGCTCCATCGCCAGCGCCCGCTCGTCTCGATAACCCGTGCGCTTCCCGATCAACTGCTCCTCTGCCAAACCAAAATACCTAGCTACCTCTCTAAGCACTGTCGCTGGCTTCCTCGCTTCCAAGTCTCTGATCGATGGCTGCTCTCGCCTCGATCCCGGCTTTTTAATCCTCCCCTTAACCCGCTCCACAAAACCCTCTTCTCCCAACACCACTTGCCCCTTCACATCCTCCCACGGTGTCGGGTAGCCGCTGCGGATCCCCTCGGCGACAAACTCTTCGTATCTCTTTCGACTTCCCCCAACCTGGCTAAGCACTGCGTCGTAGGTGATCCAGGATTGTTTCT
>JBGPIK010000534.1:0-4348 GCA_041484845.1 Binatia bacterium | reverse complement strand
TTTTAGTCTTCCCAAAAGAAATGAAAGATGGAGTGAAGTATACCATCTTCTAGCCGTGGCCGCCCTCAATCGGAAGCTCTCGTCACGCAATCTGACCCAACCGTTGACTATCAAGTTGCAAGGCGGCCTAGTCATGTAGCTCTTCAAATGTAGAGGCAGCGATCTTCGGGACCTTGGTCTCCGGCGGTGCCTCAGCCAAACCTGTCAGCGTGCTGATCCCCGCGGTCACAAGTCGACTGACCTGGTTGCAGCGGATGCCAGCAACACGGACACGAGATGATCATCGAGAAACGACCCAGCGCCACCCCCAAGAACCCATTACCCGTACGAAAACATACCCCAGTTGTTATCGTCTGCTGATTCCGCAATTGCGGTGGCCTTCTCAGTACGCTGCTCTACTTCATCTTCTGACATCGCCATCTTTTAGCCCCCAAGGTTCCCTCCCTGTGGTAGCCCATCTCGGTGGATTCTATAATTGGGGCCCATTGCCCTTGCAAGGAAATGTGACTACTCGGACGTCGGCAGACGCCCCATGATGGCTCAAAGCAAAAGTTTCAAGGAAACTGGTCCGCGCCCGCGCCGCTCGCTCATTAGACCCCCGCGCTTTCGAGGTCTCGAACCGGCATCACCTTCAATTCGGAGTAGCCCGTGGTGGCCTGGGTTGCGATGTACGCGTGCTTGCCGGCGATGCCCGTCTCCGTTCGCATTATGTGGCCGTCGCTGTAGGTCTCGTATTCGTCGCGTTGCACGCGTCGCTGCCGAAGCAATCGATAAGCCAATACCGCGGCCGCATCACTCAGAGAAACGTGCGCGTTGTCCCGGATCTGCTGCGCAATCGTGGTTACGTCCATACCTGCCCACCAAGACAAGGGGATCTTATCGGCCATGAGGCCATGTCGCCGCGATGATTTTTCGAAAACCAGACAGGGGAAGGTTTCATCCGCGGTCCGCACGAAGCAGGATGAGTGAGGAAGCCAAGACCAACCAACTTCCGTGGCACCGTCGATTGCGGCCAAACCAAATTCGACACCCGAGAGCCGCAGTACCGTGGCCAACGTCGCGCCTGGTTGAGCGACTTCCCGCCATTTGGAAAAACAGGGTTGAACGTACTCCCGGAAGCGGTGGTACCCCAGCGCCTGCCGCAGAGCGTTCATGTCCAACGATCGGCGTTCTTCGGTGGGAAAGTCGATTCCGGACGTGGACACGAGAACGTGCTCGCGCACTTCAGTGTCGAACAGCAGCTCAAATGGGGGAAAGTCGATTCCGAACGTGGATACGAGAACGTCGAATTTCCCGAGACCGTCGGGTGCCAGCTCGCGGGCGTAGTCCCAAACGGCAAAGGTCACATTGCGCGGAAGAGCAATTCCTTGAGCCATGCAGATCACTGCAACGAGGCTGTCCACGCCGACAACGGAAACATCGGGATGTTGCGAACCGATCCAGGACGCTAGTGCACCTGTCCAGCACCCGAGATCGACGGCTCGCGCACCTGACACCAACCGCTTCTCTACAGCGTCGGCCACTGCCGTGAACGCAACGATCATGGCCCCCGCTTGATGACTCATCAACATATTTGCTTCTTTGAGCGTGGTGACGTTCGCGTAGGTAGCGCTTATCGGCAGGCGTCCGGCATGAACCTCATCAGACGTATCGAGATAGTTCTTGTAGCGCTTGGGACCCATTAGCTGCCGAAGCCGGTCCTCGATCTGCCATTGCGAATACCTGGGTTTGAAATGCAGCCGCTTGAGGTGCGCATCAAGATCGATCTTCTTTGGTTCAGCTAACCTTGCGACCCGTTGCGTCTTCATCGTCCTCCCCTTCCTAGAACTCCTGGAGTAATGCCTGCGCGAGCGCACCCCGACCCGTCGGAGCTGCTCGAATTCTCCCACCACCGGGAAACTTTAGGGGACTAAGTTGATTTGTTTCGCCTGCTATAAATCTTTGGGGGTTGCTGAAATGGACATCCCCATCTGCCCAGCTATCTCCACCCTTGGCACACCATGCTCCTCAACGCAGTTACAAGCGACGCCCCTATCGCTAGCCCGGCTTCCCAGTAAGTCACTGTACTCAGGATGTCCCTAACCACACCCCAGTTCATCCTGCCTTAAACTGACGGCAGTTGTCAGCCATCTGCCTAAACTCCTTAGTTGGAAAACAATCAGGTCCCCGCAGCCAGTACCTCCCTGCCCAGCTTCGTAATCCGATAACGCTCAGGGCCTGGCTTTGCAGCCAGGCCCTTTTGACGCAAACGCCAGATTCTAACCGCCAGTTGCTGTGGCGGAATGCCGGCCTGCTTGGCCAGCACCCGCATCGGCTCCGCCTTGGTCTGCTTCGCCAGCAGCCCCAAGACGTTTAACTGCTGGTCACTTATTTGCAAGACTACCTTTGCTGCTTTCATTGAGCGTCTCCACGGACGTTTCGAGTCTCACGATACCGTGAGAGGTTGTCATAATTTTCGTAGAACTCATGGCTATGCTGATGCGCGGCTGTATCCGGTGCGTTCTGTAGAAAAGGCCGTTTCTAGCTGATTCAGCCGATCGCCCAGCGTCTCCATTCCGAAGCAGCCTTGAAGAACGGGGCACTCTCGCGCATTGCCTCATTGGGTCCGGGGATCGCCGCGTACAAATGTAACCCGTCAAGTTGGTGCATGTTAGCGACGAGGCATCCAAAACGAAGTCGCTGCCCGGCAAGATCCTCGCGGTCGCAAAGATCGGATAACAACGCCGAGAAGGTCCTTCGGCTTGGCCTGAAACGGAACTTGACCACGTAGTCCTTTCCTCTGGGCTGGAGTTCGAACGAACCGAACTTGCTGTGACGATCACAGGTTATCCGGATGGTGGGGTATTTGGCCTTACGCCGTTTCTTCCAACCATTGCGTCGGAGCTTCGGGATCTCATCCTCAGAAGGGATCTCAGGTAATTCAGCCAGATGGGGACAATTACCTTCGTCTTCGGACATAAAAATCTTTCCCTCCTGTCAGTGATCCTTCATTGATTATTATCTATCAGCGCGACGCGGTGGCATTGTAACGAGCGTCGCATGACTCCATCTTCGGCGCGAATGATAGGAATTTCCTTTTGCAGTTTCCGCCAAGGGGTGCGTTATGTCAACTCACAGGCGCTTTCCAGATAGGGCTGGACACCGCCCGCCAGCCAAGGGTAGGAAAGGGTTAAACGATCTGAAAGTAAACGACCGATTGAAAACGGGGGCGTAACTCACCCGTCGCCTTTCCATCGTTGCTGCAAAGTAGTATCTGAGCAGCGCTTGATTTCCTGTAGCTTTGAATGTTAATAAGTGCCCCCATGAATTTACTCGACCTTACCGTTAGCCAACTCAAACGGGCTGCCGCGATTAAAGAACAAATTGAGGCTCTCAACAAAGAACTCCGCGCTATCCTCGGTGCGTCAGCACTATCGGGAGCGGTGCCAAAGACAAGCGGAGGCATGAGCGCTGCAGTGAAAAAGAAAATTGCCGCTGCTCAAAAAGCAAGATGGGCGAACCTTCGACGAGCTAAATCAGCGGCGCTTTCAGTCAAACCCGCTGCGACGGCCAAGAAGAAGACCATGAGTCCGGCAGCCAAAGCCAAGTTGTCGGCCAAATTGAAGGCATATTGGGCGGCAAAGAAAGCCGGCAAGAAGTAAGCCTGGGCAATTTCTGATTCAGTTAAATCGCGAAGTCCCGGATTTTTGGGTTCCGCTCTTGTTCATAAACCCGAGTTGCAGGTTCAAGTAAAATCCATCTCATATCATCCTGCGGTCCACGTCGGGCCGGCGTTTTTTTCAGCAAGTTGAGAGTGAATCGTTTTCTCCGACGACTAAAATCCCGCGAGATTTGCCTGAGGCGTCTTTCAGTTCAATCCTGCGACAAATTTACAACTTTTACCCTCGACGAAACGTTTATTCCTTCTGCCGTAAATAACACTTGTCTCAGATCCCGTGTTCGTGATAAAAACCGCAAGAGCGAGGTGTGCAATGAAGAAAGCTGCTCTCTTATCAATCCTAGTCGTCGTGGTACAGCTTGCTCTCGGAGTCGCTGCCCGGGCGCAGCAGGCGATTTTTCTCGTGCGCCACGCCGATACCGTGAGGCAAGAAGGTAACCCGGATATCCCGCTGTCTGATGCTGGACAGCGTCGCGCTGCCACGCTTGCGGCATTGCTCAAGGATAGCGGTATCAACACGATCTATACGACGGGCATGCAACGCACGATCCAGACCGCGGCGCCATTGGCGAAGTTGCTGCGCATTGAACCGAAGATTCAACCACAGCTCAGCCCAGGATATAAGCAAACCGATGTCGATAACTTCGCTAATCTCCTGCGCACCGAGCATCGTAGAGATGTTGTGCTGCT
>JBGPIK010000533.1:0-4391 GCA_041484845.1 Binatia bacterium | reverse complement strand
CGATGATACTTTCTTACTGATTTTCTACCTCTTCCTAGACTTCACTTTTGGTGAACTCCAGCCGAAGTATCCTTATCTGGCTCAAACCCGCGCCAGATCGGCCTCTCAGGGCTTTCTACCTAGGATTTTTATGCAACTATAGGGTAGATCTATTAGCGCGTCCAACGGTACAGCCGACCCGTGAACCATAAACGCGGCAACGCCCGCGGTAGCTTAGTACATCACCTGAAATTTCTTAACACTCTTCCAGATTACTCCCAGCGGCCGTTGCAAACCTTGTTACTTAATTCTCCAACCAAGTCCTGAAGGGCCCTCGGCCCTTGATGGAAAACCGGCTACTTGACTTATTTTTGTATTAACGTTGGTTCCCGACATTTTGCTTGGCTGGTGGATTTGTTCGGACGCCGGGCGAATAACCCATTTGATTTAACACCCTCCCCGCGATTCCAGAACTTTTATATTCAGGATCCGCTCCAACTTCTTCTACCCCCGCACCGTCCCCTGCGCACGCCCAAGGAAGTTCGGCGGCTAAAAGCCAAGCTTGATCGAAGCGGCATCGGCAATCATCCCGTACTCGTTAAGGGCTTGGCGCGCCTCCAACGGCTCATCGGAAACCGAAGTTGAAGCGGCTTTAAGTCCTCCAGGATTGCCCATTCCTGTGTCGCAAAAACAGTTTTGTCGATTTAATGTCTTGGACAGCTGTCTCTAGAACCCCTCTACGACGCATGGGACAGAATTGAAATGGGCGTTTGCTAGCCCGCATGGTTGGTGATAATGGTTCCTCGTCCGAAATGCGGCTGCCGACATTCGCAACAGAATTTTTTATGCGACCGACCCTGCAATTACTTTTGAGCGAAACAACTTCCCTTCGTACGCCACTGGAGGAAAAAGGGTTTCCCAATGCCCAGGACGTGACGCCGCCTGATTCTGATCCAGCGCTGAGTGAACGTCTGATGAGACCGATAAAGCAAGCCTGCGCACACCATTCTGTGAATGTAAAGCAAGACACACAGCGATTTGAACTCAATCACAGACGGTACTTTATCGGTCTGCCAGACGTCGACATAGTAACGACGCTTGCGGCGAGCGCCTCTGCAGCCACTGTGATGGTCGCATTGATACGGGCGACAGGGCCGGTACTTCTCCAATGGATGAAGAACCGAGGTAACCGGCGTGTTCGAGTCCGTGTGAATAATCGACAGGTCGAAATACACGGAACGAAAGACCTCGAAGCTGCCATGAAGGCGCTGGCGAATTTCGAGTCCACCGCACGAAAGCTTACTCGCGAACCACGGGCACCCAAAACGGTAAGCAAGAAGCCGACTGATCGACAAAAGCGTAAGCATAAGCGAAAGTAGAAAACCCAACCCCCCAACGGCCGGTAACCGAATTAGATGTGGTTCGGATGTGTCCCAGGATTGCTCATCCTAGTCGTCTAAAACGGGCGTTATTTCGAGCGCTTGATTGGCCATGTCTCCACGTTTCAAGAGTGAACGCGTCAACAGCCCGACAGCGTGCTGTCTCAAAAATTCCGTTTTGTTAGCGCGTCCCAATGGTCATTCATGAAGGTTGCAAGGCGCAGCAGTAAACCCAACGAATAAAAAGCCTCATTGTCACTTATTATTGACGCCTGGCCGTGACCGGCTTCGTCACGCCAGTATTTCAATAGGGACGAGAGACCCCGATACGCTTCGCGGATATTTCCTTGCGCTTGGCCAAAAATCAGATCTTCTATCTTTCGACGCCCTCCGGTTGCTGCGTAAAGCCTTAATACATGATCCTCATTACCATCCTTAGCAATGGCAGCGGACAGCAAAATCGATTCGCCTGCCGCCCCACTCATCACACAACAGGCTAAGTAAGCGTGCGCACCGTAACACCTAACGGCCTCTTGTCCTCGGGACTGAAGTCCCGGACCGAATCGATCCTGGAATCGGGCCAGCATTTGAGCGAACCTTTCTGGCTCGGTCGGGACGAAAGTGTCGCGGTCTGCCTCGGCTAGCCACTGCCGCCCGAAGGGGGTAATCGAATAACCGTTCCCAGCATTTCCAGCTTCAGTTGCTTGTTCACCATATTTGCGGATTCCTGGTCGAAGTATTCCGCGGCGGCATAGCTCCCAGGCAGGTGCATAAAAATCTGATACTATCTCAAACATCTCTCGCTGTGCCTCAGTGGGAGGCATTCGACGTTCTTTGAGAAGAAAGTTCATGATTAAGTTAGGCAGGTAAACGTCATACCCGTAATGTCCGTAGTTACCATGGTCCGGTTCCCGCAACCACCTAACGAGTAATGCCATTGCATCTTCATGTGGAATGGACATGCTTGTGTCTCCGCGAAGTCGGGCAACGCTACATCCTAAACATTTCGATCTCTTCTAGTGCGACTAAAACCTAGCCTATCGGCTTGCGCTGCGGCTTCTAACTGCGCTTACGGTTTAGCTTGGTCCGCCAATATCAGGCACGGCTTAGGCCCAGCGAAGCGTATTTTGATGAGAAACGCTGAATCTGTAACGCCCGGTTAAGGGCGGTTCGTTGGTTTGAAATCCATGGAAACACTCTGAAACACATTCGTGGCCGAGGGTGTCGACGAACTGCAGATTGTTACTGTTGTGGAAACTGTCGAAGAACTCGTATTCCGATCGACACTGTCTAGTAAATCTTTTACCGAGCCATCGAGTTTCGCAATCGAAGCGTTATCAACGAATACTTTCAAAATGGCCTTGATCTCGTTCATCAGTTCTGCAACTGGCCATTTTTTAGATTCATCTGTGGGGTCTCGCCGGAAAACTGTGAGATGGGAAATCTCTTGACTAGCTCTTGCTCGCGCATTTCTGAGAGTTTCCGTCTCTCGTGGCCGCTTCTGTTTCCACTCGACGATAGGATCAAGGAAATAATAATTCGACACGACATCATCTTCTCCAGGGCTATACGGATATATAAATAGCAATAAATTTCTAAGGTGGTTTGCGAATGATTCAACGAGAACATTTTTATAAAACACAGACAGGGCATCGGATTCGGAGAAATGAATTCGTGCTAGCTCAATACCAGAGGTAAAGAACATCCAAATTTCATATCTCAGGTGCTCTTTAGAGTAATCCAAGAGCTCAGCGTCCGATAAAAGCCGCGCGGGCGAGGAATATTTCATGGCAATGAAATCCATATCGGATCTGGCACAAAATTGCTACTTTGCAGATTTTAGAACCGAGCACCATATTGACATCAGCTACATAATTGTGAAGGGTTTTTGTTAGGGGGAACGAGGCCTTCCTTTTTGACCTTCTCCACATCGGATAGAAATTGCTTTCTTACCGCTTCCAGTTGTGCAGTCGTTAATGACCTTAGCCTTTATATCTCACTTTTCATGGCATTATCCACCTGCGGGTTAGAGGTTAAAATTTCCTTAGCGCAAGGGATTCATTGTCCCGTCCGTGTTTGTAAAGACGCAGATTCCAAGGACCATTTTAGCGTTGTGCCTGAATTGTGACCAATCTCTCGCCGGATGATGGTGCAGAACACCTGGTCTTTCTTTTTCGTGGTCGCCATTTGGATTCTCCTTTCAGTTTTTTGCCGAATGTTTGCCGAATGTTGTGGGGTAAGGCCTACCAAAACGGCTAAAACGGCGGGGGTGCAATGCCGTGGAACTACTCGATATTTATGATCAGGATGGCTTGGCTTGGAAGCGTGGCGGGTAATGGCATTCAAGAGGTCGAGGGTTCGATTCCCTTCGGCTCCACCATTCGACTCGCAATAAAACTGCTCGCTCATGGCGGGCCACAATAAGTTGATTTTAACGGGTTTCGAGTCGAATGGTGCCCCGAGCCTGTCGAGGGGCTCTGGATTTTATTTTGGACTCGCAATGCCACTGCTCGCTCATAGCCTCGGTAAATTCAACGATTATCTCGTCAGCCGATTAGGGACAAATTCCTGCCAGTAGATGTTGGGTTAGTCATTCTCACTAGTTTGATTCAGGTCTTGCTATCGGATATACGGTTGCTCGGAAGATCCTCAGCAATCATGCTATTGTTCGGGGAAAGTCAATATGAAAATTGCCATATTGTTATTACCCATCATCGTGGTCCTTAGCTATGGAGCGTCCTTCGCGCAAGAGCCGGAAAATAATTGGCTGATCGGGCGTTGGGAGGGAAAGATCGAACGGTTCTCTCGTCGGTCGGGTTCTGCCCGAACGCTACGGGTTCGCAGCGTAGCTCCGGATGGGTCAGTCGATGCGCTGTGGTCTGTTACCGGTCAAGACGAATTTCCATGCGATGTGAAGGTGAATGGTTCAGAGGTCACAGTCATTGTAGCCGTCTCGGAGAGTTCAGTCCGTCTGACGCGGGAGGAAGACGATGTGCTGGCCGGGAAATTTACTCTGAAAAGCGGAGAGGCGTT
>JBGPIK010000532.1:0-4393 GCA_041484845.1 Binatia bacterium | reverse complement strand
CGATTTATTCCTTCAGAGAATTCTCGAGATGTGGTATTTTATGCGGCTATGAAGCTCATTCTGATGTTATCGTTATTGCCGGTAGCGCTTTCCGCCTGTGCCACGGGCACGGTTAGCCCCGGAGCCACCTTGTGGGCCGGTCTAAACAATTATCACGAAGAGATGAGAACTCTTGAAGCGATGCCGGACCGTTGGCCCGATCGGCAACGCCTGGCCGAGTCGATCAAGACAACCTATCTAGCCACGCTTGGCGGATCGCGGGAATTTAACCGCATGGTGGAATTGGATTTACGCCGGCGCGAGCTTCTTATCGCTCAGCGCGGCGGCCTGAAGCCCGAGCGCGCCAAGGAAATTCAGGATGAGTTGGCAAAGATGAATGAACAAATCGATGGGCTCACGGGCGCAGTTAAAGGACAGCTCATGAACGCGCAGCTTAGGGCGCAGGATCCGTCACAATCCATCGAGACGATCGCAACGCTGGGGCGGTTGAATTTAGCGATCGATGCTTTTTCGACAACCTCGCGCGCGAACCCGGCGACGTCGACAAAGGTCGGCCCTTATACGGTGATCGATCAGGGGCTGACCTCAGTAGTGACAACGCCGGAGGGAAAAACCTTTCTCTGCGCGACAACGCTCGTGCAGGAGGAAGGCGCTTCCATCCATTGTCAGCCTGAGGGTGGCAAGTCGTAGCAGGAAAAGCCGAGGCGGGTAGAGCACAATGGAGTGTGGGAGTATAGGAGTATTGGGTTTAACGACATCACTCCATTAGTCTACCACAACACGAGGGTAGAAGATCGATTGTCCAAGGTCGCCGCATTTGAATTGTGAATTTGCTGACTTCTGATCTCTGACCTCTGGCGCCTAGAATTGGCGCCAGTCTGCTAATAAATTTCTCCCTGGCTCTTCGCTTCCTCCTTGGGACGCCAGCGTAGCAAATACGATTCAGCTCGCGTGATCGCTTCGTTGCATATCACCACGACGAGAGCGAGTACGAGAATTCCGCCCAACGCGCCGGTCGTGGAGAAAAGCGAGGTATTGTAATTGATGAGATAACCGAGGCCCTTGCCGGCGGCGATGAATTCGCCGACTACGGCGGCCACAATGGCGTAGGGGAGGCTGATCTTCAAACCTGTCGTGATCCAAGGAACGATCGCCGGCAGTGTGACTTTCATGAGGATCTGGCGTTCGGTGGCGCCCATGATGCGCAAAATATTTTTCAGCTCGGCATCGACTCCTTTGACTCCAGCGTAGGTGTTGAAGAAGGTCAAAAAGAATACCACGCTGACGACCAGAATGATTTTTGACATCGGTCCGATGCCGAACCAGATGATAAATAGCGGCGCCAGGGCGATGCGCGGGATGCCGTTAAACGCGACAACGAAAGGATCCAACACCTGCGCCAGCGTTTCGCGGCGTCCGAGCGCAAACCCCAGGCCGATGCCGAAGACCGCGCCGATGAAAAAACCGCTGAAGGTCTCGTAAAGCGTGACCGCGAGATGCCCGAAGATCGTGCCATCGGCGATCACGCCATAAAGATAACGAAAGACCAGGGATGGACTCGACACCCAAAAGGGATCGATCAGTCTTCCGGAACTCAGCTCCCAAAAAGCGAGGAGCACGAGACCGAAAATCAGCCGGTAAAGAAAAAGTCGTCCGCGGCTGATCATTTCATCAGAAAATCGTTGTTAACGATTTCGGCATAAGGAACCCGTTTTTTGAGAATTCCCGCCTGTTCGAGCACGTCCTGCGTGATTTGCACGCTGCGCTCGCTCATGCGCCCGTCATTGCTGAGCGCCGGGAGGACGGCTTTGACGCCGGCCAGCAGAATATCGGGAGCGATGGTCGTCATCGAAGGCTTAAGCGCCTCGGCGACCTGTTCGGGCGTGCTTTGTAGCGCCCAGCGATTCGCCCGGGTTAACGCGCGCACCATTCTACGCACGGCATCAGCGTCTTTTGCCAGCGTGTCGGGCCGGACGATAAGATCCTCCATGAGGAACTCCGGAATCGAGGGATCTTCGCCCTTGGCGTTGTTGATGAGCATGATGGCAAATCCTCGGCTGATCGCGGTCTCCGGAACCGGCGGCGCCGTCAAAGCGACATCGACCTTGCGATTTTCCAGCGCGGCGAGCCAGGTCGGTCCGGAGCCGATCGGAATGATCTGAACGTCCTGTTGCGGATTGTAACCGGCCTTGCGGATCACGAAGGCCGCCAGATGCGCCGTTAGCGCTCCCGGATTGGTTACGCCGACCGTCAGCCCTTTGAGACTCTTGATCTTGTCGGCCAACGGCATCGATTCGGTGATGCCTTTCGCCTTGGCCGTATCTTTGTGCATGGCCCAATTAATAAACAGCCTCCGCAACCCGCTCATCACCATCACGAGTTTCTTGCCCTCTTGTTGCGCCAGGACGACGTTATCACCCGTGGTAAAGCTGAAATCCACATCGCCGGCGATCAGCGCGCGGATGTCCGGGCCGCCGCCGTTTGTCGATGTGACGTCCACGTCGAGTTTCTCGTCCGCGAAGAAGCCTTTGTTCTGCGCGAGAAAAATCGGCGTCATGGAATGGGCGATCACGGGAATCGTTATCTTCACTTTTTTCGCCGTCTGGGCATCTGCCGGACGGGTAAACCAGGCCATGCAAGAGAGCACGATCAGAGAGAAGGTGACAATGGGCTTCATAAAGGATTCTCCTCCTATGTTTCGGTTAAGGTTACTTCGGGACGCAATTCCTGCCAAAGTCTTTCATACGCGGCGCGAAACTCGGGGCTTTCATGAATCTGAAACACGTCTCTCGGCCGTGGTATCGAAATCGTCTCGATCGATTTGATTCTCCCGGGCCTAGAGCTCATGAGCACGACCCGGTCCGCCAGAGCAATCGCTTCGATTAAATCGTGGGTAATAAAAACGATGGTTTTCTTCGACGCCAACCACAATTTCAAGAGCTGATCCTGAAGCACGATGCGGGTCTGAGCATCGAGCGGTCCGAAGGGCTCGTCCATCAGAATTAATTCGGGATCGTAGATCAGCGTGCGAATGATATTGGCGCGCTGGCGCATGCCGCCGGAGAGTTCATGAGGATAATGGTCTTCGAAGCCGCTGAGACCGACGCGCTCGATCAACTCTTCGGCGCGGTGTCGGCGCTCGTTCGACGCTATTCCCCTGATCTCCAGGGCGATCTCGACGTTTGCGCTCAAGGTGCGCCAGGGCAGGAGATTGTCCTTTTGTGTGACGTAGCCGATTTTCGTGCAGATGCCGTCGATAGGATCGCCACGAAATAGAATGCGGCCGGAGCTTGAGCGTAAAAGACCGACGATCAAGTTCAGCAAAGTCGATTTACCACAACCCGAGGGTCCGACGATTGTGACAAACTCACCTTGATCGACGGCGAGATCGATGGAATCGAGGGCAAAAACCTTTTTCCCGCGAACGCGGTATTCCTTCGAGACAGCTTCAACCGACAGCAGCGCCACATTCCCTCCCCATGGTGATCGGGTCTAAAGATTCAAGGCTCGCGCAGCGTTCTCCCCAAGCAACTGGCGGCGCTCCTGTTCGCTAAGATTCAATTGTTTGATTTTGTTCACCGAGTCAAAGTCGCCCATGATCATCGGATAATCCGTTCCTACCACCACGCGGTCGGCGCCGACGACTTGGATCAAATAGTGCAAGGCGGCAACCGAGTGGACGATCGAGTCAAAATAGATTTTGTTCAGATACTCAGAAGGTTTCTGCGTAATATGTTTTCGGAACTCGGCTCTCGAATGATACGCGTGATCGAGGCGCCAGATGTTGAAGGCCAGGAGTCCGCCGCCGTGGGAAAGGCATAGGCGAAGATTGCGGTATTTTTCAAACAGTCCCTTGAGAATCATGCGCTCGATCATCCGGGTCGTTCGAAGGGGAAACTCTAAGACGTTGCCGAGCATTCCGGTCAGTGAGTCGTCGGTTTCGATACCGTCTTCCGTAGGATGGACAAAGAGCAAGAGGTCAAGCGCCTGAGCCGTTTCGTAAAAACGCTCAAACACAGGATCGTCGAGGGGCCTAGCGCCGACACTCGTGCCGATCTCCAAACCCTTGAGTCCGAGCTGCCGGGCCTCCTTCGCTATCGCCATCGCTTCGGGCAGGTCTTGCAGCGGCACGCTGCCGAACCCGACGAAACGATCGGGGTGTTTATTTACGATTGCTTGCATCGCTTCATTCTGCACGCGGGAAAAATAGGCCGCCGCCCCAGGCTCATCCCAATAAAATAACAAAATCGGCGACGGCGAAATCGCCTGCACGTCAATGCCCATCTCGTCCAGCGCATTGATGCGCGCGAGCGGATCGTACGCCCCCTCGCCCAGATTGGCCCTCATGCCGCCGCCGGAAGTGACGGTCAACTTGCCTTTTGCAAGTTCAATT
>JBGPIK010000531.1:0-4395 GCA_041484845.1 Binatia bacterium | reverse complement strand
GATAGCAACGGCATTGCGACAACGGTGGGCAGACGGGTTCAGAGGGATCATGTCTTTCTAAGCCAGTTCACCATCGGTTTTTGAGGAGAGCAAATCATGAAGAAAATATTCGTTACAATACTGTTCGCGAGTGTGGCGCTCGGAGCGACCTACGGGATGACCTCGGCACAGCCCGTGAGCGACGCCGAAAGAAGACAGTTGATTTTAAAGGGAGCGAGACTCTGGCCGATTTATTGCAACCAGTGCCACAACGCTCGACCGCCTAGCGAGAAGGCTCCCCATGAATGGGACATCGAGATCATGCACATGCGGTCACTCGGCAATATACCCGGCGAAAATATGAGAGCGTTACTTGAGTATCTCAAGTCGAGATAGCCGAGGGCCTGGAAGATAGTAAAACGTTAAATTTTGAAAAAATACGAGGCAAGAGATGTATAGGAATTCTGGATGCCGGCTGGCTTTAGTGTCGGCTTTAGGACTGTCTCTGATTGGACTGCTGGTTGGCTCCCCTCTCTGGGGCGATGGGGGAGATCCTAAGAAGGGAGCGTACTGGTACCATGAAGCAGGCTGCGATAATTGTCATGGAAAAAAAGGGAGGGGTGATGGCCCGTCAGGCGCGACACTAAACCCAAAACCTGCAAATTACTGTACGTCAACGAAGCATCCTACCGATGCTTTAAAAATCCAGATGATCATGGAAGGTGGTGGGAGCATGGGTCACTCACCGGACATGCCAGCGTGGGGTGGCGTGTTAGACAAACAATCCATTGTTGATATCGTGGCGTTTATTCATACACTGTGCGACAAATAACAACGGGATCCCGGACGCTCGTAAAAGAACACCGATGAACGTACTAACGAACACCTGATTCGAGAGAGCCATGAAGCGAAAAAATAGGTTGGTCAAGTGGAGCTTAATCTGCGTCATTGCTCTTTTTGCTGTTCCCGCAAGTGGGCAGGATGCAGAGATCTAAGAACGTGCATGTGCAAGCCGCCACCGATTAAACTCGCTGGTAGAGAGAAATTGGGACACCAAGCAATAGCAGAAAACGATCACACGGATGGGCAGCCACGATGTTTCAGTCATTGACCTTAAACTAGCCAGGTCATGTGTCAACTCTCCTTTTCGATGATAATCCCATCTGGTTCAATCTTCACGTCTACTAATAGGGACCCGCACCTCTAGCGCTCGCTCATGCCCACGGTGTAAGAGATAAGCGATTTATCCCGTCAACTATTACCGTGGATGACCCTTCCTGACCAACGAGATGCACCCTAAACGCAAGCCGAGATATACAACCGCATTTTTTAACCCTGGGGCTCAGTGAGCAGGATACCATGTTCAACCTGGCTTAGAGGCTGAGGTGCCGATGAATAGTCGTTCAGAAAAAACGTCGGGGTCAAAGCATTGGTGCAAGTATTCATGGACGGGCATAGGACCCACACAAAGATGAGACAACTGGCACAACAAGGACTGACTTCATTCCTGGCTTTAATCTTTCTTGTAACAGGATTTGAGGCCGAGGCCCAAGCGCATGCGGTTCCGGTGCGTTCGGAGCCGAAGTTAGCTTCAACAATTGCTACCTCTCCACCCAAGGTGACAATTTGGTTCGATAGGGAGCTGGAGCCGGCCTTCAGCACCATTACGGTCTACAACTCAGCCAAAAAGCGCGTGGATAAATATAATGGGCGAGTCAATCCGTTGGACGCAACTGCACTGGAGGTAGATCTCCTCGCCCTGCCCTCTGGGACATATCGAGTCTACTGGAGTGTGGCGGCCAAGGACCTCCACCGCACGGAAGGAGATTTTCTCTTTACCATAAAGGAGAAATAATTATGAGTTTGTCTCATATTCTCATTCCCTCGCTCGTCCGCGGGATTGATCTCACAGCGATGATTTTCTTGGTTGGGAGCCTAGTCTTCAAAATGTTGGTGCTTGTACCAACGAATGGAAAGAGATCATACCTTGAACGTTCCTTGCCTTTCTTCCTGATACTGACTGGTTTTAGTGATTTGTTGCTTCGGTCACACATGATAAGCGGCCGGCCCCTGGGGGACGTCTGGGCATTCATTCCATTTGTCCTTCTCAAAAGCCATTTTGGAAAAGTCTGGATGGCACGTACCGTTCTCCTCTCCGTTCTTTGCGTGGTTTTCACGATCCGGAAAGGTGAAAGATTTGCTATCGCTATCAGCGGGCTCTTGCTGCTGACCACGAGTCTATCGAGTCACGCGGCCGATTCAGGCGATTTCTCATTTTCAGTTCTAGCGGACTGGCTTCATCTTCTGGCGGCCTCTGGCTGGACAGGCGGTCTCTTCTTCCTGGCTTCTATGCTAAGAAATTGGATTGGTGCCCGAAGGCCAGAACCCATTACTCAGTCCCATATCACCTCGCTTAAGCGCTTTTCCGCCCTCGCGGGCGTTTGTGTGATTCTAATCCTGGTAACTGGCAGCTACCAGAGTTGGCACCAAGTAGGAGGCCTTGATGCGCTACTTCAAACCGCTTACGGCCAAACACTCTTGGTTAAACTATTCCTGTTCCTCCTGCTTCTTGCCTTGAATGCATTGATACCCTACCACTATCTACCGAAGTTTTCTCGGATGGTTGTGCTCCAATCGATGGCTCTGGTAGAGGAAACTAGGAGGCTTTTCAAAAGCGTGACCGTAGAAATAGGACTGGGATTGGCAATCATAGCGTGCGCTGCATTGCTGATGCAGCAACCTTCTGCGAGAGGTCAGTGGGCTAGCGCGTACACAGTATCTTTCGAGTCAATGACCCATTCGGGTCATCGTGAGACGCGCCCCTCGATCCTTCATCCCGCCGAGGGTGCACAAGTTATCATCCTATCGCCCAAAGAAGGTCATGTCTTTACTGGCGACCAGGTTCCGTTAACATATAAATTTGCGAAGGGTAAGGAAGGTTCCCACCTTCACGTCTATGTGGACGGTGAACTAATGGGAATGTTCCGGGATCCGGAGCGGGGCATTTTAACTGGGGTCCCACCGGGCAGTCATACTCTGGAACTCAGGGTGGTGACCGAAGATCACCAGACCGAGCTGGACGCCGCTGATACGGTTCATTTCGTTTCCAGATAGCAAGATCGGCGTACAAAGGAATTTTCTTCCATGCCAGCACAAAGGCGAAAGAGCAACCAACTTTAGACCAGGAGACATAATTATCGAGCCGCGTGAGCGCCTCCTCAATCTTAAAAATCAACTCCCGGTCGCGAATCTGCAGCACTGAATCGCGGTTCGATTCCATCGAGGCGCGGTCGGTGGGATCCGGAAAAGTTTCGTCGGCATTCACATCATCCACGGTCTTGCCGGCTTCCACCCAGGAGACATGGGACATTGTGAATTATCTACGTACCCTTCACACCCCATATAACGATTAATCGGAGTCTTTACGGAGACCGTACGTCTGTGTTATCGGTCTCGGACCGGCAGGAGATGGTTTTACGTCGCCGGTCCCGTCATCGATGGAGGCACCATGGTCAGCACACGTTCACGACCCGTAAGTAGTACAAACCGGTTTTATGTAGCGACAGTTTTATTAACGGTGATAAATCTACCGTGCACTTTCGCCACAGATTTCGCGCTCGCCGCGGAACGCGATTTGCCGCCTCAGGCCGCGACGCAAGCGCGCGCCGCGCCAAACACCATCAACCTCTTAGTGGGTTTTCGTCCCGGCGCCGCCTATGACCTTTACGCGCGCCTGACCGCGCGCACCATGCTGCGCTATCTGCCCGGCCACCCGGCCTTTCTCGTCGAGAACAAACCTGAAAACGCCCTCGATACCGTCAGGCGCATCTACAAATCCGCTCCCGACGGAGCAACGCTGGCAGCGTTGATCCCGGCGCTCTATATGGCGCAACTGTCCGCAAAGAGCGACATCGGCTTCGACCTGGCCAAACTGAGTTGGATCGGTAGCCCGACGAAATCGCATTATCTGCTCTACATGAGCACCAAGGCGCCGTACAAAACCATGCGCGACATTCGCGACGCTTCCACGCCGCCGCTATGCGGCGCGGGAACGGAAACGACGACGGGTTATTATATACCAAGATTATTCGAGGAGACGCTCGGAACCAAGTTCAATTTGAGAATGGGCTTTGAAGAAGGGCCGGATACCGACGCGGCGGTTGAACGAGGGGAAGTCCAGTGTCGCGCCCTCACCATCGATGGATTTTTCTCTCACGAACCCTATCCAAGCTGGATAAAAAACAACATTGTTCGCATCGTGCTGCAGACCGGCGCAAAGCGCGACGCGAGATTACCCAATGTTCCGACGATCTATGAAGTGATGGACGAATTTAAAACGTCGGCGAGCAACCGTAGTTTGGCTAAACTCGTCCTTGCCTCCAGCGACTTTGGTCGCCCTTTCGTCGCCCCTCCCGG
>JBGPIK010000530.1:0-4455 GCA_041484845.1 Binatia bacterium | reverse complement strand
TCATCGCGCTTCACGCGCTCAACCTCCTCGTCCATCTGGCGACCCACCCATTCGGCGCTTTCGATCAGCTTCGGCCAATCGATATCCTTGCCGGAGATCACGTCGAGGTCGTTTTTGATCTCAGAGCGAATCTGACGCAGCGGATCCCAGAAGTCTGTATATGGCCGGCTGGACTGCATATACTCTAGCCAGTCGTAGAGTCCCTGCAACCCTGACTGAATATCCTTGAGACCTTGTGCGTAACTACTCCGGCGCGCCAGAGTCAAACCCAAGTAAAGTCTGGCCAAATTATCATTCCGGTCAACGGAGAGCGCGCGCTCAAGCGATTGGCGCGCCTCTTCGTGGCGGCCCACGCGGTATTGAACACGTCCAAGATACGTCCAAATTCCTTCGCGAAAGAGGTCATAGGTAAACACATAATCAGGATCGCTTTCAGCAGCCCGTTGGAAGTAGCCCAGCGCCTGTTCTTCACGGTTGGTGAGCATTGCTTGTCGGCCGGATTGGAAATCGCCGGAGACGCGAAATGAGGCGCAGCCGTAAAGAACTGAGATACAAAGAGTTACCCCGAGGCATGGGTTTCTGGTCATAGTCAAAGGCTAGCGTTTCGCGCGCCGCGTAGCAATAATGCTCGATCTGAGCTTGGGCACGACCAGAAATCGTGTACGGGATTACGAATGGTATTAAATGTCCGACACGGGTGCCGATGCGGTTTGAGCCTCGGCGTTGGCTAGTGCTTCTTGTTTGCGTCCGAGCCATAGCCCGTTGAGCAGCCATGCCGCCGACAGGGGGACTGCGACGATGGCAATGGCCGTCATCCCCAAGCCGACAAATCCCAGGCCGGCGTAAGACCAGGCGCCGGCCTGGTCGCCTGCGCGATAAATCACCGTATCGATAAAACTCTTGGCCTTGTATTTGTCCTCGCGCGGCACGACTGTGAACAGCACCTCCCGCGATGGCCGCGCAAAAGCAAAATTCCCGGCCCGGCGCAGCACCTGATAGACCACTAGAACGGCGAGAGTCGGTGTTAGGGCCAAAGCTCCAAAGCCGAGCACGCTCAGCGCCGGCAGAGTCGCCAGGGTCAGACCGACGCCAAGGGCGCGCAGAACGCGGACGGTCAAAAACAGCTGCGCGCCTAAGGTAAGCATGTTGACCCACAAATCAACTCGGGCGAAAAATGCGGTGCGCGCTCCGCGCTCGGCAAAACTATGGCGCGCAATATCGGCTTGCGCAAAATAGAGAAAGGTCGAAGTGATCGCATAGAGCAGAATGTAAACGCTAACATTGACTAAGTAGGGGGACTTAAACGCGTGGGTGAGCCCTGAAAGCACGGAACCGCCGATGGCGGGTTCCCCGCTGCGCGTTGCGGGGCGGCGCTGCAATGCATCGGACCAGCGCGATAGGCGGCGCACGCTGAAGACGGCCGCTTCGAGAAGGAAAGCAGAACCGAGCAAAAGATAAGCCGCGGGGATATGTTGCGCCAATGAGGCGGTGATGCTCGAACCGACGATGCCGCCCAACGTCGCTCCCGCGGCGATAAATCCAAAGAGCCGCTTACTTTGTTCGGAGTTGAAAACATCGACCATCAAAGCCCAAAAAACCGAGACGACGAACAAATTGAAAACCGATGTCCAAATAAAAAAGACGCGCCCGATCCAAATATTTTGCTCGGCGCTTGCCATTCCCATAAGAAGAACAAAGAGCAGAAGATTGGCAATGAAGAAGCGATAGGCGATGGCAATGAAGCGCACCCTCGGCAGCCTCGCTACCAATGCCGCAAACGGCGGGTTGACGAGTAGCATGCCGACCAGCGTTCCGGTGAAAAGCCATTGTAAATTCTCGACTCCGCCCGCGACCCCCATCTCGTCGCGAATCGGGCGTAAAATATAGTAGGCCGAGAGCACCGCGAAGATGTAAAGCCACGACCAACCGAGGACGCGAACCTCAGCGGCGCGTACGTCGAGAATTCGTTTGAGCAGCCGGTAGGCGGGGCCGTGTTGTGCGTCCGACGCGTTACCCTGTTGAATCGTGTCCATCGTCGTGCGCACCCACGTGACTTCGGTGTTCTTCCATTAGCCACTTGGGCGCAGGTGCTGCGGCTTAGGCGTTGTCGATAAAACTTTCCATGCGCCGGCGCATGGCCGCATCGGGCAAACGCCCGCGCGCCGCGCCGACATTATCGATAACATACTCGGCCTTGGCCATGCCCGGAACGGCGCAGGTTACGGCCGGGTGAGAAACGATGTACTTTAAGAAGAATTGCGCCCACGAGACGCAGTCAAATTCGCTGGCCCAATCCGGCAACTTTTTGTTTTGTACAGCGCTGAAAAGCCGCCCGCGCCCGAACGGTAAATTAACCATCACCCCGATGCCGCGATCGGCGGCGAGCGGTAGAATGCGCTCGCCGGCATCGCGATTGTCGAGCGCATAGTCGACTTGGATGAAGTCAAGAGCTTCGTTTTTCATCGTCTCTTCGAATTCCCCATACTGATTGTCGAATGACGTTGTGATGCCGACGTAGCGTATGCGCCCGGCTTGTTTCATTTCGCGCAAGGTGCGCAGTTGCGTCTGCGTGTCGCGCAGATTGTGCACCGCGATCAGGTCGATCTTGTTCGTGCGCAAACGCTTGAAGGATTGCTCGATTTGTTGGATGCCCGCTTCCCGGCCCAGCTCTCGCAAGCTCACTTTGGTTGCGAGAAACAACGCATCGCGAATCTTCAGATTGTCCACGATCTCGCCCACGACGGTTTCAGCCGTTCCATAGGAGGGCGACGAGTCGATCACTTTGAGCCCCACTTCCTTGAACTTCAGGATGGTTGCGCGCAAGGGAATCTTCTCGGTCTCGCTTTTGACCTCCTCGTAGCGGCGCGCGGTGCCCAGTCCGATGATGGGAATGCTCTCGCCGCTTGAGGGGATCGTTTTCTGCAGTAGAGAAAGGCCCTGCGCGCTTGAAACACTTGAGGGCAGTAAGAAAGCTGCCCCGACACCGGCAGCCGTCTTGAGGAAGTTCCTACGACTCAGATGTGGTACCGTCATTTCAGTAGTCATGGAGCGGCGGTGATGTAGGCAATGCTTCATCCGCGCAGCAACGAGGCCCAGCGCTCCCGGCAGGCTACCGCAATACGCAGCCGTTCCAAGTGCTGCTCCATCTGTTTAGACCCTTGCTTAACCGGATGACTCGCGAAAAAGTTTCTAACGTCCGCTTCGAGCGCAGGCGTCACCAGGCCGATAAGACCCTCACACATGCGCGGAATGGAATTATCCGGGTACTGCCGCAGCATATCTTCCCAGTGCGCCTTCAAAAAGTGCCACGCAGAGTCACGCGCGTCCTTATGGAGCAGAAGGCTACGCATGAGATAAGGCGCATTTTGCGTGCGCACCTCACCGTTGACCGTGAGTTGCAAGGTACGCTCGATTAGATTCGGACGGCGAAAATTGGCGAGCGCGAATAAATAGCGCTGCTCCTCCTGCGGCGTTTGAGCGTTTTTGAATCGAGTATAGAAATGCTCGTAATCCGCTTCGGCTCCCGTATGTGCCACGATGGCCAGCAATGCCGGAATCAGGTTGCGATCGACCGAGCCCGCGTCGTGCTCAAATTGAGCGTAAAGCCCGCGCGTCCGTTCCTGGCAATCCTTGTCCTCCCCTAGCGTTCCCAGGGCCGCAATCAAATCGCCGCGCAACTGGCTCTCTAGCACGCTCTCGCCGGACCGCGCCGACCAACTTAAGCGCGCGATCGCCGGTAGCGAAATGGCGCAGAACCTTTCTGCGAAGAAACGATTCTGCGCCTCTTCAAGAATTCTGTGAAGGTGATGCGCGGAACCGATCACCGTGGTCCAAACGTTGAGATCGGTTTCATCACGCAGCAGATCGAGCAAGCCCAAGTAATCTGTTAACGGAGTCAGCCCCGCCAATGTGGTAGCCCAGGCGTCGTTGATCAGGCTGAAACGTTCTACGGGCAACAGGTGAGTTCGCAGGCCTTGTTGCAGAGCGGTCATCAGCTCCGGACTGTACTGCACGCGATAAAAGCCATGGCCGCCGGCGTTGACCACGACCCATTCATACTCCCCACCTTCAACACGAAGCTCGCGATCCGTTAATAAAATAATTTTGTCGATCATGCCGGTTTTTGTCCGTCCGCGCAAAAGTATCGGGACGTGCCACTTGGGTTGTTGCTGGGAATCATCCTTAAGATAACGAAAAATGTTCTGTGACAGGACGATACTCTGGTGGTCTTTTTTAACCTGGATCAACGGATAACCCGCTTGGAAAATCCACGTATCCATGAGGGCACGCACGGGCTGACCCGTCGAATCTTCCAGGGCATCCCAAAGATCGGTGGTTTCCGCATTGGCATACGCGTGGCGGCGCAAGTACAGACGAATACCGTCGCGAAACGCCTCCGCGCCAAGATACTGCTCGAGCATGCGCAACACCGAAGCGCCCTTTTCATAAGTCAGC
>JBGPIK010000529.1:0-4464 GCA_041484845.1 Binatia bacterium | reverse complement strand
CAGGGAGCATGGAGCAGGGCGCATGGAGTACAAAGAGGGAGATCAGAGATCGTTCGGTAGCAAACTAGCGCATCGTCCTCGGCCGCTTCCCACTGTACGGTCCCTGATAATACCAAAGGCGGAGACGAAAACGCAAAGACTTTTAAACAACAGAGGTCAGAGGTCGGAAGTCAGACATCAGAGATCGGCGATCAGACGTCAGAAGACAATGCTCGTCAGGCGCAAGTCGTTAGGGGTGAGGCGGAACCCCCAAGGAAGAAGTCGGAGATCAGAGGTCAGAAGTCAGCAAAGACGCAAACCTGGAAAGGGCAAATCGCTAAAGGTGGAACTTTCACGTTTTGATAATTCTCAAATCGTCAAAAAGAGAAAACGGCTCTGTGGAACACGAGAAGGCAATGTATGTCACTAGTCCGACACGGTAATATGCTCCCGAAGATGTTAAAAGACAGCAAATTTAACGTACAACGCCGCCGCCAGCACTATTCAATTCCACACCCCCAGCAACCTCTTGGGCCGTCGCCCGCGATTATGGTAGATTCTTCCTATCGCCGACATCTTGGTTCGAATCAAGCGGACGATCTTGGCGGGGCGGTATGCATTCAGCGAAAAAGCTCGCATTGAAATGGAGGCAGATGGCCTCACTGAAATCGACGTTGCTGAATCGATAATTAATGCGGTGGCGATCTACAAACGCCTTCGGTCACGAAGCCGCCAACGTTCGAAGCGCACTGAATATTTATATGTGATTCAGGCGACGAATTTAGAAGGCGTGATGGTCTATTCGAAGGGAAAGCTTGTACAAGAACACGGCGAGGATCATTTTTACTTCCTTGTCTCGGCCAAAAGAGCGTTATGAAAGGCGACTATGAGACGAAACCAATTCACTGTTTCCGCCTGTCCATCGTGCGGTAGTTCTGCGATTCGTAGAGTGAAAGGAAACTGGACCGGCAAGTTTGGGGGCAAGAATTATACGGTCAGGGCTATTGAATACTTTGCTTGCCCGAATTGCGGGGAGAAGGTTTATCCTCCCGAGGCAATGCGCCGAATCCAGGCTAGCTCGCCCGCCTATTCTAAACCACGCACGGTGCGGCGAGCGTCCTAACCATGGGAGAAATTCTCTTCTTTGTTAGACCCAGACGTCGGCGCAGCTCGCCGGCTGGAATGCCGCCATCCTTTTTTACCCTCGCTCGGGACCGTTCGATGATCTTTATGAACTTTCGGTTGGTGCTCAGAGTTACTGTTTCTTCATCGGCGTTACGGATCGGAACAACGGCGGCGAAGGGCTTTCCACGTTTGACCACAACAATATCCACTAAGCTGCATGTTCCAGCGCGAGCCCTTCGATCCGGGAATGTACTGGGCTCATTTTTTCAACCGTGACGGCGATTAGAGGAACTCCTTTCTTAGCCTGTTTCCTCGCTTTGCGCTCGCTCCAGCGATTGAACTTCTGGTCTCCGGCGATCTTCATAAATACCACGGCATCGCGTGGAATCCTTTCGGCAGTCTCCGGGTGTTCTAAGACATACTTTTCAAACTCAAAGATGAGGTCAAGATTTTGTTCAACCAGCTTCTTTTCTGCTGCGGTCATGCAAACTCTCCCTTTAAAAATCGCTCGCGATAAATGAACCACGAGAACGTGATAGAGGGCAAAATGGCTAGACGCGGAAAGGACGAGAAATCGAAGAGAAGCTCACTTGCCAGCGGTCAACTCGGCCTCAAAAGGACGCTCTTTGCGAAAACGACTCACTCCAAGAATGCTGAAACCGACCACTTGTCCGTGCTCGTCCACTCGCTCCATGAGGGCGTCATGTGTGGTTTCACGCATGTACCCGGGAGCATCGCTGAATCGGACTTCTAAGAAATCTCCCTCGGGATCGAACCAAACTTTTACTTTCTCGGCCATACGATTTCTCCGGTTTTTACAGTGTCGGTTAAATACGCCGTGATAACAAAACCATCATTCGGCACAGGTTTTTCTTCATAACCGTTTCTACTCCGCCGCACTCGGAAAACCTATACAGCCCTGTGGCGGACGGGTCGCCGCAAATTCCAGCAGATCGAGCTGTTTTCGAAACTTGGCGGGTATCTTTGGATGGAGTTTGCGGCGTCGGCGCCGCTCGGGTTCTAAGCTCGACCAAAAACTTTCATCCGCATTGAATCGATCGACAAGTTGTTGAACGCGCCGTTGCTCTTTCGATAGATTGACATAACAGTTCATATCGCGATGTCCCTGGACGCCGCTTTTCTTAGGATTTCGTCAATTTTCGATTGGGCATCAAAACGGCGGCGGTGATCGGTAAATGACTCCGCGTCCGGGCGAGACTTTCCGAAGCCGTTCATTTTCCACGGCTTGCAAAGAAGACAACCCGCTCTGCGTTTTTTGGCGCGCCTACGCTTGTGATGAGCCATTGATTCGTATCGCGATTCTCTGGAATTACTTCGGCACCGTTCGTCAAAGGATCTACCGATAACTGCCGCGTCGTAGCAAAGCTCTGATTTCATCATGGTTGCCCAGAAACGAAATGAACAGCTCTTCGCCCCTGTCTTGAAAGATGAACCGGAGATCGCGGTTGCCGCGACACTCGAAAAGCTTGGTCGCCAATTTACGGATACCGAGGCCGCTGTGACCATGCGGCTGCCCGAAAGCCTCGACGAGATCGCAGAGCGCCAATAGGCATTCCGCTCTTTCCGCCTTGGGAAGCTGCCGCAGGCGGCGAATAACCGCGGGATCAATGGAAAGAAGTTTACTCAAGCATAGCCTGGAGTTGCCGCGCCGTCGCCGACACGAGTTTTTTGCCGCGCTTTAAGCGCCCATACCGCCGCTCGGTAGCCTTTTCCAGCGCCGCCACCTGCTCCGCTGTCGCACCATATTCCCGCTGCGCATAGTCGGTCGATTCCACGTTGACCTTACGAAGCGCAACGATATCGGCCCCACAAATGATGCCGATATCTTCGCCGCGTGCCGCCGCCGCTAACCAGCGCCCAAGGTTTTTCTTTGCATCGGTAATCGTGAGAGTCTTCATAAAGACTTTATAGCGCCTCGACAGAGGGGTGTCAAATAGCCCGTAAAGCCGGGGGGATTGGAGCGCAGAGCCGGAGGTCAGTTGGAGGGAAATGAATTGCGGATTTTGGATTGCGGATTTAAGAGCCGTTGCCGGTCTGGCCCAGAATGATCGCGGAACCTATTTCCCCCAGGGGGAACTTTCACGTTTTGATAATTCTCAAAACGTCAAAATGAGCGACCTACTTTGTCAGACCCAGACGTCGGCGCAGTTCGCCGGCTGGAATGCCGCCATCCTTTTTTACCCTGGCTCGGGACCGTTCGATGATCTTTATGAACTTTCGGTTGGTGCTCAGAGTTACTGTTTCTTCATCGGCGTTACGGATGGGAACGACGGCCGCGAAGGGCTTTCCACGTTTGACAATAATCACCGGATCTTTTCTCGCTTTTTCGGCGTAATCCGACAGTGGCCCAGAGGCGTTTTTAAACTCAACTCTTGTCATAATTTGATTCTTTCTCCCCCGATTCGGACTTGATCCCTATCCTTAATTCCTATAGCTAAGATCGTTACCGTCGGTTGGGGCTCACTTTTGACTTCATAATACACCCTGAGATCGCCAATACGAAGCTCCCAAGGAGCCACTGGATTGGGTCGCATGGGCTTTCTGTTTCGTGTCTCGACCTCCGCTTGATTGAGCAATTGCCGATCAACGGTATCAAGCACAGTCCTTTGCTGGCGGACGGTGAGCCATCGCATGTGGTCCTCAGCTTCCGGCGAATATTCGATAACGTAGGCCAACTTATTTTTTCACCTATGTTGTCGTGTCGGAGAAGCCAAACTCGATGAGCATTTCCCTAGGTCGCGATCCACTTGCGCGTACACAACCATGCGCGGCTCGCCGCGCAGCACACGCCCGATGGTGTAGAGCGCGAGCAGCGGTTTGTGCGGCGCCCGCTCCCCACCTCGTTTCCAAACGGTTATCGAATTGAATTTTTCCCTGATCTCATCCGGGCTCATTCAACTGTTGCTCGGCAGAATGGCTGGCCTGGCGGAGACAAAGAACGCATGGAGCATGGCGCAGGGAGCATGGAGCCGGAACGAATTGCGGATTTCGGATTGCGAATTTCGGAATGATTAAAGGAATCAGAAATCCACCTCAGTTCAGAGGTCAGAATACAGAGGTCAGACATCAGACATCGTACGGATAAACCTGCGCATCGTGCTCGGCCGCTTCCCACTGTGCGGTCTATGATACTACCAAAGGAGGAGACGAAAACGCAAAGACTTTTAGCCGTAAGGCGTGAATCGTAAGGGGTGAGGCGGAACCCCTGAGGAAGAGGTCAGAGATCAGACGTCAGAAGTCAGCAAAGACGCAAACCTGGAGGGGGCAAATCGCTAAAGCGTCAACTTTCACGTTTCGAGAATTCCCGAAACGTCGAAATGACAGCGTGATCAGAGATTT
>JBGPIK010000528.1:0-4467 GCA_041484845.1 Binatia bacterium | reverse complement strand
TCCAGGCGGCAAGGTGCATTACTGGGATAACGTTTTCTATTTTTGCGCCGAAGCTTGTCGCAAGGCATTCCGGCGCGAGCCGCAGAAATACGCGCCGGAAACAACGGAGGAAAAAACTCCGGGTTCGACGTATAAGAAACGCCCGGACGATTGGTTCGCATAATATAAAGAGGAATCTTACGCTTACAACGGGTTGGATTCCCCTTATTGCAAAAACGGTCGGTTCTTGCCGCGGCAAGCTTTAGGTTCATCTGCTCCAGCGCCTTTTGCATGTGCTGGATGTGATGGGAGGCATCGGCCACCAGCATCGAGCGTTGCCGCAAGTAGCTGCGCAGGATGCAGACCTGATCGGCCGGGCGGAACGTACCGCGTAACAGTCTGTAGGCGTGCAACTCCTGCAGCCACTGGCAGTCAAGCACGTCGGTCTTGCGCCCAGGGACGTTTTTGACCCGGCGGGCATCGACAAGCAGCACTTCGAAGCCCCGCTCCACCAACAGCTCGTAGAGCGCAATCCAGTAGACGCCGGTGGACTCCATTGCTACCGTCTCGATCTCACATCGCTTGAGCCAGTCGGCCAGAGCGCACAGATCTCCGCTGAAGGCCCAGAAGCGACGCACGTCCTGGGCCTGTGGATCGCGGCCCCGGGGGGACAGCGACCCAGTGCTCCTCCGATCCGATGTCGATGCCCGCAGCGTTGAGGTTGACCCGTTGGAGCTGCGGGGGGTAGCGGCACCTTGGGCTTCGACGCGGTGCGGACTTAACGGCGCTGCTTAGCACGAGGAGTATAAGTGGTGGTCACGGGGGTTCCTCCTTTGACAAGGTGGTTTCATCAAGACGCGGCGGGCGCGAAGGTGCGCTCGTTGCATTCTCCCAAACGGGATCACGCGGCCGCCACACGTGTCACCACTGATGTTGGCGCATTCCTCCGGAACCATGCTAATGGACGGGCACAAAGCACCAGTGACGGCTCGGTTTCCTCGACCCACTACGTCTCGCCCCTTTTACCCCAAACCGCACCCGCCACCAAGTTACTTCCTGTTGTTCAGCTGCGAAGCGGCGTAATCTTGCTAATGGGGGACATAATCACTTTGCTACAACACCTGCAAAATATTTCCTTGACAACGCAAAGTAACTAATGGTATCGGAGCGAAGTTACAATGTAGTGAACAATGTTTGCATTGTAAACACTTTACCTGAGTAATCGGCCGCTGACAAAAATGTCCTGGCCGCGAAAATGTCCAGACCAGGTTTTCTCCAAGCCGGCCAACGACCGAGGGGTGACTCCGAGGAAAGATACTCCAGTGCCCGGCGCTGAAATCAAAGTTCTAGACAAAGCCATTCAAGTCATGGATTTGCTAGCAAGGTCTGGCAGAGGCATGAAGGCCCCAGAAGTAGCGGCGGCTTTGTCGCTGCCTAGAAGCACCGCTATCCGTCTACTTGGCGTCTTGAGGTCTCATGACGTAGTAAGGACGGAAGGGGGAGCTGTGTTTCTTTTGGGGGCTCGACTGTTGTGGTGGGAAACCTGTTATCGAAAAGAAATTGAACCTTCAAAAGCAATTCGACCCTGTCTAGAAAGAATCCGCGAGCTAACCTCTGAGACGGCTCATTTTTCCATTCTGGTGGGTGATCGGACGGTCGTTGTTGAGCAGGCTATGAGCCTGCACGTGACAAGCAGCCGATACGATTTGGGAACTTCCGCACCTTTAAACGCAGGGGCGAGTGGAAGAGCAATTCTGAGCTGTTTAAGTGACGAGGAAAGAAAAAATTTTTTGAGTCGTAGAAATTTGGAACGTCTTACACCCCGAACGATGACTGATAAGATAACCTTAGAAAGGGGAATCGAAATCTGTCGCGATCGCGGATTTGCCATCAGCCGAGGAGAGAGAGTTCCAAGCACGACTTCAGTTGCCGTAACTGTTCTCGGCAGTAAGAGTGAAATCTTTGGGGTAGTATCTGTGATTGGTCCGTCGGATAGACTCAACAAAAACCGGTGTAAGTTTATTTCGAAGGTATTACTGAAGGAAGCCAAGAACCTAAGCCAGACTCTTGAGACTGCAAGAAGGTACAGTGGTGATCTGCAAGAAAATCTGAAGACCATACTTCGGGATCAAGGGGGCGTGCTAGGAAAATAAGCTGGTGCGATGGACGGGAAAGAACATATGAGGTACTCGGGGGTTCCCGTGATTGGTCCGTCTGAAAGGTTAACTAGTGCGCGACTTAGAGGCATCGGCCCCACACCTTTGAAGGAAATTAAAGATACCGGCGTGGCCATCACCCGCGGAGAGAGATTCGAAACTACGGCGTCTGTGGCGGCTCCCGCTTTCGGCTCCGATGGTGAGGTCGTCGGTGCAATAGCGGTGATCGGTCCGTCCGAAAGATTATCTAAGAATCGTCTTAGGGACGTTGTGCCTTTCGTTTTGGACGAGGCACGAGTCCTAACTAGGCGCCTGAGCAGGGGGGCACGCGCATAGAAAACCCAAGCACAAAATATTCGGGGTTGATGGTTTCTACCATGGAGAATAGACAGCATGCCCTGACGGGCTATATTTTACTAACAGCCTTTGTTGTTTTGCTGGGATGGTACTTCCGGACGAGCTATTCCGGGCATCAAGCCGGATTGCGGGTTCAAGAAAAGCAGCTGACAGGCCACGATGATCTGTTTGCCATTGATGGGCGCGAGGCCGGCAATAAGGTTGCCGTCGGTAAGTTTGGCTTGATACTTCTCACTCGCGATGGCGGTAAGACGTGGAAAGCACAGCCCAGCGAAACGCGCGCGGCGCTTTCGGCTATATCGTTCGCCGATCACGAGTACGGCTATGTGGTGGGAAGCGGGGGCATCGTACTGGCGAGCAGCGATGGCGGATCATCCTGGAAACCTCGGAACTCCGGGACTAAAGATCAACTTCTCGGCGTGCATGCTTTGAATTCGAAAAAGGCATATGCGGTCGGGGCCTTCGGGACGCTGATCGCAACTTCTGATGGTGGTGTGACTTGGCAGAGGCAAGAGCTTTCCTGGGAGAAACTGATTCCCAGCATTTTGAAAGAAAGCGGTCTTCTGGAACCCAACTTAAATGCGGTTCAATTTGTAAACGAAAAGCTTGGGTGGATTGTCGGCGAGTTTGGCTTGGTGCTGCAGACGCGCGACGCGGGTGAAACGTGGGCTGCGCAGAACTACGGTGTAAATCTCCCTCAGCTTTTTGCGGTTTTTTTTCGTGACGAGCAAACGGGTTGGGCAGTCGGGCAGTTGGGGACTCTGATGAGAACCGTCGATGGCGGAAAACATTGGGCGCGAGTCGTCGTAGAAACGGATGGCAATCTAAACGGGATTTCGATGGACGGCGACCGGGGCATTATCGTGGGCGATGGGGTTGTTCTGGCGAGTGATGACGGCGGCTTGAACTGGAGAAAATTGCCGTCAGCGCCCGAAGATCGCTGGCTCACAGGAGTGGCGATAAAGAGCCGGAAAGCTATCGCCGTAGGTCAGGCGGGCACGATTCAAATTCTTGACTTGGGCGACAACGATTCGAAAACAAAAGCTGAGGCACGATGAGACATTGGGCGGAATGGCTTTTTGATCACAGGCATGCTGCTGCAATTATTATTCTGCTGGCGACCTCTTTCTTTGCCTGGGAAGTTAAACATCTTGATATCTCAACACGCTTCTCGGATCTCTACCCGAGAAATCATTCCTATACCAAGCTTTTTGAAAAATATCCCGGATTTGGTTCGCCCTTTACCGTTTCCCTTGTCATCCAGGTAAAAAAGGGGACCATCTACAACCCGCAAACTCTGCGTAAGATCCAAGAGGCGACGAGGCTCGTTGACCTGATTCCAGGGGTCGATCACGACCAAATATTGTCCCTTGCGTCGCGAAAGGTCAAGCATGTCGAAGCCACCATCGGCGGGATTCAAGCCAGCAATCTTTTGACGGGCCCGGTTCCCGAAACCGCCGATGCCATTGCAAAACTGCGGGAGCAGGTCCGTTCTACCGGCGGCGTCATGGGTAATCTGGTTTCCTTTCAAGAGGACGCGGCGCTGGTCCAGGCCACTTTTATAGAACGATTGACCGATTTTAACGTCATTTTCCATTCGATCAATGACATCATCGAAAAATTACAGGATGAAGGACACGAACTCCATGCTGCGGGTCCGCCGATGCTTACCGGCTGGGTCTATCATTATCAGACGGAAATGTACGCTATTTTCGCAGTCGGGCTGCTCGCGATGGGTTTTTTCCTGGTTCTTCATTTCCGCAACATTTCAGGGGTGGTAACGCCGCTCGTGGTAGGCGTGGTGAGCGCTATTTGGGGATTCGGGTTTGCCGGTGTTTTGGGTTACAACCTTGATCCCCTGATTATCGTGATCCCCGTTTTGCTGGTGGCCCGAGCGCTAAGCCACTCGGTGCAGATGTGCGAAAGGTATTTTGAGATATTTAACCAGACGGGGGACGTAAAGAAGGCCAGCGTT
>JBGPIK010000527.1:0-4474 GCA_041484845.1 Binatia bacterium | reverse complement strand
TGAGAAAAAGGCCATCTCGAATCCGCGCTCCTCGGCCTGCTGCATGACATTCGCCATTTCGCGCACGTTAGTGAATTTGCCGTAACCCAGGGCGTATCCGACTCTAGCCATTCAAAGTACTCCTTCGTTTCTGTTATCCGATCCACATTACATTAAATTTATTTACCCCAAAGCTGCTTGTAGAACCCGGCGTTTTCCAGCTCCTTGATATAACGGTCATCGTAGAAGCTCTCCGCCCGCGCATCTTTGGCTTTGGGATTTTTCTCCGCGGCCTGATTCAAGACCTCCTGAATTCCCTCGCGCGTATTGTAGGGGACCTTGTCGACATAATCCAACGCGTACTGGTAAACCGCATCGAGTATTTTTGGGTCCGTAGCGCGGGTATAACGGGCGATGGCGCGGCGAGCGAGCGCCGGATCGGCATGCATCCGATACACACCTTCGGAGTAGCCCTTGAGGAATCGCCGCACTACATCCTCGTGGGTGTTGATAAACGAGCGGCGAGCCATCCATGCGTCATGCGGAAAAAAGACTCCGGCCGTTCCCATGTTCATTAAAATCTTCGCCCCGGCCTCCTGGGCGCGCACGTTTGCCGGACTCGACAAAGGCGCCGCGGCGATCAAGCGCGTACTCAGGCTCGTGGCCGACGCGATGATATCGCCGGTCTGAATGATAGCCACATCGCGCCCGGGCTCAAGCCCGTGCTTCTTGAGCACATAACGCATGGTGAAATCCGTCGAGGAACCGAAGCGCGTCACGCCTACGGTCTTCCCGCGCAGGTCCTCAATGCTCTTGATCTCCGGTAATGCCATGATGTAAAAGGCCGGCACTTTGGCCAGCGAGCCCACCATGACAAAATCGCCGCCGGCTAAAGTCGCATCGACGGCAGCATTGCCGCCGGCGCCGGCAAAGGCGACGTCGCCTCCGAGCATGGCCTGGACCATCCTCGATGCCGCTGGAATCAGCACCGGGTTGGAATCGATATCGTATTTTTCAAAAAGCTTCCCCTCCTGCGCGACCCACAGTCCGGCGAAGACACCGCTGGTAGCGGTATAACCCGTCGCGAGTTTATCCCTAGCAATGCTGGGCCACGGCCACGCCGCCAGCGAAAGCAAGCTCAAAAACATCACCGCAATCCGCCTAATCATGTTCATCTCCTTAATCCGCCAACGATTTTTTGTGTGCAACGACTTTTTGCGTTGTAGAACCAGCTAGCCTAAAAACTGGCGTCCTGTCAATGCGGCGATAGGTAGGCCGCTCCCCGAGAAGAGACTGTGTCGCAATAGAGCATATCCTGTATCTACCGTTCTCGTGTCATTTGGAACGTAGTGAGAAATCTAAAATTCCTCGCATTCCGCTCGGGATAACAGCCTGATGTCTCGGACATTGCGACACAATCTGAAAGCAGCAAAAAAGTTGTTCAGGCTTCAACGGCCCAGATCCAACTACGAAAGGGCTAACAGCAGATGTGTTTTGCTAGCTGCGCTTCTCCGCCTGCTGAATTACCTCGTGCAGCTCGAAAACATTCGGCCCGGCGAAGATTTCCGCAGGGGGACGATTTCGATGGCCTTCTTTGAACTCCGGACTTTCCGTCCAGGCGCGAAACGACGCCTCATCGGTCCAATGTGTCAGGACGACATAATAGTCGCTCTTGATGGGACGGAGAATTTCCAAACGCACAAAACCCGGCATATGTTCCACAAGCCGTGCCCTTCCTTCAAATCGTTCTTCGAACTCTTTTTCGTGTCCTTGGGCGACCTGGATCCGATTCGACACCACGATCATAACGTTTTCCTTTCTGTGTAAATTCTCCAACTAACCCAGCCAAGGCGAACGCCCAGCGCTACTTGGAGCGTGGCGGATGAACCGAAAATACCGGGCAATTGGCATTGCGCAGCACATATTCGGTCACGCTACCCATAAGAATGTGAGCGAAACCGGTTCGGCCATGAGTTGACATCACAATCAAATCGCTGCCCTCTTTTTCGGCTTCGGCGACAATATTTTCCGCCGCCGATCCTACCTCCACTTTAGTACGAACCTCAACTAGCGGCAGCAGCTCGGCAAAATAATCGTTTAAATACAGCGCCAGCGCCTTTTGATGCTTCTTGATAAGATCCTGAAGAGAAGTCGCTTTATAATTCGCCAGGTCCGCGGCGTCCGTGACATGGTACACGGTAACTTCCGCACCCCACCCTCTGGCCAAATCCAGCGCATAGCTCAGACCAAGGCGAGAAATCTCTGAAAGATCCGTTGGCGCAAGGATTTTTTCCACCTTTTTCATAAACGCTCCTTTCGATGCCGTATGTATCTTTTACCGAATGCGCCGCGGATCTGCAAAGGTAGGAAACGGATAAAGCTGGCTAATGCGCTGCGGGGTCGTTGCCTAAACCCAATTGCCGAAGGTAGGCCTCCCCGGCTTCCACCGATACGTCACGTGGAAACCGTTTTAATTGATCGATCAATTGCTTCAGATCGGCAGCCTGCTCGGACAAACGGGCAATGGCATCAAAATAACGGTAATAAGCCAGGTCGTGGCTCAGTTTCGCTTCGAGAACGGTGGCTGAATTTTGTCCCCTCGTTTGGCGCTGAAAATCGCGTTGATAAACGGGATAGTCGGAAAGGATCGAGAGAATTTTCTTTTTGGCTTCGTCCACCGGTTCGCCGGCAAAAATGTTTTCAGCGCGCGCAGCCACGGCGGCCAATTCTTGGGACAGCGCCCTCTCGTCATCGAGCGCCGCTCGCGCGCGTCTTAAGTTTTCGTCATCGCCCTTACGGCGAAAAAACTCGACGGCTGCCAACGAACCCAACGGCGTAACGATCGATTCCTCGATTTCCCAGGGCAAATCAAAGTTCCGGTCGCCATGAAGATCTTCATGAATGATAACTTTAACCTGGCGCACGACGTCCTCTTCCGCAAAACCCACGGTCGTCACGGCGCGTTGATCGGCGAATTCGTTTCCTTGACGGTAGTAAACACTGTAGCCCTCAACCTTGTACACTCGCTCCAGCGGAATCCGCTCTTTGTCCGCGTAAAATCCGATCGCCATGCGAATATCGATCGGTCGGCGCAAAGCTAAAGTCCCGACGCGCTGTAGCCACAGCCAAAGCATCGACAAAGACGGCTGCTCGCGTGACGAATAGGTTAAGGTCTCGGTGGGCTCGATGCCGAGCGTCGTTTCGAACGCTTTCACTTCGTCCACGAGAGCCACGGTTTCTTGAAGGTTTCGCCGAGCGTCCTCTCCCGTGGACACGCGCAGCGTACAGGAAACAACGTTGAAAAGAAGAAAGCCCGCAATGAGGGCGACAGCAGAGGCCTGCTGCGTAGGACCGAAGGTTTTTTTCTCGCTTAGAGCCGCCAAGGGATCTCAAAGGGCGAAGAGGGAGGCCAGCGGCAGGCGGCGCGGTATCGCATCAACTTCGACCAGCATCGCGATCTCGGCCTCGACAAGCTTCTGCTCCTCCGCCGTAAAGGTAAACTCGATCTTCGGATAGCGGGCCGAGGCCAACAGCGCTTCCTTGTCGCCACCGTAACGTTGAATGAAAGCGTCCGCTATTTCTTCCAAATGAACTTCGCTGTAGGCAAATGACGCGCGGAAGGCGCGCAACAGGCGTTCCTTCATCTCCGGCGCGCGCGCCAACAAATCCTCGCGCGCGGCAATCATGTGTTTGATCATCTGATTGAACCCGGTCAGATTTTTCCATGCCTCTCCATCGGTGTAAAGGCAGCGCACTCCATGAGCGACTTCTCCGCGGAAAAAGAAATGATCGAGCAGCACAACCGCATCGGCTCGGCCGCTCTGCAGCACGTTCAGAAGTTCTTCTTGAGGATGCGACTCCCAGCGCAGCGTGGCGTCGTCCACCCCATAAGCGCGACGCAAGAGGTAGCGGTGTATCGCATGGACACCCTGATGCGTGGCAATGAGTTTCCCGCCGAGATCTTGCGGCCTTTGTACCGCTCCGTCGCTCCGGACAAACACGCCATTGCCCTTCATGGTGGATTTCCACTCCGTTGCCAAACCGATAATCGGCGCTCCCTGGAGCTTGCGTCGCAGGAAATTGGCCAAGTAAAGATTCGCCACCTGCACGTCGCCACGGATGAGCGCCTCCTCCTGATCGTGACTGGGCGGGTCGGGCAATTCCACGACTTTCATGTTAAACCCTTCGGGTTTTACCCGGCCCGTCGCCAGTCCGTAATAGGTGCGAAACATGCAGAAGCGGTTTCGATAATGCGCGAATGTAAGGTCCATAATTTTTCGCTAACCCGCATTATTCACGGTTAGAGAAAACCCGATGACACTGTATCGATCGAGAGGTGAGCCTGGAGGAACGAGGCACAGAGACGAACAGTTTCAATGCCTTCTTTGGTGCTCGGCTCGGCGCTCGCCTTTTTCTCACAGATTCGCTCCAGAAACAGAGTTTGCAGGCCGTTCCAAGGCACAAGCCCATTGCCTCGCTCTGGAAGGCTCGCCTC
>JBGPIK010000526.1:0-4487 GCA_041484845.1 Binatia bacterium | reverse complement strand
GAGTCAAGAATCGATGGCTGAAAAGGTTATAACCGCAACAGGAAGAAGAAAGACCTCGGTAGCTCGCGTGTTTCTCAGACAAGGCAAGGGCAGCATTAAGATCAACACCCGATCCTTACAAGAGTACTTCGGTCGCGAAACGGCGCGGATGATCGTGCTTCAGCCTTTTGACGTGACTCAGACTTCCGGTACTCTTGATATCGATGTCAACGTGAATGGCGGAGGCAGCTCGGGTCAAGCAGGTGCGATACGTCACGGGATTACCCGCGCGCTTATTCAGTTTAATCCGGATTTTCGTTTGCCGCTGAAGAAAGCCGGATTTGTCACGCGCGACCCGCGCGCCGTAGAACGGAAAAAATACGGTCGCCACAAAGCGCGCAAGCGTCCTCAGTACTCCAAACGCTAAGCTAACAAGGAACCATCCGCCTCTCCGGTAAAGAATCCATGGCGCTAGCCGGCTTGACCGGGCATGTCCGTGGCGGTTGGGTGCCATTGCGTTGCAATGGCCGGTTAAGCCGGGCGTGCAGCACGAAACAACGCTGCCGCCGCATTCTGATCATTCTTCCGAAGTAAAAAAGAACAGGCCGATCAGGGCGAATATCGAGTTTGGCAGCCACGCGGCAATCCAGGGAGGCAGAGCCGCGCTATGGCCTAAAGAAAGGCAAAAAGCCGTGAGCACCCAGTATCCGAAACCGATAAGCATCGCTAGCCCAAAGCTGAGTGCCATACCGCCACCGAGACGCCGTTTCAGAGCAAAAGGTACGGCCAAAAGAATCATCAGTGGGGAAATAACCGGAATCGCAAGTTTCGTCTGAAGGTCCACCTCGTAAGAGGTTGCATCTAGACCCTTGGTTTTCATTTCCTCGATTTGTTTCTGCAAATCGAAGAACGTATATTCTTCAGGATCACGCTCCAGGAGCCGCAAATCATCGGGAGTTTCGGAAATCGGCGGTAAAACCGCGCCGCTCTGTTTGTGGATCTGGCCGTCGGGAGAAAGTTGCCACTCGGTGGCATTCTCGCTTTCCCACCTTTTTCCGGTCCAATGACTTCTAGGAATTTCAATGAGCCCGCGGAGACTAAAATCGCGGTGAAGTAGAAAGATGGTTACGCTTTCAAGGGTATTGGTCTTTGTGTCGAAATTATCGATGTTGATAAAACTGTTCTCGCCTCGTATCCATATATCGCGGGTGCCATACAGGCTCTCCTGCTGTCTTTTCCTTATTTCGGTGATGAAAATAGTCTGAGCCCGGTGCGAAAAAATCGGAACCAGAGTTTCGTTCCAGAAAAAATTGCCGACGCAAATTAAGACAGAAAGGATAACTAGGGGCACGGCGATCCGTTGGACGCTGATCCCGCTGGAACGCATGGCCGTGATCTCCTGTCCGCGCGCCAGCATTCCCAGACAAAACAATGCAGAAAACAGAGTTGCAAAACCAGTCACCCGAGAAATTGATAGAGGGGCTTTGTAAAAGAAATAACGAACGACAACCCCGAGCGGTGTTCCCGTATCGAAAAAAACCGCGACACGATCAAAAAAATCAACGATCAAATAAATGAATGTAACAGTGAGAAGACTGATAAAAAAAATTCGCAAAAACGCCCGCACCAGATAACGATCCAGAATAGTTCCTGTAGGCGGAAACCGGAATTGTCCTCGTGTGTCCATGACCATCACCGAGTTTTTCGCCTGCGGCGAGCTAAGGATTGAGCCGCCCAAACCCATACGGTGTCGAATTTCTTTTGGAGATAAAAGGGTGATTCTCGGACGGCTTTCATAAATAGGAATATAGCGATGCCACCGACTATAATATTAGGAAGCCACAGTGCTGGGATGGGGTGCAGAACGCCATTATTGCCGAGAGCCTTGCCGAGAGATAATAGCGCATAATAAGTAAGGAGCCAAAACAAACATAGGACAAACCCCCATGAGCGGCTGGCCCGTGACGATCGCGGCAGCAGAGTTAATGAAACTCCGAGAAGACAGAAGACTAGAGGAACAAAGGCAAACGAAAGTCGTTGTTGTAACTCCACGCGTTCGGCGATGGCCTTGCCACCCGAAGCCTGTTTCTGGCGAATGACGTTCATTAAACGTCTGACCGAAGCCTCTTTCGGTTCGGTATCGTTTTTCTTGACCGGCCCGATAAGGGCGTCAAGGTCAAGTTTGAAGTCGTAAATATTAAAGCGCGTCTGGCTGAAGCCAGAACGTTTTTTTTCCCTTTCATAAATCGAGCCGTCAAAGAGCTTGAGTCCTAACGTATTGGTCTGCTCATCGGTTGAAATGAGAGCGACTTTCCCCAATATGATGTCTTCCTTCGCCCGGTCTCTTTTGTCGACGATCAGTATGCCTTGAGCGGTGTTCCCCGGCGGGATAATTTCTTCGACGTAGATGAGTATCTTAGGAAAATCAGTGTTGAAAACCTTTTCTTTCAGAGCCGTTCCAACCCGAGTCTTAGCTATGTTATACAATTCCTTCTTAAGTGCTAAATTCGCGGCGGGTCGAGCGAACAACGTCAAGCCTAGGGTGACCATCCCAATGACCACGGCGACGGCCCCTATGGGCCAGAGTATCTGTGGCGGACTGATGCCGGAGGCTTTCAGGGCCAGAATTTCTCCGTCATTCGAAAGTCTTCCAAGACCCAGCAGAATGGCCAATAAGAATGCCATGGGAACGGTCAATTCGAAAAAGGTCGGCAGAATCAGAGAGAGCAGCTTGCCGATCTCAAGAAACGGGACTCCACGAGTGACTACAAGCTCAATGAGTTTCAAAATGCGCGCAATCAAGAGAACGAACGTAAAGGCCATGAGCCCGAAGAAAAAAGGAGGGAGAACTTCCGAGATTAGATAGCGGGCGAGCGTCTTGGGCATCACACGATCATGTTATCTGGTGGTTCTTTTTTTGTAAATCCTTTCCGTGTAAGAAGGACCGTTTGCGAATGAAAAGCGCGAGCAACTTTGTGTTTGGCGTGAATCCAGTGGTGGAAATATTAAGGGCATCACCGGATGACGTGGCAGAAATCGTGCTCGCCGACGGATCCCCGCGCTCAACTTTACGATCCATTGAGACAGAAGCCCGACGTTTGGGAGTGAAAGTGACGTATGCGAACCAGAAAATATTGAATCGCCTCGCTGCCAACGACAAGCATCAGGGGGTCGTTGCAAAAGTCGCGCCCTATGCGTACTCCCCATGGTCCGATTTGTTTCTCGAAGACTCTTCCGTGGCCTCCGCCGATTGGATTCTCATCTTAGACGGGCTCACGGATCCGCGCAATTTCGGAGCGCTATTGCGAACCGCGGAAGCGGTGGGAATTCGACGGGTATTGATCCCCAAAGACCGCTCCGTGGATGTTACGCCGACAGTTGCCAAAGTCTCTGCTGGCGCGGTTCATCATCTTAAAGTTTATCGGGTTACGAATCTCCGGCGCGCCATGGCGACACTTAAAGAGCATGGGTACTGGTTGGTCGGGCTGGATGATCATGCGCCGGAACAATTATATGATCGGGTGTATCCGGACAGGTTGGGAATTGTCCTTGGTAGTGAAGGTCGAGGGATCCGGCCGCTGATCCTGCGAGAGTGCGATTATAGAGTTTCGATTCCTATGCTTGGCAAAGTATCCTCGCTCAATGTTGCCGTTGCCGGAGCTGTCTTCCTGTATGAAATCCTGCGGCAGAAACGGAGCATTGACAAGGTTGGGGTTAAGAGATAAGAGGTTCTTGGATACGGACTCATGGGGGAATAGGCGCGTTTCCAAGACTCATCTGTTGACACCCAAGGCCGAAAGTGCTTTAAATAACCGGTTGCGAATGGGGGAAAAGCACTTCAGTGCCGTCGTGTGCCATAGCGGGTTAGGATCCATAACCATAAACTGTTGATTGGGGTAGTCTTTTCAGTCGCCGATTTCGACGCGTTTCCAACCTTGTCGGCATGTAAAGATGTTCACAGATTAGGCTGGCGTAGCTCAACGGCAGAGCAGCTGATTTGTAATCAGCAGGTTGTAGGTTCAATTCCTATCGCCAGCTCCAGGCAAAAACCATGAGCGATGGGCGGTTAATTTATGCATAGGCTCGGCGGAGCATAGTTTTAAGGAGAGAAGAGGAGAGGTTCCCGAGTGGCCAAAGGGAGCAGACTGTAAATCTGCCGGCAAACGCCTACGGAGGTTCGAATCCTCCCGCTCCCATTCAGGCGGCCTGCCTGTCGGATTTCGGCGAGTTCCCTTCGGGTCCGAGCCTCAGGGCCGAGGGCAATCCAGCCGCAGGCAGGCGACGGCCGACCGATCGCGGGCGTAGCTCAATTGGTAGAGCGTCAGCCTTCCAAGCTGGCTGTTGCGCGTTCGACTCGCGTCGCCCGCTGTGATCGAATTTCCTTCTTCGCAACACTACTGTCCGGTCATTAGTTGAATAACGACAACTGGTTATGAATCACACTGTTTTCCATCATGATCGAATCCTGCGAAAAGGCCTGCAAAATGGGCACATTCTCGAAAAGGCTG
>JBGPIK010000525.1:0-4488 GCA_041484845.1 Binatia bacterium | reverse complement strand
GAGGGGTTAGAGTCCTACGGAGAAAATTCCCCCTTTGAAAAAGGGGGACAAAGGGGGATTTGAGTGCGAGTTCAGCCGCTGCCATCGTTTGGAGTTTTTAAACGAACTTCTGACTCACGACACTACATGATCGCCGGCACCACTTGTTCCGCCAGCAAGTTAAATTCTTCTTCGTAGTCCGGCCCGAGCTTGGCAAAGGCGACATGATCGTAGCCGAGCCGGGCCGCGGCGCTCACCAGTTCGATAATCTGGTCGCGAACCTCTTCCGGCGTGCCGGCGGCGTAATAGCTTTTGACCATGGGTTCGGTCACGAGTTGTGACGCCTCTTCGACGGTCACGCCCGCGGCGAACGCTTCTTTGATCTGCAGAACGCGCTCGCGCGCCACGCCCATCATCGCATACTCTTCCGGCGTAAAGCCCACCGCTTCCCACTGCAGGATCGAGTGGGCCACTTGCCGTTTGGGAAACTCGACGGCTCTGTCGCGGTTGCGCGAGATCGATATGTTCAGCTCGCAGACTTTGCGCAGGCGCTTGCCGGGACTGATTTCTCGAGCCGCCTGATCCGCGGTCGCAAGCATCGCGGGCAAGCGGCCCGCCTTGAGCATGGGAATATAAGTTCCCGAGCTGATCAGGCCGTCCATCACGCGGCCGCACATGCGCAGTGATTGCGGCGCATTGCCGCCGCCGTAGAATTTGAAGGTCGCCCGCGGCTTGAACGCAAGGCTAAATTTTCCGTTCGGATTGAGACGGTAATAATCCAGCAGAAAGGGAAATTCCGAGTACGTAACCTCGTCTCCCGCCAAAGCGCGACGAAGGAAGCCCGCCGTTTCGCCGACCATCGCAATCGGCTTCAGCATTTGTACGTGCTGCGGCGATTGGCCAAGATCGCCGCGCGCGATGCCGATGCTTATCTCTTGACCTTCGCAAAACTCGGACAACGCGGCGAACGAATCGGCTAGATCGAGAGGATTATGAAAATAGGGCACCAAGATCGCCGTGCCGATGCGAATGGGCGCATGCGTGGCGATCGCGGTGAGGACGACCATCTGACCGCGATAACGAATATTGTCATTGACCCAGATCTGTTTAAATCCCTTGTCCGCGGCCAAGCGCGCTAGGCGGACCAGGTCCGGGACCGTGTGATGATTGGCGAGATGGGTAACGAATTGAAGGCCGAGATCGCCGTTGAAAATAGCCAAGGAAAGCCTCGCTAAATTTCGTTGACCTGCCTGACTTTGAGCTTTTTTCTTTTTGCCTGTTGCAGGACGTAGGTGCCGACCGCAAGGTCCTCGTCGGCGATGCCGTTGGACTGAAATAAAATTCTCTTCGGTCGCGGCGCGGGCGCGCCGGCGGCAGCGATCTTTTCCAGCGGCAGGACTTTGTCCCAACTTATGATGCCGGCCGCGCAGGCGGCGATCAAGTCGCCGCTATCGCCCTGGGCGGTCGGTAGATCGTCGGTGACGATCAGATCCATGCGCCGGATCAAATCGTTGGAAACCTCGTGCTTGACGGCTTGATTAGCGCCGATGGAAGCAACGAGCACTTCGTCTTTGAGATTCGCGCCCTGCGCCACCGGCGTAATAGAATCCGTCGAGACCACGAGAATATCCGATTCACTTTCAACTTCCTCGATAGAAGAAGTCTCGGTCCATTCGGCCGTAACCGTCTTGCTCATCTGCTTGATGAATTCTTTCCGCCGCTTCGGCGTCCGGCCAAAAACAACGATCTTTTCAATCGCGCAGGCGTTGGCAACCGCTTCGACTTGAAACGTCGCCTGCCATCCCGGCCCGATCACGCCGAGGACTTTTGAGTTTTCCGGCGCGAGGTATTTGGCGGCCACGCCGGTCGCGGCGCCGGTGCGCAGACTGCTCAAGTAGCCCATGTTGACAATCGCTTGGATCTGACCGCTGCGGCCGTTGTAGAGCGTGACCGTATTAGCCTTGGCGGCATAAGCGCGCAGACAGATCAAATCCCAATCCGCATGCCAGGCGGCCATAATGTTAAGCTGTTTTTGACTTCCTTTGAGGCGGCGGCGCGGCAAGCCGCGAATTTTTCCCGCCGCGCGATCGTGAAATATCTTATCGACAGTTTTGAGCGCCAGCCGCATGTCGATCAGTTTTCTCGTCTGCGCTTCACTTATAATTAAGGCCATTTTTTAAAATCCTCCAGAGGTTCTATAACCCACGCTCCTTATACGAGCAAGTTCCCACTGACGGGAGGCCGCGAATCACTGCCGGCCGGCAAAGCTAGCCTTGACGGAGTAATACATTCGTTTCAATATACGTCTAATGAAGCAGTGCCCGGAATGCTCCACTCAGTATGAAGATAACCTCAGTTTTTGTCCGAAAGATGGCGGGGCCCTGATTGCCAAGGTGACTATGACTACCCGGCTCTGTCCCCAGTGCGCCAATAGCATCGCGGCGGATGCGGCTAAATGCCCGTACTGCAAGGTTGATTTCGGTCCAACGTCGACTCCTGAGTGGCCTACGCGCGAGGATCCGTCTACGGAAGCAAAACCTCTTCGAGCCCGGAATAAGATCTCTACGGTGTCATACGCTGTTTTTGGCCTAGGCGTCATCTTATTGGCGGCCGGCCTTTTTCTCATCTTCGGGCAAAGGCAGCAAGCGGAATTGCCGGGCGTGCCGCAGGACAACACGAAAGACCTGCAACAAAAGGATCAAAAAATTCAATCTCTCGAAAGCGAGCTCAACCGGGTGCGCCAGGAGCTCACGGAACGTTCAGAAGAAGCGAATGACCTAAAGACAAAGGTCGATGAGACTCAAAAGGACTTGTCGACAGCGCAGCAGCGGTTGGCCATCGCCAATCGCGAGGTGGAGCGGGTGGCGTCGAGCCGCGCGCAGCCGCCTACCGCGTCCGCGCCACCCCGCCCGGCCGATACGTCGCCGCCTCCGCCCGCGCCATCTCGTCGCGCGGCGCAACCCGGGACTTACGAAACCATCCGTTCGACGACTGTTTATGAAGAGCCGTCGGGATCGTCACGTGTTTTGAACAAAATAGCCAAGGGTACGCGGGTTGAAGTGGTGAGATCCTCAGGTGATTGGCTCGAGGTTAGATCGAAACATGGCAATCCGCCCGGATTTGTTCGCGTGGACGATGCTATGTTCGTCAGCAGGACGAACTAGCCGCTGGAAGTAGGCGCCTCTTTCGCTAAGTGCTTCAAGGGTTTCCTAAGAGATTTCGTGACGAGTGATCTTACTTGGGGTAGTCGTCGCCTGGTGCGCGCTCTGGGCCTGGATGTGAATGATTGACTTACGCCGACCGACGTAACTATGATTGGGCTGTACCGGGGAGGCGTTATGAAACCGATGCCGCTTACGGTGTGTTCGTTTTTGATTCTTTGTGGGTTTGGCATCCGGCCGGCGCAAGCTCAATTTGTCCGCGGCCCGGCCGGAGTCGCGCGCGGGGTCGCAAACGCCGCGCAAAGATCGGCGGCCGTTTCGGCCGGCGCCAGGCCAAGTTCACCCACGGTGTCTGCCACAATGACGGTTGGGCAACACCCTCATGCCCCATCTTCGGTAAGCGCGTCACAAATCATCATTCCACCTGGAGCCTCGGGCCGGACGAGCAAAACCCAAACGATCATTTCGGTGGCGCCTGGTAATTCTTCGACGCTAGCCCCGTTTCACGTCAATCGCCACGCCGACTTTCGCCGCCGTCATCATTTTCACGGATTTCCGCCGTTCGTAATCATCGAAGTGCCGCAATTCATAGGTCCGAGCATAACCACTACACAATTTATTCCCGGCGGCGGTTGGACCGGAACGCCTCTGACGGAAAATTATTCCACCGATGCGGGCGTGAGAGCCCCCGGCCAGTTGGCGCCTTTCGATCCCACGCCGCAAGAAGTTGTCGAGCGGATGCTCGCGTTAGCGGCAGTTAAAAAAAACGATGTGCTATATGATCTTGGCGCGGGCGACGGGCGCGTGGTCGTTACGGCGGCAAAAAAGTACGGCGTGAGAGCCGTCGGTTTTGAGATCGATCCCGGATTGGTAAAGCTGGCGCGTGAAAACGCGCGCAAGCAAGGGGTGGAGAAGTTGGTCGAGATTCGCCAGCAAGATTTTATGAACGCCGATCTTTCGCCTGCAACCGTAGTGACGCTTTATCTTTCCTATGACGGCAATCTCGTGCTCCGACCCAAGCTCATGCGCGAGCTCAAGCCGAACGCTCGCGTGGTTTCTTATACGTTCGACATGGGTGATTGGCAATCCAAAATCGCCGAAAGTTACCGCGATGCGGGCGGCGATACGCACATGCTCTATCTGTGGCAAATGGCAGAGCCGCTGGCTTTCACCAACATAGCCCCCCCTGATTCGCGGTAAACGCTTAGCCCGCATTTCTCACAGTGCGAGGAAACGGATGACACGGTGTCGATCGAGAGGCGAGATCGGAAGAGCGAGGCATAGAGGCGAACAGTTTCAATGCCGTGTTCGGTGCTCGGTTCGCCGCTTGCGCTTTGCCACGGGCGTT
>JBGPIK010000524.1:0-4488 GCA_041484845.1 Binatia bacterium | reverse complement strand
CTCTATTTGCCGGTTATTATCGATCCGGAGCACCACTACGAAACCGTGAATGTTGAGGCGCAGCAGCAAAATCCGAGCTCATTGCTGTGGTGGGTGAAGCGATTGGTGCTTCTGCGCAAAAATTATCGCGCCTTCGGCAGGGGCACGATCGAGTTCCTATATCCCGAAAATCGCAAAGTGCTGGTGTTCATTCGGCGCTACGAGGATGAAATCATTTTGGTGGTTGCCAATCTTTCCCGGTTTGTCCAATACGTCGAACTCGACCTTTCCGCATACAAGGGCATGGTGCCGGTGGAGTTGTTCGGACACACGCGCTTTCCAGGGATCGGGGAGCTGCCCTATTTCGTTACTCTCGGTCCCCATTCTTTTTACTGGTTTAAGCTGGAACCCGCGCGTCTATCGAAGTCGTCAAGCCAGGCCTTGGAGCCCCCGCGCCTGGAGATTTCCGGGTCGTGGGACAATATTCTCTACGGCCGCGCGCGCGCGTCCCTGGAGCGCGTTCTCCCCGCCTATTTCCTGAGTTGCCGGTGGTTCGGAGGCAAGGCGCAAGGAATTCGCTCCGTCAAGATTATCCATGCGATTCCTTTTTCGAATGAAATCGCGCCGGTATTCTTTACCACCTGGGAGGTTCAACATACCGACGGCAACGCCGAGACCTACTTGCTGCCCCTCGCGTTTGCTTCGGCGGAGCGCGCTTTGGAGTTGCGTCAGGCCAGTCCGCAAGCCGTCATTGCGCAGCTGAAAACCCGCGAAGATGATTCGGCATACGAAGGGATTCTTTACGATGCGCTTTACGATCCGCTATTTTGTAAGTCGCTGCTGCAGGCCATCGCGCACGGCCGGCGTTTCAACGCCGACGGCGTTGAGCTTCGCGCGCAGCCCGCGAAGCTCTTGCGCGCCGACCGTAACTCCATGGCATCGCTGGAGCCGTCGCTGCTCAAGGGCGAACAAAGCAATACGTCGATTGTTTACGGCGACAAGTTCATCATGAAATTTTTCCGTCGCGTCTCAGACGGCCTCAATCCAGATCTAGAGATCGGGCGATTTCTTACGGAGAAAACCTCGTTCGCCCATGTCCCGCCTTTCGCCGGCTTCATCGAGATCCGCAAGGGGCGAAGTGAACCCGCCACGGCCGCCATTCTCCAGGGATGGGTGGGCAACGAAGGCGACGCCTGGCGCTATACGTCAGACTGCCTGGGACATTATTTTGAGGGAATTCTGACCCGCGATCCTGCGGCGGAGGGACCGATTCTCCCCAGCGCGTCTCTAATCGAACTCACACAGGCGGAAGTCCCCGCATTGGTTGCGGATGTAATGGGCGGTTACATCTCGTCCGCTCTGCTGCTCGGCCAGCGGACCGGTGAACTTCACCAGGCCTTGGCATCAGAGACCCGGGACGCGGCATTTGCGCCGGAGCCTTTAACAGCGCTTTATCGTCGGTCACTCTATCAGAGCCTTCGCACATCGGCGGATCAGGCTCTAGCTCTGCTTCAGAAGAAGGTGCAAAAATTTCCGCAACAGGTGCGGCCCGACGCTGAGAAAGTGCTCGGTCTCGAGGGGGCGATCTTTGCTCGTTTCCGCCAGATCGTGGACAGAAAAATTAGCGGCCTGCGTATCCGCTGCCATGGCGACCTTCATCTCGGCCAGGTGCTTTTTACCGGAAAAGATTTTGTCATCACCGATTTCGAGGGTGAGCCCGCCCGATCGATCATCGAGCGACGCATAAAAAGGTCGCCGCTTCGCGACGTCGCCGGCATGCTCCGCTCGTTTAATTATGCGGCGTTGACGAAACTCAAAGGCAATGGCGTACGTCCGGAGAACGCCGGCCCGTTAAAGATCTGGGCGCGCTTCTGGACTATTTGGGCGGCGGTGCACTATTTGAAGGGGTATTTGCAAGCGACCGTAAATTCGTCGTTCATGCCCAAGACGCAAGAAGAGATCAGTCTGATGTTGGAAACTTATATGCTCGAGAAAGTCGTTTACGAGTTGGCCTATGAACTAAATAACCGCCCGGATTGGGTTGATATCCCGATTATGGGGATTTTGGATATTCTCCAACCCGACGAAGCGCGCCGATGACAACCGCTGAAGAGCATTTGCTGCACGATCTCGCCAGGCTTTTCAAAGTCCAAACCGTTTACTACGACGCGGCGGGACATCTCATACAACCACCCACCGAGGCTATCCTGCGCGTCTTGCGTGCACTCGGTGCGCCGGCGGAAAATATGAACGACCTCGCGGATGCCCTGCGCCAGCGCCGCCAGTTCCTGTGGCGGCGCGGCATTGAACCGGTTGTTACCGTCTGGGATAGCGACCCGCTTCGGTTCAAGCTCCGCGTACTAAGTCGGCTCGCAGAATATAGTGTCCATTACCGCATCGAGTTGGAAAGCGGCGAATCCATTGAAGGCGAATGTTATGACGCGGGTCCGCCATCGCCGGAGCACGAAATCGAAGGCGTTCGCTACGTCTCGCGGCGGCTGGTTGTCCGTGAGCCGCTACTAGCGGGCTACCATAAGTTACAATTGTGGGTTGATGATCTTACGTTCGCGTGCTTTTTGTTGTCGTCGTTGCGGCACACCTACGACGCAATGGATGACGGCAGCCGGCGATGGGGAATCTTCTGTCCGCTTTACGCGCTCGCTTCGGAGAACAGCTGGGGTGCGGGAAATTTCTCGAATCTTGGAGCCTTACTGGACTTCGCCTCGCAAAGGGGGGCAAGCGCCGTCGGCACTCTGCCGCTCCTTTCCGCCTTTCTTGACGAACTTTTCAACCCCAGTCCCTACGCTCCGGTGAGCCGTCTCTTTTGGAATGAATTCTATCTCGATATCGAGCGTATACCCGAGCTTCACCACAGTCCTGTCGCCCAAGCGATGATCCAATCGTCCGATTTTCAAAACGAAGTTGAACGCTTGAACGCCGCGCCGCTAATCGAGTACCGCCGCCTAATGGCCTTAAAACGTAGCGTGCTGGAAGAAATGATGCATGTTCTGTTGAATGCTGACTCCGAAAGAAGAGCGGGCTTCGACCAGTTTATCGAGAACCATCCCGCGGCTCAGGATTACGCAGCCTTTCGCGCCAAGGTTGAGCGTGAGGGCAGAGCGTGGGGGCATTGGCCAGTCATCAATCGCGACGGGAAGCTAAGAGCCGGCGATTTCGACGAGCACGTCAAGAACTATCATCTTTATGTCCAATGGCAAACCAAGGAACAAATCAACGCCCTTGGATGGAAGGGCAAAGCCGACGGCAGCGCCGCCCTCTATCTTGATTTTCCTCTGGGAGTGAATCGCGACGGTTACGATGTCTGGCGCGAGCGCAAGGTTTTTGCATTGGAGGCAAGCGGCGGGGCGCCGCCGGATGCATTTTTCACGAAGGGCCAAAACTGGGGATTTCCACCGCTTCAACCCGAAGGATTGCGCAACCAGGGCTACCGCTACTATATCCGGTGTCTGCGGCACCATTTGCAGCACGCAAAAATGTTGCGCATCGATCATATTATGGGGCTTCACAGGTTGTATTGGATCCCTCACGGCTTCGCGTCCACCGAAGGTGTTTACGTTCATTCTCAGGCGGAAGAGTTCTACGCGATATTGAGTCTCGAATCACACCGCTACCGGGCGCAGATCATCGGCGAAAATCTCGGAACCGTGCCGCCTTACGTTAACACCGCAATGACGCGACACAACATTTTCGGTATGCAAGTGAGCCAATTTCTCATTTCGGCGGATCCACGCCAGGCACTGCAGGACATCCCCCATGGTACCGTGGCCAGCCTCAATACTCATGATACTCCGACGTTCGCTGGCTTTTGGAACGGAGCTGATATTCGCGACCGGATTGACCTTGGCATTCTTTCCCCAACAGAAGCGGAAATTCTATACCGGGTGCGCGCCGAGCAATGCGAGAGATTTGTTCAGGAGTTAGTTTCTCTAGGCGAACTCGACCCCAGTGACAGGGATTTGATGGCGATATTGCGTGCCTGGCTGTTTCGCTTGGCCGGCACAAACGCCAGTCTGTTATTAGTTAACCTCGAAGACCTTTGGCTGGAAACGGAGCCGCAGAATGTTCCGGGCACCTGGGAGGAACGGCCCAATTGGCGACGTAAAGCGCGATTGGCGTTGGAGCAAATCTCGGCGACGAGTGCAGTTGAAGATGCCTTAAGCAAAATCGCCGAAATTCGCCACGGTCATAATTCAACACCACCGGATTCGAATTGATCCAAATCGCTGCCGAATCCGCACTCTCAGGCTCTTCTTTCGCCGGGGCGCCCGAACGCAGGCATGAGCGCTAATCCAACGGCTCTTTATACAGGAGCAAAACGCATTAAGTTACCCCGGCGCGCATTTACAAAACCGGCATCATCTGTCAGAATTTTTTCGCACGTTACTGCAACAGTTGACACTCACGCTAGCAGCGCGCAACAGGGAGGTAAACGTAACACATGGACACGCACGAGACGAGTCTCCTGACCGACGACGATATCTACCTTTT
>JBGPIK010000523.1:0-4496 GCA_041484845.1 Binatia bacterium | reverse complement strand
TACGGCGGGCATCGTCGTCGCCGTTGATCCCGACACCGGCGTCAGAAACACCAGCTATAACCGGCTCATGATGGCAGGTAAACGCGAGCTGGGAATTTTCATGGCCATCGGCCGGCACCTCTGGACGCTGCACAACAAATTGGAGCGGCGCAATGAAGCGCTTTCCATCGCCGTCGTGATCGGCGTTCATCCCCTTTTCTCGCTTGGCGCTCAGGCGCTAACGCCTGCGGATGAAGACGAATATGCCGTCATCGGCGGCGTCATGAATGAACCTTTGCGCTTGGCGCGGGCGAAGACGGTCCCCATGCTCGTTCCGGCCGACGCTGAAATGATCATTGAAGGACATATCCTACCGCACGTCCGTCGCATGGAGGGGCCATTCGGCGAATTCACCGGCCACGCGGTCCCACAAGACGAACGACCGGTCATCGAAATCAGCGCCGTCACCCATCGCAGGGACTATATCTTTCAGGATATTCACGCCGGCTACACCGAGCACAAGCTTATGGGGGCCATCCCGCGCGAAGCCGCGTTGCTGAAAGCCGTGCGCCAGACCGTCCCGACCGTTAAGAACGTTTGCATGCCGGTTTCGGGTAATTGCCGTTTTCACGCCTACATTTCTATCGCCAAGCGAGCCCCGGGGCAGGCAAAAAACGCCATCTGCGCTGCTTTCGCGGCCGACATGCTGCTCAAGCATGTCGTGATAGTTGACGAGGAAATCGACGTTTTTGATGAAGAACGAGTTCTCTGGGCCGTTTCCAATCGATTCCAAGCGGACCGCGATCTTGTCGTGATCGCCAATGCCCAGGGCAGCGAGCTCGATCCTACGGCCGGACCGGGTGGTATAAATGCGAAAATGGGTCTTGACGCCACCAAGCCTCTAACCGCTTTTCCTCCGGAGCTACGGGTGCCGAGCGACGTAATGAACAAAATTCGCCTGGAGGATTTTTTCCCTCATTTCGCCAAATAATCAACCACGCCCTTGGCTTTCCGGCACTCCTCATGATTTGGTTGACATAAACTGCCAAGTCCTCTAAATTCCAACTCGTTTGGGCACAGTTCGAACGCTGTAAACTATGGAAACTGTGGGACAGACTAAACTCCGGCTGCTTCGCGAAGCCGTCCACGACAACCTCGCGACTGTAACAGGCATCAAAAACAAAGCCCGGGCACGGCGCAAACGTGACCATCGTCTATGGTTATGGGCTCCGCTATTGCTTGCGGGGTTCGGCTATCTTGAATTTGCAAATATTGGTATTTCCAGGGGAAAAGTCCCTACACTGGATTCGGCTAAATTACCGCTTACTACGTCGCTATCCCCCGCTGCGAGCGTGATGGTCGAAGCGGATGTGACGGTTTCCACACCGCGCCCATTGAGCCGCGCCGTGGTACCCCTCTCGATCAAGACAGTCGTCATTGATGCCGGCCACGGCGGCAAACAAACCGGTGCCATCTCGGATTCAGGCGTCGCGGAAAAAGAGATTACACTTGACGTTGCACTTCGATTACACCGGCTCATGGAAAAGGCCCCGTTCGCGGTTTTTCTCACCCGGGAGGGGGATCAAACAATTCCGCTTGAGAAGAGAGTGACCTTTGCTAATTCGAAAAACGCAGACCTTTTTGTTTCCATCCACGTTAACTGGATGGAGCCGCGCGATATCCGCGGTCCAGAAACTTACTTCGTCGGCCCCAGCGATGACCCGGCGACTCTCAATCTCGCCAGTAACGAAAACCGGGAGTCGATCTATTCTTTTACGGATTATCGTCGGATTCTGGAGAAGATCTATGTTGACACCCGGCGCGAGGAGTCGCGCAGACTAGCCAAGTCCATTCAAACGGAACTCTATCAGTCACTTCGGCAAACTAATCCCGCCGTCGAGGACCGCGGAGTCAAGATGGCCCCGTTCGTCGTTCTCGTCGGCACCCAAATGCCGGCTATTCTGGTTGAGATCTCGTGTCTCTCAAACGAGGACGAGGTCAAGTTGTTGACAAATACCGACTATAGAGAAAAGATCGCGCTGGCACTTCTCAAGGGCATTCGCTCTTACGCAAACAAACTCAACGGACCGGATCGGAAAGGCAGTTAACTCAATGGACGATGCAAACGAAACTCTCTGTGTCGGTATAGACCTGGGCACGTCTCGAAGCTCAATTTCAGCATCCAACGGCGAGCGCCATGTCATTGATAGTTATGTGGGCTGGCCCGTGGATATGGTGGCGCGCAAATTGGTAAAGAAGCCGGTCCTCATTGGTCACGAAGCGTTGGAGAATCGCTCCATGCTGGATCTTCGCCGTCCCCTTGAACGCGGTATTATTAAAGAGGGATCGGGAAAGGATGAAGAGGCTGTACAGGAAATCTTACGCCATCTCATTTCGCTCATCGGCATAAAGCAGAAGGGCAAGGCGCGGCCTAGAGTGCGGGCCGTGGTCGGAGTCCCGGCCGAGGCTTTTCGCGTCAGTAAACAAAGGTTGCGCAGGGCCATGGAGGGAATCGCCGATAGCGTCATGCTCGTGTCTGAGCCTTTTGCGGTGGCCTATGGTCTGGAAGCGCTACTGCATGCGCTGGTCATCGATATCGGCGCCGGGACCGCCGATTTTTGCGTGATGCAAGGCCGGTATCCGACCGAAGAAGATCAGAGAACCTTGCCCAATGCCGGCGATTCGATTGACGAGCAGCTCGCCAAATTGATTCGTGAGCGTTACCCTCAAGCGCAGTTCTCGATTCACATGATTCGCGAATGGAAAGAAAAATCGAGCTTTGTCGGCGACGCAAAAGAGCGCGTTATCGTGATCGTGCCGATCAAAGGGAAGGCAACCGACATAGATATTACTGATGAAATGCAAACTGCATGTGAAAGTATTCTGCCGCCTATTTGCGAGACCATGACCGATTTGCTTTCCAAGGTGGAACCCGAATATCAAGACAAGGTGCGCCATAATGTTATCTTGGCGGGCGGCAGCTCACTGATTGCCGGATTAGCGGACGCCATGCAAAAAGCGCTCACGGAATTGGGCGGCGGTCGAGCTTCCGTTGTCAAGGATCCGGTCTTTGCCGGGTCGGACGGCGGACTTGCGATCGCTCGCGATGCATCGAGCTCGGACTGGGAGAAGCTCTCGCTGTGATAAGCACGGCTCCCCTTGGATGGGCAATGATCATCAACATGAGAATAAGTCCCCACTCGAATCGTCGTCTTCTGTCGGCCCTCACGGATGAAATGGACAAATGGAAAATTGGATTTCTATCGCTCTGATTTTTCTTGCCGGCATCTGTAGCGGAATACTGATCGCTACGATCTGGACTCGTCTTTCAGCAGCCAAAAAAGGCCGCGACTTGACTACCGCGCGGCGTCGCATCCTTGCGGGCGTCAGAGAGACTCACGACGAAGAAATATTGCACGAGGCGTTCCGTGCGACCGACGATTTGCGCACCGAGCTTTTTAAATCCCTGCACAGGTTGCGGGCATCAATGAATGTCATGTTTGGCCCGGTGCCGCAGCAATGCGACGAACAGGAGAAAACCGCGATCCGCGGGCCGGAAACGACGGGTACGGAATCTCGCCGATTGTAACTTTCACCAACACGACCGGCAATTAGAAGCCTCCTAAGAACTAAATTGTCGTCGGTAAATTCGGCCCCTAAACGGTTCCTCTTGATTAATAAGCGCAACCGAAGTAAGCCGTGCCCTGCCTCATAAGGGCGCAAACCAAGGATGTATACTTCAGGTTACAAACAATGACACAACTAAAATGAATCATGCTCCGCGGAGGGAACATCCATGAAATTTTGGAAGGGAGGTTGGGGGGTTGCGCTCGTGCTGCTGCCTTCAATCAATCCTTATGACTGAAGATGTGATCAGGATAGGACTTTTTAACAAAGATGCGGCGATTATCGCTGCCGACGCTAAAGGGTTTCTCAAAACAGAAAATATTCGAGTGGATATCAGCAATGTTACCGACTCGCCCACTTTGTTGCGCAACCTTATCAGCGGAAAATACGATCTCATTCTCAACAATGCGGACAATGTCATCGCGTGGGCTGAAGGACAGGGCGCCGACCCGCAGCCCAATGATTTCGTGATTTTTCTCGGCGGCAGTCGGGGAGTAAGCCAAAAATTAGTCGCCGCCCGCGGCATCAATGATTTCAAAGACTTTAAAGGTAAAGTATTAGCCGCCGACGCGCCGACTACGGGCTATGCGATCGTCGGCGTGTATATTCTAAAAAAACATGGACTGGAATTGAACCGGGACTACAGCTTTAAATCCTACGGCAATACGCGGGCGCGGGCGGACGCAATGAGCCGCGGTGAGGCCGCCGGAGCCATGATGAACATGCCGGATGAGGAGATTCAAAAGCGAGGCTTCAAGGTGTTGGCGCGCTCAGAGGACTACGTTCAGCACTACGCCAGAGGACTCGGCGCGAGCCGGCGCGAATGGGCAAACGCCCACGAGGAGCTTTTGGTGCGGTTCATTCGGGCGATGATTCGCGCCACCGATTGG
>JBGPIK010000522.1:0-4506 GCA_041484845.1 Binatia bacterium | reverse complement strand
TTATCTCGTGCGATGAAATCTTGCGCTTCAATCGCTGTGGGTTTGATTTCCCGCAGCTTGCTGCGTAATGGGCTACTCCAGACCTCCAAGAGTCCGTCATTCCCGAAGGCTTCTATCGGGAATCCAGGCGAGACCGAACCTGGACCCCCGACCCATTCGACGCGGCGCAGGGTCGTGGTGAGCACAGTCGAACCACGATTGAAACATTCGGGGGTGACGCTGTTGGGATAAAATCTCACCGCTATGTCTGATACCCCGTCAGCTTGCTGCGGGGTGGTTCAATCCTCCCTTTGGGAAAGGGGGGCGGGGGGATTTTTGGACAAACGGGACTTGCGCAATCAATTTACTAGGGTGAACATGACGTTGACCCTGCCGTGGGTCAAAAGCTCTGCGAGTTGACTTTGCTCCGGTTTTCCTTTAAAAATTACGCTTTGGGAAAAACGGCTATGAAATACGCTGTAGTTAGAACAGGCGGCAAACAGTACCGCGTTTCGGAAGGGGATGTGGTCCGGATTGAGAAGCTTGTCGGCGAAGTCGGCGAGAAGATCATTCTTTCGGATGTTCTGTTTGTCGGCGGCAACGGCGAGGTGAAAATCGGCGCTCCACTGGTCGCTAACGCGACTGTTACCGGGGAAATTGTCCGCCAGGGTAAGGCCAAAAAAATACTTGTCTTTAAAAAGAAAAGACGAAAGAGCTACAGTCGCCAACGCGGCCACAGACAACAGCAGACCACTCTAAAAATCATCGGAATCGATGCATAGCTGAGGAATTTGAAATGGCACATAAGAAAGCCGGGGGAAGTTCGCGCAACGGGCGAGACAGCAAAGGGCAACGGCGCGGAGTCAAGATTTTTGGCGGTGAGACGGTCAGGGCTGGAAACATAATCATTCGACAGCTCGGCACCCGCATTCATCCGGGAAAGAATGTCGGTATGGGCCGGGATTACACCCTTTTTGCCAAAATTGATGGTGTGGTTCTTTACGACCGGCTCGACAGAGAAAGAAAACGGGTAAGTGTTCTGCCGCAATAAAGACAATTGGACAAATGATCAAAAAGCCCCGTTTGGGGCTTTTTTTTTGTCTGGAGAAAAGCCATGATGACCGCCCTGACATCCTCATGAAGTTCATCGACGAAGTCAAAATTCGCGTCATCGCGGGCGCCGGCGGCCGGGGCTGCATTAGCTTCCGCCGGGAGAAGTTTGTGCCGCGAGGCCGCCCGAATGGAGGCAACGGCGGTGCGGGTGGGGATGTCGTTGCGCTGGCTGATCCCCAGCTGACGACACTTCTCGACTTACGCTATCAGAAGCAGTACAAGGCCGGCCGGGGCGAGCATGGCATGGGGAAAGATTGCCATGGACGGCGCGGTGAAGAGCGCACGATCAAAGTGCCTGTCGGCACGATCATCCGCCATGCCGCCAGCAGGGATCTGATAGCTGATCTGCAGATTGCCGGCCAACGCGTGATTGTGGCGGCTGGGGGCAGAGGCGGAAAGGGAAACGCCCATTTTGTTTCATCAACGAACCGAAGTCCGCGTTTCGCCCAGCCTGGCGAGCCCGGCCAGGATCGTGAATTGGAGATCGAACTCAGGTTGTTGGCGGATGTCGGCATAATCGGCTTGCCCAACGCCGGCAAATCGACACTGATTGCCGCCATCTCGGCGGTGCGGCCGAAAATCGCTGATTATCCATTTACGACGCTGGTGCCTAACCTGGGCGTCGTCGGTTACGACGAAGGAAAAAGCTTCGTCGTTGCGGATATTCCGGGCCTGATTGAAGGCGCTCATGCGGGCCAGGGTCTGGGGCATAAATTTTTGCGCCATGTTACTCGGACGGCTCTGCTGATTCATTTAATCGATGCTTCAAGGGTCGATGAAAAGGATCCACTGGCCCACTGGAAAATCGTTAACCGGGAAATCGAACTATTTGATCCGGAGCTTGCGAAAAAGCCTCAGATCGTCGTGGCCAATAAGATCGATCTTCCGGAAGGCAGGGCTAATGCCAAAGCCATTGGTAAGGAGCTGCCCAAGAGCTGTCGGCCGCTGCACATGATCTCCGCTGCGACCACGGAAGGCGTGCGCCAGCTCGTGCAGCACGTCGGGCTAAGATTGGAAGAGATTAAACGACAAGGCGAACGGACAGGTGACGCAGCTCGACTATAAGAAGCAGATCTTGCAGCGCGCGCGCCGCGTCGTAGTTAAGATCGGCAGTCAAATTCTCTCCTCGACGAAGGGTATTGAGGAAACCCGAGTGAAAGGGCTGGTGCGCGATCTCGCGGAGTTGCACAATCGAGGTAAAGAACCGGTCGTGGTCAGTTCCGGCGCGGTTGCGGCGGGGATGACGCGGCTCGGGCGCAAGGAAAGGCCGAGAACGATTCCGGAAAAGCAGGCCCTGGCGGCCGTGGGTCAAATAAAATTGATGGCGCTCTATGAACGATTCTTTTCCCGCTATGAAAAGAACGTTGCCCAGGTCTTGCTCACTCATGAGGATTTGGCAAACCGGCAGCGCTATATCAATGCGAAACACACGTTCCAAATGCTTTTGGAGTTGGACATTATTCCCGTCGTCAACGAGAACGATACGGTGGCTGTCGAAGAAATGAAGTTCGGCGATAACGACCATTTATCGGCGCTCGTGGCGACGCTTGTGGGAGCTGATCTGCTCGTGATTCTCAGCGATGTCGAAGGGGTCTATGAGCGCGATCCCCGCGTCCATAAGGATGCTCGCCTCATCCCGCTCATTCAAGACATTCGCAACGTCAAAGAAGGGATCGCCGGTGCGAGCCGCAGCGTTTTCGGCACCGGCGGCATAGCCACGAAAATCGGCGCTGCCGAAGAAGCCGCGGCGGCGGGGATTCCGACGATCATCACCAGCGGCCTGCACGACGGATCGATCCTACGGGTCTTCGATCCGCATGAAGCGTGCGGAACCCTGGTGCTGCCGGAGGAAAACCGGCTCACGCAACGCAAGCATTGGATCGCTTACAATTTGAAGCCGATGGGTGAAATTGTCGTCGATCAAGGCGCTCGAGAAGCGCTGGTCAAGAAGGGGAAAAGCTTGCTTCCCTCGGGCTTGAAAGAGGTGCGCGGCACATTCGGTGTCGGTGATTGCGTGCGGTGCTTGGATCTTCTGGGGGAAGAATTCGCACGCGGGTTGGTCAACTACAGCGCGCAGGAGTTGATTCAGATCAAAGGATTGCATACAAGCAAGATTGAAAAAGTGCTGGGCTATAAGGCCTACGACGAGATTATTCATCGCGACGATCTCGTGCTACTGTAGTTGAAAGTTTTCTTTGTCTGCGCAAAGTTTTGCCCCCACCTCTTTCCTCCCCCGCGCGCGGGGGACGATGAAGGAGGGGGCGCGCTACGTTGAGGTCTATGTCGAGTCTGTCATTAAAACAAGAAGCGTACCGTCTGGCAAAACAGGCCAAAGCCGCGTCGCGCCGATTGGCGCCTCTCTCTTCTGAAGAAAAAAACCGCGCGCTCTGTTTAATGGCGTCCCTGCTTGAAGCGCGAAGCGAGTATCTCATCACGGAAAACAACAAGGACCTCGAAGCGGCAAAGCAGGCGGGAATTGCGAGCGCCATCATCGACCGCATCGCGCTCGATTCGAGCCGCATCCAGAGCATGGCCAAAGGCCTGCGCGAAATTGCCGCGTTACCGGATCCGGTGCGTGAAATCGTCAAGATGTGGCGGCGACCCAACGGGTTGCAAGTGGGGCGAATGCGCATTCCCTTAGGAGTGATCGGAATCATCTACGAAGCGCGCCCCAATGTTACGGCTGACGCCGCGGCGCTCTGTCTCAAGTCCGGCAATGCCGTGATTCTCAGGGGCGGGAGCGAAGCCTATTGTTCCAACCAGGCCATCGCCGCCGTTCTACGGCAGGCCTGTGCCGAGACTTCTGTCCCGGACGGGGCGGTTCAAGTTGTTCAATCGAAAGATCATGCGCTGGTTCAGGAACTGCTCCAGCTCGAGGAATTCATCGATCTTATTATTCCGCGCGGCGGCGAGGATCTGATCCGGGCCGTGGTCGCGAATTCGCGGATTCCGGTCATCAAGCATTACAAGGGCGTGTGTCACGTCTACGTTGACGCCGACGCTTCCTGTGAAATGGCCGAGCGCATTTGCCTAAACGCCAAAGTTCAACGTCCCTCCGTGTGCAACGCCATGGAAACGCTTCTTGTCCATGAGCAAATCGCAGCGAACTTTCTGCCCTCGCTCGTCACCAAGTACCGGGCCGCCGGCGTGGAGATCCGGGGTTGTGAAAAGACTTGCGCTTTAATTCCCGGCATTAAACCAGCGACGGAGGCGGATTGGACCACCGAATACCTCGATCTCATTCTCTCGGTGCGCATCGTTAAAGACTTAAATGAAGCCATCGATCATATCGAACGCTACGGATCGGACCATACCGAAACCATCGTCACATCGAACTACCAGAGATCGAGAGAGTTCATCGATCGGGTGAATTCCTCGGCGGTGATGGTCAATGCTTCGACGCGCTTCAATGAT
>JBGPIK010000521.1:0-4519 GCA_041484845.1 Binatia bacterium | reverse complement strand
GCAATGATTTCATAATCGGCTCCAGCACTTTCCAGACATTCGCCGCGACAAGTTTATGGCCCTCCGGAGTCGGATGAATGACGTCGGGCTGGTTTAGTTTGCGCACGCCTCCCACGCCTTCGAGAACAAAGGGAACCAATGCGGTTTTATTCTTCTTCGCCAAGTCAACAAACATCGACTCAAACCGCCGGCTAAAATCTCCGCCCCAATTCGGCGGCAGTTTCATGCCCGCGATGACGATTTTCACTTGCGGATATCGCATGCGCGCGAGATCAATAATCGCCTGAAGATTTTTCCTCGTGGTTTCGATGGGCACACCGCGCAGGCCGTCGTTGGCACCCAGTTCAAGAACAAGGACATCGATGCGGTTTTTGAGCAGCCAATCCAGGCGGCTCAATCCCCCTGCGCTGGTGTCGCCGCTTTGGCCCGCATTGATAACTTTAAAAGGCCAGCCCTTAGCGTCGATCTTGCCCTGAATGATTGCTGGATACGCATCCGATGGATCGACTCCGTAACCGGCGGTGATGCTATCGCCTAAAAACAATACCGTTTTGGCCATGGGTGCGGCTGCGCATAAAAATAACCATACAGAAACGAGGAAAGCGAAAAAAACGAGGACTCGGTTGCGGATCAGTTGTGTTAGCCCCATAAAAACTCTACAGTTTTATCCGTGACGGGTTCAATGAACACAATAGGCTTCAACGAATATAGCTTCTTTTCATGAATCGCCCCGCCATTCTGAGCGTAGAACATTTAGGCAAGACTTTTAAGAGCGGTGACCAAACCCTTAGTGTGCTCAATGACGTTTCTTTCGCCATCGCAGAAGGGAGCGCCTGCGCCATCGTCGGGCCGTCGGGAAGCGGCAAAACAACGCTGATCGCCGTTTGCGCGGGTCTTGAACGGCCTTCCGAAGGATCGGTGCTGCTGAATCAAATACCCCTACATTCCGCAGCGGAAGAAACCTTGGCCCGAATCCGCAACGAGATGATCGGTTTTATTTTTCAAAATTTCCAACTCCTGCCGTCACTCACCGCTTTGGAAAATGTCATGGTGCCGGGCGAAATTCGCGGCGATAAAAACGCCCGCCAGAACGCGACTCGGCTGCTCGCGGAAGTCGGCCTTGAAAAACGGTTGAACCACTATCCCATCCAACTATCGGGCGGAGAGCAGCAACGGGTGGCCATCGCTCGCGCGTTCATCAATCGGCCTAAAATTCTTTTCGCCGACGAGCCGACGGGGAATCTCGATGCCGAAACCTCTCAAGACATCGTTCGTTTGATTTTCAATCTTAACGTGACGGCCGGAACCACATTGCTGTTGGTTACCCATGACCGTGACCTATCGCAGAACGCGGAACGCGTCATTAGTTTGCGCGGCGGGCGAGTGGTGTCGGACAGCGGAGACCTGCATCGAATTAAAACCGGCCAGCGTTAGAACTTCGATGAAATCATTTTCGCTATGGATCTGGCCCCTGGCTTGGCGGGACGCGCGGCGCAATCTGTTTAAGCTCTTTCTCGCGCTTTCGTGCGTCGTTATCGGCGTGGCTTGTATGGTGGCCACCCTGTCTTTTCGCGAAAACTTGGCAGCGAGCACGCGGCAGCAGGTGAAAACTTTGCTCGGCGCCGACTTGGCCATTGAAAGCCGCGAGCCGTTTTCGCCCGAGGCCGAAGCCCTTATCGAATCGATCGGCGGAATTCAGTCCCGGGAAATTGGCTTTTCCTCTATGGCGTTTTTCCCCGACAGCGGCGCCTCGCGCTTGGTCCAAGTGCGCGCCGTTTTTGGCAACTTTCCCTATTACGGCAAATTAGAAACCGAGCCGGCGACGGCGAGCGATCAATTTCAATCTGGGCGCACTGCCCTTGTCGACGAAACGCTCATGCTGCAGTTCAACGTTCACGTCGGAGAGAGGTTGAGGATCGGCGACCAAGATTTCCGTATTGCGGGCAAGTTACGGAAAATTCCAGGAGAGAGTTTAGCATTCTCGCTGATCAGTCCGCGCATTTACATTTCCCTGAATTTCCTCGACCGAACACAACTGTTGCAGAAAGGCAGCCTCGCGCGCTACCGCGTTTTGTTCAAATTGGATTCCCGGGTCGATGTCGACCGCCTCGTCCAGACTATCGCTCCCCAATTGGAGCAGCTACGATTACAAGCGGACACCGTCAAAAGACGCGCTGCGGCGATCTCCCGCGCAATGGAAAACCTTTCACGCTATCTCGGCTTGTCCGTCTTCATTGCGGTGCTGCTCGCCGGCGTGGGCATTGCAAGCGGCGTTCACGTGTACATAAAAGAGAAGAGCGCGTCGGTAGCGCTGCTCCGTTGTGTCGGCGCAACGCCTCTGGAAACGGTCGGCGTGTACCTTATTCAAATGTTCGCAGTCGGCCTTGGCGGCTCGTGCATCGGTGCGGTGATGGGGATTGGGTTACAGGCATTGCTCCCGCTCGTTCTCAAGGATTTCTTGCCCGTGACGACGATTGTTACCCTAGCTCCGAAAGCGGTTCTGTTCGGAATCGGTGTCGGCCTCGGGACCGGCCTGCTTTTCGCCCTGCTGCCGCTACTTGGAGCACGCAACATTTCCCCGCTACTGGCGCTTCGATCCTCCTATGAAGAAACGCCAACCGGCCGTGATCCGTGGCTAGGGTTGATCGCGGTCATTGTCGTGTGCGGAGTTCTGCTATTCGCCATCGCGCTCACCGAACGTTGGCTTCATGCCGTATGGTTCACCGCTGGAGTCGTCATCGCCTTCACTGTGATCGCATTTGTTTCCCGCAGCACATCGATAATTGTGAAAAGATTTGCCGCGCAGTTCTTGCCGTTTGCCTGGCGTCAAGGATTGGCCAACGTCCATCGTCCGAACAACCAAACCACCGTCCTCATGCTCGCATTAGGCTTGGGAGCGTTTCTGCTCGTGACACTCTACAATGTTCAAAGCACGTTGATTAAGGAAGTTGCCCAAAGGGGCGGTAAGAACGAACCCAATCTGGTTTTGTTTGATGTCCAGACGGCTCAGCGCGCCGCCGTTCGGAACCTTGTCCATTCTTTCAATGTTCCCGTTCTCGATGAGGTTCCGGTCGTAACCATGCGCCTCGCGGCCGTCAAAGATCAGCGGGTAGAGCAGTTGCGCAGTGATCCACGACAGACGATCCCACGCTGGGCCCTGCGTAGGGAATACCGCGTTACCTACCGGAGCAGACTACGTTCCAGCGACCACATCGTAAGCGGCACATGGAGGCCGCGAGTCGCCTCCGACATTCAGTTGATTCCGATCTCCTTGGAAAAGAGCATCGCGGACACGCTGCGCGCCGGCATCGGGGATCGCCTCGAATTCGAGTTGCAGGGTGTATCCTTTTTTACCCAAGTAGCCAGCATTCGTGAGGTAGATTGGCAACGGCTCCAACCTAATTTTTTTGTCATTTTCCCCGAAGGCGTGTTAGAGCAGGCGCCGCAATTTTACGCGCTGGTTAGCCGCACCGATTCAACGCAAACTTCAGCACTGCTGCAGCGGGCCGTCGTCGAACGCTTTCCGAACGTCTCGATAATCGATCTCACCCTGGTCCTCAACACGTTGGATGCGATACTCGGCCGGATCGGCGCTGCGGTTCGGTTCGTGGCATTTTTCACAATTCTAGCCGGACTCTTTGTGCTCGGCAGCGCCATCTTGAGCCGCCGTTCGCAACGCCTGAAAGAAAGTATTCTGCTCAAAACCCTGGGCGCGAGCAGGCGGCAAATAGTGACCATGGTGGCGGCGGAATACCTTTTTCTCGCCGCAATCGCGTGTCTAACGGGGGCTTCGTTGTCGGCCGTCGCGAGCTGGGCCGCGGCCCGCTATTTTTTTGGCATACCGTTTAGTTTTTCGCCGGTGGCGGTCGTGACGATACTGCTTGTCACTACGGCCACAACGGTGGCACTGGGAATTGTCGGCTGCTGGGGAATTTTTGGACGCTCCGCCTTGGAAGCGCTTAGAGCGGAAGCGTGAGTGAAGGGCAGCGCTAGCGAAGGCTCAAGGGTTCCAGATTTAACGCTGAAATTCATTTTGGACCCAACCTTGAACATTGAACTTTGAACCTCGGCCTAGACCGTAGCGATGACGTCTTTGGCCATCCATTCCATTCGCTCAAGCGTTTCCGTGTGGCTCGGCCTTCGAACGTCGAAAATCATAGTATCGACGCCCGCGTTTCTGTATTCACAGATATCGGCGGCAATCTCCCCGGCGCTGCCGATAAATCGCCGGCGTTTGCCGGGAGTGGATTGTTTTTCTCGATCAAACAAGGACCCTTTGAGGGCAACTCGAATCTCCTTTGGATTTCTTCCGGCTTTTTCGGCATAGTCCGCAAGCGATTCCAAGTCCCTGACCACGTCCTCGGGTTCCAGCGGGATGGTCGGTACGCCACCAATCGGATGCCAGCCATCGCCGAGTTGCGCCGCTCGACGGATTGCTTGCCGGCTATGGCCCCCTATCCAGATCGGAATCGCCGGCTTCTGTACCGGCTTGGGCAAAAAGACAATATTGGAGAACTCG
>JBGPIK010000520.1:0-4531 GCA_041484845.1 Binatia bacterium | reverse complement strand
TGGCTCATGATCGGAGCATTGCCCGGGCGGTCTGATGCTCAGGAGCTGCTTCGCTTACGCTACGGCGTCACGACGTCACTGCAGCACCTTCCCATCTGGGTCGGCAAGGAGAGCGGGCTGTTCGCCAAATATGGGGTCGATCTCGAGCCGATTCACGTTCGCGGCGGGGCGCTGATCACGATGATGATCATGAGCGGGACGACGCCCATCTCCGGCGCGGGCGCTGAATCGGTGGTCGCCGCGCGCATCGAGAGCGGCGACGTCGCGCTGATCGCCTGTCCATCCGACACCGACGTTGTCTATTTCGTCGCGCGGCCCGAGATTAAAAGCGCGGCAGATCTCAAAGGCAAAAACAGCGCCGTCACGCGTTTGGGCTCGACGACGCATTTCTACCTGCGCAGTGCGCTGCGCTATTTGGGCTTGGACCCGGACAAGGACATGACGGTGCTTCAATTGGGCGCCGGCGGAGAGATTATAGCCGCAATGCGGAGCGGCAGAGTCGCGGCGACGGCATTGCCGTACCGTAACACGTATCCGCTAATCGAGCAGGGTTGGCCGCTGCTCGTGGACCTCTCGACCGCTAATTTTCCCTACCCGTCATCTTGCGTGGCCAGCAGCCGCACCTTCCTCAAGACCAATCCGGCGGCGGTGGAGCGTTTCCTCAAGGCCTATATCGAAGCGATCCGTGTGATCAAGAAAGACAGCGCCTTCGTTGTTCAGGTTATCAAAAAATGGCACAGAGAAACGGACTTGGCATTCATCAAAAAAACCGTTGACGTGTACGCACCGATTTTCAACGCCATTCCTTATGTGTCCGATCGGGGATTGGAAGTCGTCCTGAGGGAGCTTGCACTAAGGCGGCCCATTCCGAAAGAGCTTCTAAGCAAGCCGGATCAATTTCGAGATCACGCGCCATTGGAAAAGTTAGTCAAAGACGGCTGGATCGCGCGTCTCGGACAATGAAATTTGGGGGTGATTTAGCTCCAAATATCCCCCGGATGAGGCCGTTTGATCGGTCGGAGGCCGCTGTGTTATAGAAACTCCGGGTCCATGCAGCGTTGTTTTTTCATCATCCTTCTGTTGCTCACCGGCGCCTGCGCACTACCGCGCGAGAGATCTTGGACCATCCACGAACTCGCCCAGTACCGGGGCGAAACCCTCAGACTAGAAGACTCCCGCGGCAACGAATTCATCGTGCGCCTCAATATGATGAGAGAGATGGCACTCGCCGTGCAGCGGCTTCGGGAACCTATAAAAAAAATAGTCGATGTGGACGCGGAAGTATTGATCGTCGAAGACGAGGAGCCTAATGCTTTCGCGGCTTTTAAGGATAAAAAACCCGTGATCGCCATTACCAGGGGCATGCTGGTTATGCTGGGGAATGACACCGACGAATACGCGGCGTTGCTGAGTCATGAAATGTCTCATTGGGCGTGGGGACACGTGGAATCCAGCACTCGCAGATCAACCGTCGTATGGGTTATGAGAGAGGGAATAGCACATATTCCAAATCCATTTATAGCCCTTGCCGCTAGCGTTGGCCTACAGACCGTTGATGCCATATTTAGCCGCGATCAGGAGCGGGAAGCTGATGACTTGAGTATCGAACTTCTATTACTGGCAAATTATGATGCCATGGCCGCGGTGAGGCTGCAGCAGAAGCTGATGGATTATGGCGCTCCGTCGGATTGGTCATTCTTATCGTCGCATCCCAGCGGCGCCGAACGAATCGATAGAATGCGCGCCAAAATCGCGGCAAGCAAAATCACGAAATAGCATTCACAGCGTTCAATAGATTTCGATTGCACCCCAGATCACTATTCAGGTCCCGCATAGGACCCCGCCGAATTTGGAAACATGGCCTTGACGATCTTGAAACGTGAAATATCAGCGGTCGCGTCCATATGCAGAAAGATAGCGGCATCGCGGAAAAGCTTCTCGATGCCGAAGTCAAGCATCACTCCATTGCCGCCGTGGAGTTCCATGGCGTGCTTGCAAACCGCGAAGATTTCCTCCGAAGCGAACACCTTGACCATATTGCAAAGAGGGTCGGCGTCCGCAGCGCCCTCGTCGACCGCGCGCGCTGCGTCCCACAGAAGCGCGCGCACGGCGCTGAGCTTCGTCGCCATGTCGGCAAGGCGCAGAGCAACCGCTTGGTGCTTGATCAGCGTGCGCCCGCCCTGGACATAATTCTGCACGTATTCGGCGGTCCGTTCGAACGCAGCCATGCCGACGCCCAGGTTCTTTGAGGCCTGAACGATCTTGCCCGGCCGGAAATAAACTGCGGCCTTGCCCAACGCATCGCCTTCGACCAGCAGATGGTCTTTGGGCACGCGACAATCCTCAAATACGATTTCGCCGTTGTTCATGAAGCGCCCGCCCATCGTCTCGTTGCAACGGCTGACACTGAGCCCGGGCGTATCGCGCGGCACAAGAAAACTCGAGGTGCCGTGCAGCATGCCCACCCCCGGTTTGGTATTGGCGTAAACGGCGTAAAGGCTCGCATCATAGCCGTTGCTGATGAATTGCTTGCGTCCATTGATCACCCACTCGTCGCCTTGCAGTACCGCCTTGGTCTCCATCGCCGCCTCGGGTACATTATAGGGCAGCCAGCGATCCGACGCTCCCCGCGGCTCCGTGAGACAGTGCGCAAGGAGGAAGCTCGAGTTCTCAACCAGCCGTGGAAACCAGCGCTCCTGGAGATGGCGCGGCGCGAGATTTCGAAGCAAGACCGAAACCTTCCAGTTCTGCACCAGCTTGTCGGCGAGTCCCGAATCGCCGCGCGCGATCTCTTCGGAGATGACGGCGAAGGTTTGCACTTCGGTCGCAGGATCGAGTTGCACGCCGCCAAACTCTTCCGGGACACCGAGGGTGCGAATACCGATCCGGTCGGCCGCCTCGAGAATCTCGCGCGGCAGGCGTTGTTCCGGCTCCATCAACCACTCGCGCTTCCAATTGGCGCGGATGAACGGGATGACGAAGTCGTTCACAAAGGCGCGGCAGCTCCGGCGCATGAGCTGCTGTTCTTCCGACAGCCTGCGATCGATCATGTCCGTCATGGGTCCCTCCTTTGGTCGGTGGTTAGAAAAGACGACGCGGTCAGCAGCTTCTCAGAACACCGGCGGATCTGAAACGATCGCCGCGTTTGCGCTCTCTCGCTGAAACTCCGGCGCATCTTCCAATTCTTCAAAGCTGCTGCCGCGGTCGAGGTCGAAGAGAAAAGTCAGATTGGGCTCGCAAGCGAAGACAAACGCGGGCGCGTTTGGATCGTCATTGAAGTGCTGATAACTCACGCCGTCGGGGCGGATCGGCAGAATCAAAAGATCTTCCGGGCCCCAATCATATCGAATCCCGTCCACCAGCGTATGACCCTTGCCGCGCAGGAAAAAGAATACCTTGTCGCCCGGATGTTTCTGCGCGCCGCTGCGGCTCCCTTGAGGAATGCACTGCAGATACGCCGAAAAATTGCGCAGCGCCGTGTAAACAAAGAGCGGATGAAGGTACCAGCGCATGATTCCGTGGCGATTCACTTCCCACGGCAATTCAGCGCCGCTGCGAATGCAGCTCGCCGGCGCCCTGAGCTCACGCTGCACGTCGCGGATCTGCATTAACGCGTCGTACAGATTCTGCCGCGGTTTCTTCTCCGGCTGATATTGGAAATTCGGCAAATCCGGCAAATCCGGCCTGCTCACAGAAGATGCCGCCGCCGCGCCGGCATGGAGCTTCGAGCCGGCCGCCGCCGCGTTGTGATCTTGGATATGCGTCATCGTGTGACAAACCCAGTCTTCAAACGGCTTATAATAAAATGCCACCCAACGGCACGGCTGCCCGGCGCTGTCATTGAAGTGCTGGTGCTCGATGCCGCCCGGACGGATCGGCAGCGTTATCAGATCGCCGCGCTTCCACGCATAGCGTGTGCCGTCGATATCCGTGCTGCCGCTCCCCTCGATCACGAACAAAACGAGCCCGCCCTGATGTTTATGTCTTCCCGAATGCTGCTGCACGTCATTTAAAAACACCGACCAGTTGACCGAAGCGACTTCCGGCGTGAATTCAAAGGTGACGTAACGCTTGAGCAGCGCCTGGCGCGACGCCTCGAAATCGCGTTCATTAGATCTAACCAGCAATTTTCCCGTGAGTTGCTTTTCCAGCCAATCCGCGCGCCAGCGCAGCATCGCTTCGTAGTTAAAATAGGAACGCGTCACAGTATCACCCTTTCTCACCACGAAGCGCGTGAAGAACACGAAGGTTTCGGATCATTTTTTTAATAAAACTCTCTTGAAACTTCGTGATCTTCGTGACCTTCGTGGTAGAGGTTGTCTTCTCGCTTTTGCTTGCGGCTCTGCCACGCTAGGAGATGCCCGCTATTTGAAACGCGCAATATAGCCTTCGCGCTGCAGGTCCTGCACCAAGCTGTTATCGAAGAAATCTTCGGGTTTCGCGTTCTTAGCGTTGGCGAAACCGGGCTGCGTCGCGAGGAACTTGAGCACCACGGCGACGCCCTTTTGATCCGTCAACGGCGGCTGCGAGA
>JBGPIK010000519.1:0-4546 GCA_041484845.1 Binatia bacterium | reverse complement strand
GGACAGAGTCGCGCCGAAAGGCGAATAAATGATTTTACGCGTAAGCCACCAGCTCGCAAACAACAGGAGAAGGCACCACAGGTACGCAGTCCTTCCGAACAGGTCGAACTTGAAGGCGCCGAAGATCGGGGCGATGGTGACGCCGGAAAGGCCATCGGCTCCGCCCGTGATCGCTGTCGCCTTCTGCGCGATTTCAAGGCAGAGCGCGGCGATCGCGAGCGTGAGCATAAGCTGCGTGAGACCGCGAGTGCGCAAGATCACCGCACCGGTCGCTACGCCGAGCATGCCCGCCGCGCAAGCGGCGGCAAACAGCAGCAACAGCGGCTCAGTCACTCCGAGCTTGGCGGAGAGAATGCCGGCGACATAAGCGCCGACCCCAAAAAACGCGCTGTGGCCGAGGGTAATAATTCCCGCATAGCCGAGGATCAAATCGAGCGACAACGCGAACAGGATATAGGTCAGGATGCGCGCGCCGAGCGACAGATATTCGGGCAACAGAAAGAAAGCCGCAATCGCGGCGACCCACGGCAGCCACTCGACGATGCGTACGCGCGGATTGGCGCCGTATCCGATGGAGCGGGTCATAAGCGTCTTCCAAATAATCCGGCTGGCCGCCAAAGGAGCAGAACAATGGTCGCCACGTAGATGAAGAACGCGCCGAACTGGGGCAGCCAGTATTTGCAAGCGGTGTCGCTGACGCCGATCAGCAGCGCCGCGGCGAATGGACCGCGCAGGCTACCAAGCCCGCCGACGGATACCACAATCAAAAAATAAGGCAGGTGCTCGAACGGATAACTCGGCTCTATGGCGATGATCTCGGCTCCAAGCGCGCCGCCCAGCCCGGCGAGCCCGCTGCCCAGCGCGAAGGTGAGCGTAAACAGCCGCCGGGTATTGATGCCGATCGATTGCGCCATGGCGCGGTTGTCGACCGCGGCGCGCACCATCGCTCCCCAAAGTGTGCGCTCAACGCCGAACCATAGCGCCGCGATCATCGCGCTGCTGACACAGATGAGAAACACCCGGTACGCCGGAAAATCCCTGCCGAGTAAAGAAACTTGACCCTTCAAGTAGTCCGGCAGCAGCACCGGTCGCTGCAGCATGCCGAATATCACTTGCGCAGCCGCCACCGCCATGAAAATCAGGCCGATGGTGAACAAAACCTGCTCGAGTTCGCCGGCGTCATAGAGCCGCGAGTAAAGCCATCGTTCGAGAAGCATGCTCGCCGCCGCAACCACGATGAAGGCGAGCGCCAGCGCCAGCGGAAAAGGCAAGCCGAACCGGCTGATAACCGAGGTCAGAATGTAGCCGCCCGCCATCGCGAACGCGCCGTGGGCGAGATTGACGAACCCCATGAGTCCCATCGTCACCGACAGGCCGACCGAGATGACGTACAGGATCATGCCATAGGCGATCCCGTGGAAAGCGACGCTCACCAGCGACGACAGGAAGGCTTCCATGCGTCTTATTTCACGACACACTGCAGCGGCACGGGCTGGCGTCGCTCAATTACTTCTTCTTGTTAAGTTCCTTCCAGGGATCCTTTAATTGAGTGGCGAGGGTCTCGATCTCGACGTTGGCGAGTTGCCCCCCGACCTTACGGACTTCGCGCAGGTATTCGTTCTGGATGATATCGCGGGTGTCCGGATCGATCGCGATCGGGCCGCGCGGGCTGTTCGGATTCTTGTAGCGCTTGATGAGATCCATCGTTTTGTCCGGGTCGAGCTTGCCGTTTTGCGCACGGATGACGTTGAAGATCACGTCCATGGCATCCCAAGCACCGACCGCCATAAAGCCGGGATTGAGTTTCGCGCCGAACTCCTTCTTATAGGCCGCGACGAACGCTTTATTGGCCGGACGATCGGCCGCCGCGGAATAGTGATGCACCGTTATGACGCCGATCGCTACGTCGCCCATGCCCTGCAATTCCTCGTCAGTGGTAATGTCACCGGAGCCGATGTACTTGATCCCGGCCTTAGCGAGATCGAGATCGGCATAAGCCTTGATCATGGCGGTGGCCTGCTTGCCGGCCGGATTAAAGGCGAACAGAACATCCGGCTTGGCGTCCTTGATGCGCTGCATATAGGGGACAAAATCGGGATTGGCGAGCGGAATGCGTACCGCGTCGACGATCTCCCCACGGCCTTCTTTGAAACCCTTGGTGAACGCTTCCTCGGATTCATGACCAGGGGCGAAGTCGCTTACCGCGGTATAGGCGCGCTTGAACTTTTTCGCCGCCCACTGGCCAAGCGGATAACAGGATTGCCAGAGCGTGAACGACACCCGCGCCATGTACGGCGACAGGGTTACGATGTTAACGCCGGCGGCATTCATACTGATGTACGGCACCTTGGCCTCAGCCGTGAGAGGCGCGATCGCGGCAGCATTCGGCGTCCAGACGAAACCGGTCAGGAGCTGCACTTTGTCGCGCACAATCAGCTCTTGCGCGATGCGTTTGGCGACATCCGGGTTCGCCCCGGTGTCATCGCGGCTGATCAAGTCAATCTTGACGCCTCGCGGCAGCTTGCCGCTGTTTAACTTCAAGTAAAGCTTGGCGCCTTTGTCGAGCTGATCACCCTGCGCGGCGCCGGGTCCGCTAAAGGTGCTCATGAATCCGATCTTGATCGTTTGGGCAGTTAGGGGACCGCCACAAAGCAAGACCGCGCCAACCAGCAGACTTGTCACGAAGTGTTTCGATTTCATTTGCTCCTCCTCTTCTTTGCGGGCGGCGTCGGATAATGAGCAATGCCTTCCACTTTTCACGACCGGACCGAAATTACTCTGTACGGTTATTTAAATCAAGTCGATCCAAGCGCCAAATCGCAGAGCATTGCGCGAACTCATCTCTGACCCGCACAGGTGTCGAAATCTCCGCAACCGGACTAGTGTCGTGACTCATAAGTTCGTTTAAAAACTTCAAACGATGGCAGCGGCTGAACTCGCACTCAAATCCCCCTCTGTCCTCCTTTTTCAACGGGGGAATTCTCTCCGTAGGACTCTAACCCCTCCCTTCGATGAACTCAGGGCTTTGGAAAAGGGGTCTTCAGGCTTCCGTGTGAAGCAGGGCTCGGAGATTGCACCGCCGAGGCGCGGAGCGAAGAGGTTTTGATTAAAAAATACTCCGAACTCTGCGAACTCCGTGTCTCAGTGGTAAAATTTGTTTTTTCTTTTTGGTTGCGGCTCAACCGCGTTGGGTCTTTGTGGTGAATCCTTCTTCACAGGAAACCTTGAATAGCGTGGAAAAGAGGGGAAGGGGAGATTTTTGAGCGGAATGAGACGCAAATTATGTGGCGAATTTCTGGGACAGGACACTAGCAAGTGAGTGAGAAAAATGGTTTGGCATCTACCCAAAAGCGTAGCGGAACCCTATGGCTTAGGGTTGGACGGAAGCCAGCCAATGAAACTGAGTTGGCGGCCCGTTTCTGCGCGCTCGCGCCGGTAGGAAAAGAACTCATCTTTCGCGCAACTGGTGCAAGGACCGATCTCATACACGCGTGTCCGAGGGACGCCGGCATTTTCAAGAACATCTCGGTTTAACCGTCTCAAATCCAAAAAGCCCTTACCCTCCCGTCGCACGAGGCTAGGCTCCGCTAACGTGCCCCACTGCTCCAACAAGGGCCGCGAGACATCGTCTTGGATCTCGTAACAGCAAGCCCCGATCGAAGGCCCTAGCGCGGCTTCAATGTCAGGCGCGGCGATATCGTATTTTTCTTGAAAGCGGCGAACCATCTTTGCCCCAATCCCGGCCAATGTACCCCGCCAACCCGCATGAACAACCGCGACGACTTTTCGCTTCGGCGCGACCAAAAGGATCGGTACACAGTCGGCGGTCAAAACACCCAGATACGCTTCGCGCTCGCGCGTGACCATCGCGTCGGCTTCGCCGGCTTCTTTTCTTATCTCGTCGGTGACTTCGACGATTCCATCGCCATGGATCTGCTTCATGGTCACGACTCGCCCGTCGTGAATACCGACGGCGTGCTTCACATCGCAGATATTGTTCTTGACCGCCTCCACGTCGTCGCCGACCCGAAGCGAAACGTTCAATCCGGCATACGGTCCGACGCTCCGGCCGCCGCGGCGCCCAATAAAGCCGTGGAGCAATCCCGGATAGGTCTCCCACTCTGGAACCTTGAGCCAGGTGATTTCCATAACGGTAGATTACGGGAACTCGATGATCGCTTGCAAGCCCTCCCATGCCTGCGCTTCAGTCGCCGTCATGAGCGGTCGAGCGCGACACGAACGCCAGCGCTATCAATTTCTTGTTATCGGCGAAATGTTGTGACCGTTTGCGGAGCGGGTAGGCCTTGCATCCGTAACTTGGCTTGTGGGATGAGTTGAGTAGGGATCTATAGTGTCAGGCTTGAATGTATTAACCTAGACTTTCTACAAGAAACAGGGACGGCAAGCAATAGATTAATATATTCAAGCCTGACCCTAGAAGGTCCACGCCAAGAACGGGAACAAGTATCTGGCCTGGGCGTTTGTCGAAGCGGCCCACTTCGCCATCCGGTTCAACTCCAAGATTAAGAGTTTCGATCAGAGAAAG
>JBGPIK010000518.1:0-4553 GCA_041484845.1 Binatia bacterium | reverse complement strand
CTCGAGCGCTTTCGGAATTCCGATCAGACGCGCCATTCTTTGTGTGCCGCCCGACGCCGGCATGAAACCCAGCCGGATTTCGCTCAACCCCAGTTTGGCATTTTCCGCCGCGATGCGGACATCACAAGCGAGCGCCATGAGGAGACCGGTCCCGATGGTATAGCCGTGGCACAAGGCAATGGTCGGCTTGGCGATCGCCGCGAGAGCTTGGGGCGGTGTGTGAATACCCGGCGCGAGTTTCGCCTGGCGACTTTCCAGGGGCGCCAGTTTGGTGATTTCCAACGCCCCGCGCGCCCGATCTTTGATATCGCCGCCCACGGAAAACGCCCGCTCGCCCTCGCCCCTGATAATGACGACCTGAACGTCCTTATCCTCGTTCGCCTGTTGGCAAGAGCGAATAATCTCTTTCTGCATTTCTTGATTAACCGCGTTCATGGATTCCGGTCGATTCAAAATGATCCACGCGATTGGGCTCTTAACTTCGTAGAGTACTTTCTGACCTTCCATTTTCCTCAACTCACAGCGGGGAATGGAATATTGGAGTAATGGAGTGTTGGAGTATTGCTAAACATACGCTCCACCACTCCATCACTCCATCACTCCGTTCTTCCGAAACGCATTACTCCATCGCTCCACCATTCCATCACTCCATTCTTCCTACTTCCCCTTCCATACCGGCGCGCGCTTTTCCGCAAAGGCCCGCGGCCCTTCCTTGGAGTCCTCGGTCGTTGCAATGAGAGCGGACAGATCGGATTCCAGCCGAAGACCTTGTTCCAGGGGCAACTCGATGCCTTTGATAATGGCTTCTTTGACAAACGTTACAGCCATAGGCGCGGCCTTGAGAATTCTCGCGGCGAGATCCTCCGCAGTCTTGAGCACATCGCCTGCCGGAACTGCGGCATTGACGAGGCCGAGGCGGTACGCCTCACTTCCGCTCACTGTGTCACCCGTCAAACACATTTCGAGGGCTTTAGTCACACCCACTGCGCGCGTGAGCCTTTGCGTGCCACCGGAGCCGGGAATAATACCGCGCTTTACTTCCGTTAGGCCCAGTTTCGCATCTTCGGCCGCTATTCTCAGATCACAGGCGAGCGCAAACTCAAGACCGCCGCCAACGCAATAGCCGCGAACCGCGGCAATCGTCGGTTTCGTCACAGCCGCGACGGCGCGCGTTTGCGAATGAATGGCGGCGGCAACTTTTTGCTGGCGCCGATCGAGAAACGAAAAGTCGCTCCCGGCTCGCTCTTTAAGATCCATGCCGGCGGAAAATGCTCTTTCGCCCGCTCCCATAAAAATCGCAATGCGGATGGCGTTGTCTTCCTCAATCTGCCGGCACGATTCGATAAGCTCTCGCACCATCTGGCGGTTCATCGCGTTCATGGACTCGGGGCGATTAAACGTCACCCGCGCGATTTGATCTCGAACTTCGAAAAGAATTGTGTGAAAATCCATGGCTATGCCTTTCTATTTGGTTTTGGCTCTTCTCTCTTCCTGAAGTCTTTCCAGAAACGAGAGATCCAACATCTCGGCGGGTTTCAGTCCCAGCGGAGCGAGCTCTTTGTCGTTGGCAATCACGTTCTCGACCGATTTGGCGGTAATCACCGGCAACCCCGGTGTCAACTGGCTATAGGCGCGGCGGGTCTCTTCCAATTCTTCGCGGGAATTGGAGCGATAGTACTCGCCGAGATATTGCATTACTTTTTCTTTGTTGGCTTCTGCACGGTAAAAGTCCATGCCGTCGGCAAGCCCGCGCATAAAATTCATCACCGTGTCGCCATCGCTGCGAATGAACGACCGCGTCGTCATCGCCGCCGACGTTGCATATTGGAAATCTTGCTTGGATAAGTCGATCAGAACAGGATAACCGGCTTTTCGCGCTATCAGCGTAAAAGGGGGTTGCACCACCGTGGCCTCAATGTGACCGCCGGTTAACGCCGCCCACCTTTGCCCCTGTCCGCCGGCGCCAAGAATCGTGACATCTTTATCAGGGTTAAGGCCCAACTGGCGCACCGCGTAGCGCGCGATAAAGTCGGAGCTCGCGCCGATCTGGCTTACACCGATTCGTTTGCCCTTGAGGTCCTCCGGCCTCTTTATCGAAGGCAGCGTCACGAGCAAGTAATCGAGCCGATTGCCCACGGCGCCGATGAGCGTCACTTCTTTGGCGCCGCGCGCCCAAGCGCGCACTCCGGCAGCGGCAGCCTCCATCTGGATCATCAGTTCTCGCGCCAGTAAAGCTTGCAGCGAGGTTACACTGCCGCGAATATAGACGGGCTTGAGTTTTAAGCCGTGCTTTTCAAAGGCACCGGAGCGGTACGCTACCCAAAAATAACTTGTGGAGCCGCCCAGCGGGTAGGACGTATTGATTTCCTTCAGCGGTTTGCTTTGAGCGATGACCGCGCAAGGTAACAGTAGCGTTAAACAGCAGATCATGAATCGTGTTGCAAAGTGTTTCATAGCCGTTCATCCATGGTTTCAAGGTACGCCGATCTCCCCGGTTAGATTCTTACCTCTTAAATGTTCGACAGGACGACTTCAACAAAGTTTGTCGCGCCAAGACACGAAGCACGCAGATAAATCCAGAAATCCCCCTTTCGTCCCCCTTTGACAAAGGGGGAAAGAGGGGGATTTGAGGAACGTTGGCGCCCTTTGCGCCTCTGCGCGAGGCACTGTTTTCCCGACCTCGTATTCATCCCGAAATTTCAAATATGTTTGGTTAGTTGTCACCCAGCGACGTCCTTATTCTTCCTAATGTCCCTTCGCCTTTCTTTCCTCTTCCAGTTTCCTCAAGAAAGACAGATCGAGCATATCTTCGGCCTTGAGCCCCAGGCCGGCGAGCGACTTGTCATTGACGATTACGTTTTCAATCGCTTTGGCCGTGACATACGGTAAGCCCGGTGTTACCTGGCTATAGACTCGACGCGTTTCTTCCAGCTCTTCGGTCGCCTTGGATCGATAATAATCGCCTAAGAATTGAATGACTTTGTCCTTGTTCTTTTCATCGCGGTAGAAATCCATGCCGTCCGCCAGACCGCGCATAAAATTCATTACAGTCTCCGCTTCGGCCCGAATGAACGAGCGCGTGGTCAGCACCGCTGAAACCGAGTATTGAAAGTCGCTCTTTGAAAAATCGACGAGCACCGGGAAGCCGGCCTTGCGCGCGAGTAAAGTGAACGGCGGTTGAAAGAGCGACGCATCGACGTACCCGGCGTTGAGCGCCGTCCAGCGTTCCCCGGCGCCGCCTGCGCCCACGAGAATCGCGTCGCGCTCAGGGTTCAGCCCCAGTTGTTTAAGCGCCAATCTGGCGATGAAATCCGTGCTGGCCCCGAGCTGACTGATGGCGATTCTTTTGCCTTTCAGATCTTCCGGCTTTTTGATTTTGGGGCTGGTGACGAAGACATAGTCCAACTTATTGCCGACCGCGCCGACGAATACGAGGTCTTTCATTCCCTGTCCCCATGCGCTGATGCCGGTGGAACCGCCCTGCATTTCGATTTGCGCCTCTCCGGCGAGAAGCGTCTGAACGGCTGAGCGGCCGCCGCGGACATAGATCGGTTGAATTCTCAGCCCGTGCTTTTCGAAGGCACCTGCCCTGTAGGCCACCCAGAAATAGCTGGTGGAGCCCCCTAGAGGATAGGGAACGGTGAGAGTTCTCAGTTTCGTCTGGCCCCAGCCGAGGGACGGCAACAAAATGAACGTAAACAAAATCAGAGCGCAACATTTTCCTACATACCTAGCAGGAGTCTTCATAGGCCCGCCCTCACATACTTCTCTAGCCCGCCTCATTCGTTGTCGGAGGAGAAATCATGACACACTGTCGATCGAGGGGTGAGCCTGGAGGAGCGAAGGCACAGAAATGAACTGCTTCAATGCCGTGTTGGGTGCTCGGCTCGGCGCTTGCGCTTTTCTCAGGCGTTCGCTCCACCAACGCAGTTTGCAGGCCGCTTCAAGCCAGAGACCCATTGCCTTCGCTCTGGAGGGCTTGCCCCTCGATCGTCGTCACGCGTGAATAATCCGAGTTAGGTCAACAATTCAAACATCGGCAACTTGATCTCCGGGTTATGCGTCTGTTGAAACACGACCTTGACGCGGTCGCCCATCTTTACCGCGTCCTTTTTATCTCCCACGAGCCGGCTCTCCATGATCACGCCTTCATCTAAAATCACGTTGATGTAGCAGATCGGCGCCTCTTCCTTGAACGCCGGGTTGCGTGGGACTCTCACCCAGGTAAAACTGTGAATCTTCCCGGTTCCCTTGGCATCGATCCAGTCCAAATCGCCGCTGAAGCAATCGACGCAGACAGCGCGCGGGAAAAACTGCACTTTGCCGCAGGATCGGCACTTTTGAAGAACCAGTCTTCCGGCCGCCGCCGCCTGCCAGTACGGCGCATCGATTTTGTTGATTTTAGGTAAACTTTTCTTTGGTGCGCTCGCTTCCGCCATTATTTTCTCCTTTCCATAACCAAAGCCGCGGTCGTGCCTAAGTTACGACCGTAATTCAGCCAACCGATGCCGGTCACTAAAGCGCGCTCTGCTTTTTTCACCTGGTGGCCCTGG
>JBGPIK010000517.1:0-4557 GCA_041484845.1 Binatia bacterium | reverse complement strand
CTTTGGCCGAGACTCGCGACCGACGACCATTGCCGAAGCTCGGGAGGCGGCTGCCCGAGGCCGATTCGCCGCGATCGTGCCGAAAGCGGATTATCCGGTAGTCGCTGATCAACTGAAATTAGCTCCACTCATTGAAACCGACTTCTGGGTCCTTGTCGAAGTGGGCTCCGGGAATGACATTGTGCTTGCTAGCCAACGTGCTTCGAATAAGGGCTCAAGCGAAACTGCTTCCGAGTAATGAATTCCACCGCCTATGATCTTTAAAGAACGTTACGGCCCTTGGGCGCTCGTCACCGGAGCATCCGCCGGCATAGGAGCGGAGTTTGCCCGCCAGTTGGCTAGCCTGGGTTTAAATCTGATCCTCGTGGCTCGACGCCAGGAAAGGATCGACCACTTGGCGCGACAATTGGAAAGCGCAAGCAAAATCCAGGTGAAACCTATCGCCGCGGATTTATCCCGGTCCGACTTTCTACCTCCGCTTGTGTCCGCCATCGGCTCCGTGGAGGTAGGATTGCTAGTCAACAACGCCGGATTCGGTTTAGCCGGCGAATTCCTTGGCCATGAACTGGAAAAGGAGTTGGCGCTTCTCGACGTCAACTGCCGGGCAGCTCTGATATTGACTCACGTTTTCGGCCGTCAAATGGCGCAACGCCAACGGGGCGGCATCATTTTTGTCTCGTCGGTAAGCGGTTTCATTGCGACTCCGTTTGAAGCTCACTATGCTGCAAGCAAAGCATACGATCTTTTTTTGGCCGAGTCCCTGGGCTATGAGCTGAAGCAACGTGGAGTCGATGTTCTGGCGCTCTGCCCGGGCTCGACCGCAACCGAATTTCATGTCGTTGCCGGTTCGCGTCCGGTTGCTGCGATGCCGGTTGCGCCGGTTGTAGATCTGGCAATAAAAACGTTAGGAAAGAATCCCGTCGCGATTCCCGGTTGGCATAACCGGTTGCTGGTTTACCTGCTCAAATTTACTCCGCGCCGGTTGCACACTTTCTTTGCCGGTCGCGTGATGGGAAAACTCACGGCCTGAGTTGTTCGCGGCGGCGAGCCTCGCGCTTTCTAACTATTGTGTGGAGTGTAAAAGGGAGTAGGATACCTGAGAGATATGTTCGGCATCCGTATGCCTAACATATTCATTCATGCCATTTGCGCTCACGCAACAACCCTTGCGCGCAACTTCTTCGGAGGTCAGTCAATGTCCACTCCTCAAGACTCGATTTCCGCGCCTATTCGGTTGGCCGACGCCTTAATACCGCAGGCTCCCAATTTCATTCTCGCCGGGCTTTACATTTTCCTGAACGTTTTTCAGTTTTTTATTCTCCCGCTTTTTCTCTTTCCAAAAAGCATGTGCTGGGCCCTCCTTCTTGCGCCCCTTGCTGTAGCGAACAATCCATTCTGGGCCCTCATCCACGAGGCCATTCACGGCCAATTTAGCGCCTCACGAGCCATGAACTCGGCCTTTGGACGGATACTATCAGTTTTTTTTGGCTCCTCTTTTCGTGTGCTCCGTTGGAGCCATCTTTCGCATCATAAATTCAACCGTACCACGACGGAACAAGGAACCGAAGTCTACAATCCGCAAGCGAGTTCGCGACTTTCAGCCGCGTTCAAATACTACTTTCAGATCTTCGGCGGTTTATATCTGCTCGAGGTTCTTACCCCATTGGTATTTTTGCTGCCGCGCGCGTTGTTACGGCAGTTCAGGCCATCGCTCGACCCTGATAGCGGACAACGGGAATGGTTGATGCGAAATATTCTCACTGACGAAGCGATTCAGGAGATTCGGCTCGATTGCGTAGCGGTCTTGTTTCTTTTCGCACTGATCGCGATGTGCTACCGGGAGCACTGGCGATTATTAGCGGCCGTCTCGATGGTCCGGGCTTTTCTCATTTCTTTTTTGGATAATGTGTACCACTACGCCACCCCTTTAAACTTTAAGGACTCGGGCTACAACCTTTGGCTGCCCCGGACTGTTTCTAAAGCCCTCCTTTACTTTAATTTACACGGTGTCCACCACCGGCATCCGAACCTTCCGTGGATCAAACTTCCGCAATCATACGCAGAGCACCATGAGCGCTTCGATTTCAATTACTTCAGGGCCGCCTTGTGGCAGTTATGGGGGCCATTGCCTCTGCCGCAGGTCGCGGAAGCTACTCCCATTGGTAACAGGCCTTATCAGTAAAGCTTACGTGGAACAGTGGAAAGAGAATAGACAATGCTAATGCCGAAGAGTTGGACGAGCAACTTGCTCATTTTGACTCTGCTGCTCGGGCTATTTTTTGGATTCGAGCTCGGCGACCGAGCGCTTTGGTCACCCGATGAGGGCCGTTATTCCGAAGTCGCCAGGGAAATGGTGGTCACGGGGGATTATATTACCCCACGGCTCAACGGCGTTAAATTTTTCGAAAAACCGCCGCTCTTCTATTGGCTGCAGAGCGCATCCATCAAGGCATTCGGGTTGAGTGAATGGTCGCTCCGGCTTTGGCCCGCCACATTGGCCCTGATCGGCTGCCTTGTCGTTTATATTGGCAGCAGAAAACTATTCGGCAGGAGAACCGCCCTGCTCGCATGCTTAGTGCTTGCAACTTCCGGGCTTTACTACGCCATGAGCCGAGTGGCCTCGCTTGATATGGGCCTGTCAACCCTTCTCAGTTGCGCACTGATCTCATTTATATTGGGTACAGATGAGCCACCAGGCCTCAGACGCCGCCTTGCCATGTGGACTTTTTTTGTCTTTGCCGCCTTGGCGGTTCTGGAGAAGGGCTCAATCGGAATCGTTATTCCCGGTCTGGTCATTGGCACCTGGCTATTTTTTCTCGGCGACTGGCGTATTTTGAAAACTCTTTACCTTCCCTCAGGTCTCACGCTTTTTATCATCATAACCGCGCCCTGGCATATTCTGGTCTCCGTAATCAACCCAGAGTTTTTTGATTATTATTTCATCCGTGAGCACTTTCAACGTTACCTCTTTAAAAACGGCCCGTTCGATCACCCATGGACCTTCATTCCAGTGTTGCTGGTTGGCCTTTATCCTTGGTCTGCTTTTTTGGTGCAGGCGGTAAGAAATAATTTGGCTCCATCCTTGCGCCCGCGCCACGGACAAAAACAGGTAATGTTTATTGCAATTTGGGCAGCTTGGGTGTTCCTATTTTTTTCTTTCTCCAGTTCTAAAGTCATTCCCTATATCCTCCCGATGTTTCCCCCGCTGGCGATTCTAATTGGGCGATATTTTGCCGTAGCATGGCACCGCGCGAACCCGGAAGCGCTCCGGGCTGGTTACTGGACTTTATTTTTGACAATTTGCATCTTGTTCGCCGTGGGACTAAAGGGCCCCCAGCATTTTTTGGAACGGTACTCGAACTGGCCGAATTTGGAAGTGCCGGCCGATGAAGCAACGATACCGTCGAATTCTTTGACGAGCTATCCCGATTTAGTGCGGATGCGGCCCTATATGGTCGCGCAGTGTATTATTTTAATTTTGGGTGGAGTTATTGCAGTTTATTTGGGCAAGCGCCGGGGTTTCCTTGCAGCGTTCACGACGCTTGGTATGACCACCGCTCTTTTTTTGATCGTCCTTAACGCGAGTTTGCCTCTTTTTGATGAGCGTCGTTCGGTCAAGGACCTCGCCCTGGCGATCAAGCCTGAGCTTCAGCCCAATGACGAGGTGGCAAGCTACCATGCCTATTATCAGGACTTGCCCTTCTATTTGCAGCGCCATGTCACACAAGTCGGATGGCTAGAGCCGTTTGAGACTTATGAGAACGAACTTAACCAGCCGGCTGACGAGGATGCGACTTTATGGAAGAAGTGGAACGGTCCGCAGTCGATCTATGTGCTGACAGATCGAATGATATTCGATAAACTGAGCGCTAGAGCCGATCGCCAGCTTTACCCCGTAGCACAAAACGACTATCAAGTCGTCTTTTCCAACAAGAGAAGCATATCCGCGCCATCTCGCCTGGACTCTATGACAAACTGAAAACAGCCGATGGTGCCGCATCGGGGACACGCCATCGGTTACGCTTGCGTTAACACATTGATTCTAACGCGACCTCATCGCGGGCCTGTTCCCGGGGCCGTATACTCCCGCCCATACGTCGCGCGGGGGCAGGAATCCAAGTGGCTACACCGAAAACTCTCTGGTCTCTAGCCCGCATTTCTCACAGTGCGAGGAAACGGATGACACTGTGTCGATCGAGAGGCGAGATCGGAAGAGCGAGGCATAGAGGCGAACAGTTTCAATGCCGTGTTCGGTGTTCGGTTCGCCGCTTGCGCTTTGCCACGGGTGTTCGCTCCACCAACTCGGTTTGCGGGCTGCTCCAAGGCACAGGCTCATTGCCTCGGTCTGGAGAGCTCGCCTCTCGATTGACTTTGATGTGAGAAATGCGGGCTAGCTGACGCGACAGTTGAGATTTAGCACTAGAAACTGAAACTGGCATTGACATGCAGGCCTCTTGATTGTAGACAAAGATTTATACCTCAGCCGTCCAACGTTCGAGTTAACAAATCGTCATGAGTGATTCACACGCTTCAGCTTCTCCGGCTGCGGCAGCCGTT
>JBGPIK010000516.1:0-4562 GCA_041484845.1 Binatia bacterium | reverse complement strand
CCGATCTCAGTGTGACCCTTTCCGAGCTTCTGATCGCGTTTTCTGTTTCCGCGGTGACGGGAACTTTGACCGGCTATGGGCTCAGCCGGTCGCAATACCTCATCCGCGTATTCGACCCCTTGTTCTCGGGAATTTACGCGATTCCGGTGATTCTGTTTTTTCCCCTCTATGTTCTTTTTTTCGGCCTCGGGCCCCCATCTAAGATTGCGATGGGAATCACCATCAGCTTTTTTCCCATTGCGTTGAACACGATGGCGGGCTTTGGCAACGTCGAGAAGAAGTTTATCGTCGCTGCGCGCTCCATGGGCTGCTCGAACTCCCAGTTGTTTCGCTGGGTCCTTTTACCGGCGGCGGCGCCCGTGATCGTGACCGGGCTGCGCATGGGATTTATTCTGGCGTTTCTATCGATTCTGGGAAGTGAAACCATTGGCTCGCTGTCGGGTCTCGGCCATCGCATCGTCATGCTCGCGGAAGGAATGGATACGGCAAGGATGTATGCGTATATCGCGTTCGCAGTTGCGATCGCCGTGCTTCTGAACATGAGTGTCTCGTTTTTTGAAGCTCGCGCAAGGCGGCCCTAGCATGGCGTCTCATGCTGTTGGTACTTTATGATTCGCCATTTGCAACGGAGTATCCACCACGAAGGTACGAAGGACACGAAGGGTGCGGATTATTCTCTTATAAAACTTTCTTAACTTCGTGACCTTCGTATTACTATAGTTCAAAGTTTTCGCGGCTTGCGCAAATGTTTGACGGTCATTATTTGATGAAACGCTATTTAGACCAATAGCCTGCTCCCCCTCTCTTCTCTCCCCCGCGACGGGGGAGATGTAAGGGGGGGGATCTCTTGACTCCTTTTTGGCTGCGGCTCTGCCGCGCTGGGACCTTCGTGGTGAAAGTTGTCTTCTCTTTTTTGGTTGCGGCTCAGCCGTGAACGCACAAGGGCTTTAATTTAAGAGTACTGCGCTAGATCTTGGTGTTAATGGAGCCCAAGTCGAACTCAAACGTGCGCGCTTACGCCCAAGGGAGCAGGGCTTTTCTGCGGCATCCTGCCATTGCGCGCTTGGGGGTCATTCTCGTGATGTTTGCGATCTGGGAGATCGCGGCGCGCTGGTTGGTCGACCCCATGTTTCTGAGTCCGCCGTCGCGCGTCCTGGCGACCCTGGGCACGCTGCTTCGATCCGCAGGCGTAGCCAAGGCGCTGATGCTCACATTCTGGGAGCTCGGCGCCGCGTTTGTTCTCTCCGTTATCATCGGCGTCGCGGTGGGGCTCGCGGTCGGTCTGCACTCGTTTTCCTATCGCAGCATTCGGCCGATCATTCTGCTCCTTTACGCCATACCGCAGGTTACTATCTTGCCGCTGTTCATCCTTTATTTCGGCATCGGTCCTGCGGCGAAAATCGCTTATGGTGTCAGCCACGGGATATTTCCGATTATCGTGAATGTCATTGCGGGCGTGCAGAACCTCAAGCCCATTCACCTGTTGAGCGCCCGCTCGATGGGAGCGAGCCGACGACAGATCTTTCGTTGGGTGATCCTGCCGCACATGATTCCAAGTTTCTTTACGGGCATGCGGCTGGGGATGACGGCGGTGCTGCTCGGGGTGCTGTTGGCGGAGTTGTACGTCTCTTCGGCGGGAATTGGATATTTCACGCGCCGATTCACCGAGAGCTTCGATCCGACGAAACTTTTCGGTCTGGTTGCGCTGGTCGCGGCAATGGCGATCGTCCTGAATGAAATCGTGCGCCGCGCGGAGGTGAGATTCGGCAAGTGGCGCTCGGATTGAGGCACGATCCATTTTTGTGTTATCGCTCAATGGAAGGAGCTTGATGATGGCAACAAAAGTCAGGCTATCGGTTGCTTGCGGCGATTATGAGATCGTGCGCGCGCTGAAGGAGGGGACGGTCCAAGCCGACGGCTTGGAGCTTGTGGTGCTGACCGGCCACGGGCCGCGGGAGCGCCATTGGCGCATCGCGCGCAATCTCGAATACGACGTCTGCGAATTCAATGTCGGCGCCTATTTCATGGCGCGCGCGCGCAACGTCGCGATCACCGGGATTCCCGTCTTTTTCCACCGTAGATTTCGTCACGGCTTCGCCTTCGTCAACGTGAACTCCGGCGTCACGTCGCCGAAGGACTTGATCGGCAAGAGAGTCGGTGGCACCAACTTCCAGCCGGCGGGCAATATCTGGCTGCGCGGCATTCTGGAGGAGCATTACGGCGTGCCGCACAAAGAAATAACCTGGGTCGTCGATCGTAGCGAAGACGTCGAATTCACACCGCCGCCGGGGTTGAAGATCGAGATGATTCCGCCCGGAAAGCATATGGATACGATGCTCGCGGAGGGCGAAATTCCCGTCATGATCAATCCCTACATCCCCAAGCCGATCGTCAACGGCGACCCGCGGGTCGCGCGCTTGTTCCCCGACTACAAAGCAGTCGAGCGCGAGTATTTCCGCCAGACGGGCATCTTTCCCATCATGCACGTGACGGTGATCAAGCAGGAGATTGTCGATAAATATCCCTGGGCGGCGGTAAGCCTGGCCAAGGCCTTCGAGAAAGCCAAGCAGGTGTGTTATCAACGTGTGGTCAATCCGCGAATCGTGCCGCTGGCCTGGTTTTCACACCAATGGGATGAAGAGCGCAAAGCTCTGGGTCCCGATCCCTGGGCCTACGGCCTGGGTGAAGCGAACCGGAAGAACCTCCAAACCATTATTCGCTACTGCCATCAGCAGGGATTGATCAACAGGGAAATGTCGATTGAAGAGTTGTTCATCGATACCGATCCCGGCGATGCCGGCGCCGACGAAGGTCATTATTGATCGAGGCGGCAATGGATTTTGCAGACTGCATTAACGCAATCCGCGGTCAGATGCGGGAGCAAGGCGTCGACTTGCTCTTGGGTTTTCACGATGGCGGCCACTTCATCGAAAAGCCCAACGCCGTCATGGTACTGAGCGGCTTCAAGTCGATTGGCCATGCAATGGTCATCTTGCCTTGCGACGGGAAAGCCATGCTTGTCGTGAGCCCGTTTTGGGATGCCGAACGGGCGGCGGAGCGTTCCGCATCCGTACAGGCCGTTGGCGCCGACGATGTGGTGAATACGCTGGCAGATTATCTTGCGCGGAACCCGATTTCACCAGCGCGAGTCGGCACGGCTGGATTGACGAGCATGCCGTGGCCTATCGAGAAGCGGGTGACGGCCATGCTGCGGGGCGAAGCGCGAGGAATGGAACGAACCGTTTTCGGTAGTGCCAGACGAAAGACGGCGGATCAAATCGCCAAGGCGCGCACGGCGGCGCAAATTGCAGAAAAAGGCTATGAGCGCCTCCTTCAAATCGCCCGGCCCGGCATGCGCGAGGATGATCTCGCGGTGGAATTAAGATGGTACATGAAAACGCTCGGCGCGGAAGATAATTTTCTCATGCTGTGCGCCGGCGCCCATAACCGCGCGGTGCAACCGTCGAGCGGCCGCCGGCTTGAGCCCGGCGACATCATTCTAGCCGAGATCACGCCGAGCTATAGAGGGCAGATGGCGCAGATTTGCCGCACGGCTGTGCTTGGAGCGGCCAGCGCATCGCTGACGCGCGGTTATGAGCTTGTCGTCGAGTCGATGAAACAGGGCATCGCAATAGCGGTGCAAGGAGCGACGATGGTCGATGTATGCCGCGCGATCGATGCCATTCTGGAGGCACAAGGGTACGGCGAGTTTTGCCATCCGCCGCACATCCGGCGACGCGGGCATGGCCTTGGTTTCGGCTCGAATGCGCCGGGAGACGTGAGTCTGGATAACCCAACGGCGCTGGAGCCAAATATGTTTTTCGTCATTCATCCGAATCAGTATCTTCCTGAAACCGGATATCTCTTGTGCGGCGAGCCGGTTCTCATCACTTCGGGCGCCGCAGAACTTTTGAGCGAGCGAATGGCGTCATTGGCTGAGATTGAGGTTTAGATCTCCTGGCGAGACCTTGTCGCAATGCAGCAGGCAGCGAGTTGTCATCCCGAACGAAAGTGAGTGATCTACGAAAGATTTCTCCCTTCGCTCGAAATGACAGAAGAGGACTCAACTGAGAGTTTGAAATTGCGACACAGTCATACCACAGGGGAAGGTTAGGTTCGTAGGGTGTGCTCGGCGCACCGTTTCGGTTGGTGGTGCGCAAAGCGCACCCTACGCGAATAATAATTTGCGTAAAGGCGGAAAAATTTCCAACTATAGGAGCAATACGAGTTAATGCGGGAATGACGGACGGCGGACAGTGGCAATGATAGGTGAATTTCACACGTAAGCGTCATGGACCCGAAGTCTCTATTATCGTTCGCTAGGTTATTACTCGGGCTGGAGCATCTCCCTTGCTTACGATGCATTCGACTTTGCTGATCGGACCCTACGATTGGGATTCCGAGCGTCTGCCGCAGGCTGAGTTTCGCGAGCGCATCCAGACGCTGTGGCAGCGACTTGCGGATGGAAGCTATGAGGCTGCCGTCGTCTACGGCGACAGTCGCAATCATGCCGAGCTCGGCTATCTGAGCAATTTTGTCCCAAAGCTCGGACCTGCCTTCAT
>JBGPIK010000515.1:0-4591 GCA_041484845.1 Binatia bacterium | reverse complement strand
ATGTAAGGATAAGTCTGCATCTGATTGCAGAAGACGCTGATCTTACCCTTGACCATTTTCATGAGCGCCATAAATGCGGCCGGGGTGCGGTGGCTGTCTTTCATGGCGACTATGTTGGGCCGGGTTAGCAGTTTTTCAAATGCCGCCACGGGAAGAGTCACTCGGTGCAGAGGAGGATTGTGATACACGGCAATGCCGAGCTTGGGGAATGTATCCGCTAAATCGAGATAGAACTGGACCGCGTTCTCGACGGTCGAGGGAAAGTAGAAAGGCACGGCGCAAAGCACCCCATCCGCGCCTGCCCGCTCGGCAAACTTCACCAGCTCCATCGTTTCCCGCGGATTGGTACTGCTGCAACCGATAAAAACCGGCACACGCTTGCGCGCAGCCGCGATCGTGGCTTCGGCAAGCTTCTTCTTTTCTTCCCATAAGAGCGTATGAAACTCTCCGAAGCTACCCATCGCCGCGATGGCGTTGACGCCGTCGCGAATAATTTTATCCACCGCCGTCTCCAGCGCGGTCGTATCGACAGTATCTCTCGCATGCGGCGACGCGCCATCCGGCGTTGTAAAAGCCGGCATCATCGCCAGGACTCCTTTGAGATCTTCGGCTGTAATCATAACGTCTCCTCTTTGTTATTTGCCCGCAATTAATTTCAGGCGCGAAACATTCAGTCGACTTTCCGCGAGGCCCGAAAGCCGAATCGGCAACGCCATAAACTAGCATCGCCTCGCGCTATCCGAACAACTCACGAAACTTCTTGCTCCAGCTTTCCAGTTCCTCTTTGGCGGGCAGCCGCATGACCACGATCTGACCATCCTTGACTTCCTTCTTGAAGCGATGCTCGACCTTCGGGTTAATAACATATTCACCCATATTGCCGAAGATGCGTTGCACATCCGGCCCGAGGAAGAAATCCGCCAATAAGCGCGCGGCATTGGGATGCGGCGCCTTTGGATTGATCCCCACAAAACTCACTGAGGCGAGATAGCGGTTCATTTTTACATAGTCAATCGGTCCGTTGTGCTGAAACTTGTCTTTGATATAGCTGATGGCGACGGGAACCTCGCCCGTGACCAGCACCTGAGCCGCTTGGGCTAGACTCCCGCCCAGGCGCGGCTCCTGCTTTGCCCAGCCCTCAACGACGCTGAGCCATTTCTCGCCCAGGAGCTTATCCAAGTTGAGGACGAACTGTAACGTCGTCACATGGAGCCCGGGGTTGGCCATGGCAAATTGCTTCTTCCACTTGGGATCCAGGAGTTCCTCCCAAGTTTTGGGCGCGGTCTCGGCCTTCAGCAGCTGGGTGTTGTAATTAATGCCATAGGGCAAGACACGCCACGGCGTCATTCTCTGTTCGGGTTGCCGAAACTGCTTGGGAAATGCTTTCGCCGACGGCGGAGCAAAGACTTCGAGCAGTCCCTTTTCGTCGATAGATGTCATGACGCCTTCGTTGCCGAGGATGACATCAAAGTTGTTCTTGCCGCTGCGCGCCTCCGTAAGCGCACGATTGATGAGCTCCGTGGCATCGCCGCGCCAGTGCTTGAGCTTGATGCCGTATTGCTTTTCAAAAAGATTTGCCATGAGGTTCGACGCCTCTATAGGAATAGCCCCATAAAGCATGACCTCTCCTTCTTTTTTTCCCGCTTCCGGCGCCTGGGATGAGATTTGGCCTCGAGCCACCAGGGGAAACCCTATCACAGCGCAACCGCACAACGCCGCTATCCGCGATAGACCAGCTTTTCTTCTCATCTCGCCTCCTGCTTACTCAGCGTTCGTCACCACCCGTTACTCATCGGAAGGAAGACTGTCGAACGACATCAGCGCATTTAAAAAACCTCTCGCTTTGTCAAATCGTGTGATCGAAGAGTCATTTGCGGTGGCTGGGTTGTTGCATGACTAATTGTTGCAGGGCATTACCGGAATCGAGGTAAGCGAACATCCAGAATGCGCCGCGAAGGATGCTGCCAATGACATAGCGTGCGCGTAATGCATGATTCCAAGGATAAACGAGAAGGATTAAGGATGAGAGTTATGGCGGTGAATCTTTCTCCGATCTCGTCGGGAATCATTCGACTGTTGCTCGGCAGAATGGCTGGCCTGGCGGAGGAAAGAAGCAGGGGGCATGGAGCCGGAGCGAATTGCGGATTTCGGATTGATTGAAGGAATCATGAGCCAAGTCCGGTGACAGGTCGGAACACGGAGCTAAAGAAGCAGGGAGCATGGAGCAGGGTGCAAGAAAGCAGCGTGCATGGAGCATGGGGCATGGAGTTCAAAAGCACAGTTCAATCAGACATGATTCCTAGCGAGTCTAGCGCATCGTCCTCGGCCGCTTCCCACTGTGCGGCTTATTATACTACCAAAGGAGGAGACGAAAACGCAAAGACTTTTAAACGACAGAGGTCAGACGTCAGAAGTCAGAGGTCAGCAAGGCAGAGGTCAGAGGTCACAAGCCATGAGGCGGGAACTATTTCCCCAAGGGGGAACTTGCACGTTTTGATAATTCTCAAAACGTCAAAATGACAGCTCTAGGCGGCGCCAACCCGCCGATTCCAAAGTCCAAGAGCCTGCCCTGAGTCTGTCGAAGGGTTCAATGGTTCGACGACAACCACCCGCTGCTCTTCGACTTGCGGTCACCGGGGAGCCATCATTTATTCTCTGACGGCGTTGACGGCTAGATTATAGAACTCTGGGTCTTTATTTAACTTCGAGAGCGTTTCCACGGCGGACAAAAAAGCCTCCACTGCCCGCTTGTCCTCTCCTTTGATGCTGGCAACCTCATCCATAATTGTGGGCACATCCAGATCGGTTTTTTTCGCCAGCTCGCTTAACGACGCCCTTCCTTCCAGGTATTCTTTCGCGGCGTAATTGAGAAGCTCTCGCTTGGCCTGGTCTTTAGCGAGGCGAGCAAGGTATCCCGTCTTGCTGGTCTTCTTAAGCGTACAGAGACGGCTCAAGACCTGATTTTCTTCGTCCGTCAATCTGACAGTAACAGTCGTTTTCTCGTGTTTTTCCTTTTTCATCGATTCTCGCCCTTTCTTCGAATCTCTGCTACGACCCTAACCGCAGACTGGATCCATTCGGGTCTCAGAGTTCCGCAGCGCGTTGTCCTGGCCAAGGCATGTAACACGCGCTCCGGCGTGATCCGTCTCTGTTCATAAAGCCCGATCAAGTAGGCTAGAGAATTGACGACCTCAACTCCGGCCGCCTGTGCCGCCTCATAAGGTCTCCAGTCATCGATGAGCAATAGGAACTTTCGTTCCAAAGCGAGATTAATAGCGGCTCTCTCCCCGTCTCCATACAATTTAATCTTCTCCGATCTTGGTGCAGCTCGTTTGATGCTTTTGTCAGATAATAATGCCGTGAGTCGGCGGCTCGTTGGGTTATCGCGCCCTAACTCGTTTTCCATCGCTTTAGTGTAGACCAACTCAAAATCCGAAAGCAGGAATTCGACAAGATCCAGATAAACTGCATGAACCCAGAAGGAGCTGTCAAAAGTCGCCGCTCGCATCCATTTAAGCCTAAGTTGCTTTCAAAGTGAAAGCAATAGATGGTTTTTCTTTCGGTGCCCTTCCAACAGAAAATGTTGTTAACAATAATGACTAGTGATCCCGGCGCCAAAATAAACTCACAGAAGGGTTACAGATCACGGCTACTGCAGGGCATCAATTTATATCCTGTGATCTATTCGTCCATTAAAGCAGCACGTCTTAAGATAAAAATATCAAACCCAGGGTTGATTTTCTCATATCACAGAAAGTGGTGAATACAGGCGCCGTCAAAGGAAACCCAGAAACGCCTAGTTTTTTGATTGTGGGTTCGGGAAAGATGCCACCGGGATTTCGGTCTGCTCAACCGAGCTGACCACCAAACCATACGGATTCTGCTGAGTTCTTTCCACATGCTGGAGCGTGACTCGATACTGGAATGCCTTTCTCTCGGTTTCCGTCCGGCCGACGTAGGTTATTCGTTCACCAGTGAATCTGACCACGAGCGGATCTTTGCCCTCGACTTTCTCTGCATCCACGGCAAAGAACTGAGAGACCCTGTTCGTCACGACCTGCTTGAGTTGGGCGCGGGCGACCGGCTCAATATTAGGTCCTGTTCAAATGGGTCCAGCCGTTCCAGTCGTTCAAATAGTGAAAAGAACAGATAAGGGCGCTGCGGAGAGGTATCCTTTTTCTGCTGAGGCTGGAGTGTAATTGGCGAGATCGACTTTAAACTCCGAGCACCCGACTTAACTTGTCATGGAGATCTTTCTGCTTTTTGGCGCCGAGCTTTCTGATGTTTAGCAATTTCCACTGAACCGCGGGCAATTTCGCGATGCCCTCGATCCCGAGCAAGTCCCATTTCAACTGACCCGCTTTTAGAGACAAGAGAAACTCTTTTTCACCAGCGGTTAGCCTGCTTGTCAGAGTCGCGATGAGCGTCTCTCGTGCGGCGATCAATTCATCATAGGTCACTGCATCGACGATCACGCCGGCGAACTCGTTTTCAAAGATTCGCCGAACATTTTTGGGTTTGGGGTCGAGCAACTCATGCATCGGCCGGTCGTGGCTGGCGAGATACACGACAAAGGCTTTTCTGATCTCAT
>JBGPIK010000514.1:0-4620 GCA_041484845.1 Binatia bacterium | reverse complement strand
CCGTGCAGATTGAAGTTCAGCAGGAGTTTAGCTGGCCATGGCGGCAGCCACAAATTTTGTGCGTAGAAAATATCGCTCACAGGCGTACGGTAGTGATAGACGTTATCGAGAAATGAAATGAGCAAACCCCGCGCCGCCATGATTGCAATCAGCAACGGCCAATAGGCTCCGTAAAGGTAAAGAGCCGCTGCGAACCCCATGACGATGAGAAGGCCGTCGATGCGAATCTCGCGGATCGCTTCGTCTCGCGTCCAGCTTTGCATTAGAATGCCGCTCACCGTGTCCGGTTTTACGACGCGCGCAACCAGGCGGCGAAGCCATGCGCGCGGGAGAAAGAACGGCAGCGGACCTAAAACTTCCACCAGATACAGGCCGCCAAGAATCTGAAAATAGTAGCCGGCGGACGCCCAGAAGAGCGATGTCTTGCCACGATCGTAAAACTCGGTTCCCTCCTTCGGCGTGCGATTGAGCTTGTGATGCAGCAGATGGCTCAAGCGCAAAATTCGGAACGGCGAGCCGAACATAATGGAGAGCGCTCGGCCGAAAAACATATTGACGCGGCTATCTGGATAAAAAAGATCGTGAATGGTCTCGTGCAGCAGACTCCAATAGGGATTATTGAGAAAGGCGATCGGCACCAGGATCCACGCCCAGTGGAAATGGCCCGGGAGAAGACATGCCGGCAGGATAAAATATTGGCCGACATTAAGCACCGCATATGTGACCGCTAGGCCGACGTTAACTCCGCCGGGTATGCGATTGACATTCGCGGACGCTTGACTCGTCAACATTAAAACTCAATCCCCAACATCGCCTTTAACGGCGAAAGACTCAAAAGGACAACCAGGCCAAACCCCGCAATGAGCGCTCCCGAGACGCGATGGATCCATCCCACTATACGCAAACTGAACTTTTCGCGAAAGGCCGTCAACCCGACGAACAAAGCAATCCACCAGAGCGCCGAACCAATAAAAACGCCCAAGGTGAGTATCGCCGCGGAAACATAGCGCCCGCTCATGCTCTCGACATGCCATCCGGCGTAGATAGCGATGAACGAGAGAATCGTCACCGGATTAGAGAAAGTGAGAAAAAGTGTGGTCGCATAGGCCGACAATAGACTGTTGACGCGGCTTGGCGGTGGCTGCCGCGTGGGTTTTGTCTGGTAGATGCTCAATCCCAAGTAAACCAGGAATGCGCCGCCTAGCAGGCGCAGAATGATTTGGTGATCGCTCAAAAATCCGTATACAAATGATATGCCCAGCGCCGCGATCCCAGCGGCCAGGGCATCCGCCGTTGCCACGCCGAGCCCGGAAATAAGTCCGGTGACCGGACCCAGGAGCAAAGCCCGATTAATGCACAATAACCCCAACGGCCCAACCGGCACCGCAACCACAAATCCGATGAGGATGCCTTCAATCAGAATATACGCTGACATTCGTTCTCGTTACTCAATCGGCCCAACGCGCGCAGCGTGTTACGATGGTCGAGCGAAAGTTGCGCGCCGCGCCGTCTCTGCCTTGCGTCATCGATTCTGCCGCGCAAGTTTTGACCCTCTTTCTCTTGTGCCCTGAACTTATTCGGGCGTCAAGTCTTTGAGCCCATCGGTTGCGTCGATGCTGTGGCCGTTCGTCTTCCGGCAATCCCAACCGTTCTTTAGACGGTGAGAAAACACTCATCATCGGTCGATTCCTGGAAATCAACGCGCCTGTCACCGAGAAGATTGCGATTAAAAACCGCAAGGAACAACCGGCAGCACAAAACGCGGCAGATGGAGGCGACCCCAGTTGAAAACTTTGCCATCGCGATCCTACGCAAAGGCGTGGCGCTTGGCAAGCCGAACTTGTTACTCCTTTTACTCTGTGCCAGATTGACGCTTCGATGCGCAACACAGAAACATTCCGGCGCCGCGGCATCGTCGAGGGATTTTTCGGTCCGTTGTGGAGCATGGCGCAGCGCACGACGCTTTTTGCATTCGGCGCCGCGCGCGGCATGAACACTTACGTCTATGCGCCGAAGGATGATCCCTATCACCGCGCGCGCTGGATGGAACTGTACCCGCAAACAGACTGGCGCGAGCTAACGCGATTGATTCGCCGGGCCCGTCACTACAGGATCGATTTCGTCTATGGATTTCATCCCGGCAAGGGCCTGTGCTTCGGCGCCGATGAGCCTATTCGTCTTCTGCTGAAAAAAGCGCAACGATTTTACGACAGCGGAGTGCGAACCTTTGCCGTGCTATTCGACGATATTCCCTCGCGCCTGGAGCACGCCAGTGACCGCAAAAGATTCAAAACCAGCCTGGCGCGCGCCGAAGGAACCTGGCTGCAGGAGATTCAATCACGCCAGCCGAGTTCTTGGAAAAATGTCGAATGGTGGATTTGCCCGTCGTACTACACGCCGGATCCATTACTCGCGCGCGCTTTCGGCGCCTTCGAAGCCGATTTTTTGGAAATTCTGGGCCAGTGCTTGCCGGCTGACGTCGCCTGTTTTTGGACCGGGCCGGCGGTCGTGCCGAAACGAATCACCGTCGCGCACATGAAGCGCGTCGCTGAGCGCGTCAAGCACCCCCTACTTTTGTGGGACAATTATCCGGTCAATGACTTGAGCATGAGCGATGAACTCCACATCGGACCGCTCGAAGGACGAGATCCGCAACTACCGAAATCCGTATACGGTTATCTTAATAATCCTTTGCTGCAAGAAAGGTTGAGCTTCGTGCCGCTTGCCACCTGCTTCGATTACGCGGCCAGGCCGCGCGCGTACGATCCGGAGCGCAGTTGGGCCGACGCCGTAGTCGAGCGCTATGGCGGCAACGCCCTCGTCTACTGGCGCGCTATACGGAACTATTGCGAGAAGAGCCGGCGCGCCAAACGCAGCGGAACAAGGCCGCGCTGGTCTCGCGCCGAGCGTACGGAAATGCAGTCGGCATGCGGCTATTTGGATAAAGTCCGAAACGAGAAGTGGGCGCGCGAGATCAAGCCGTGGCACGACGCGATGAAAAAGGCGGCAGCAGGGTGGTGAATTATTTTACCGTTTGCCCTGAACTTTGTCGAAGGGCTCCTGTAGAGTTTTCCCGGCGTCAAGGCCGAGCTTTCAGATCCCGGGATCCTTGGGACGTACTGGCGGTTCGGTGATATGCTTAGCGATCGTGTCGGTGTCCCATAGATTTGCAAATCTTAACGCGCGCGGGCAGTGGCTGTACGCCTCTTCCACGTCCAGCAATAATCCTTGAAGCACTTTCGCCCGTTCGTCGGGATTATGGACCTCGAGTTTAATGTCCTGCATTTCTGACGCATCGACGACTTTAACCGTGCCGTTCACTCTTACGGTCGAATGGTGTCCCGGAATGAAAAACACCAGACCCGCTTTCGGATTGCTCTCAATGTTTCCGTAACCGTGAAATAGTTTGTTGCCGGCGACATCGGGAATGAGCAACTGCCTTTCGTTCAGCACCTTGATAAATCCGGGTTTGCCTCCCTTAGGGGAGGCATCGCAATCACCGTTGTCGTTGCTGGTCGCGACGACGCAAAACGGCGAGTGCCGAATGAAGTCCTGAATCCATCCGGCCATATACGATTTTACTTTTCCTCTGGTGCGCTCGGCCGGATGACCGAATTTATCGTGAACTTTGTTCGTCATGTTTGCCCCCGTCTCAATTATTTATCGAGGTTGAGGAACGCCAGGCGCTCCGCCATCGGCGTTTCAGGAAAGACGTAACCGCAGCCGCAGCACGTGCGAAGTGTTTCATCGGCGTTAAACTCGCTGTATAGCGCGAAAACTTGCGCGGGGATATCCCCTTGGTTCACGACGCGAGACAGCACCAGCTCATCGCATTGCTCGCAGAACCACGCGAACTCTTCTTGCTCATCCGCTTTCCGTTTACGTTCCATCACTAGCCCCCAGGTGTTGTCAAAACGTCGGGGCGAATGCGGCATCTTTCCGGGACAGACGAAGATCTCCCCTTCTTTGATCTTGACGATTTGGCGGCCTGTGCCTCGCGGCCTAAGGTGCAGCTCCATTTCCCCTTCGATTTGATAGAAAAATTCGTCCCCGGGGTCGATATGAAAATCCAGTCGCGTGTTCGGCCCGCGCAATATCATAACGAGGAAATCATTGTGATGAATCAACAGTCGATTGGTTCTAAACGGCGGGTTAAAGTACGACTTATTTTCTTCGATCCAGCGTTTCAGATTATAGGTCGAAAGAAGGTCCATAAGCAATACTTTAGAACGCGTTGGAGTGTTGGAGTATTGGAGTCCTGGAGTATGGGAGTGATGCGTTTTCGGATCATCGATTTCTCGGTTGCTGCTCTTACTCCACTGCCCCATACGCTTCGTTGCTTTCCTTTACGATCAAATGATCAATCCAGTCTCCACTCATCTGTTTTTGTTCCAGGCTTTCCACCAGCTTTAGCAAACCGTTCTCTAGCTTGTATGAAAGGGCATTCAGAATTTTGAAGTCCTGTTCGTTCAGCTGATCCGCTCCCCGGCAAGCATACAAACCGGACACACTCTCGCCTAACGATCCGAGCGCAATGTAGAGGAAATTCAGGTATTCTTTGATGGATCTTCGGCAATATCCCTCAGCAATATTTCGATGAACTGAATCGCTCGCTGCTAT
>JBGPIK010000513.1:0-4630 GCA_041484845.1 Binatia bacterium | reverse complement strand
GTGCAAAAGAACTCTTCGATAACGGCGATCTCCGTGGGGCCATCGACCAACTAACCCAAGACGTAAAGGCCAACCCACGGGAATTGCGCAGCCGGATTTTCCTGTTCGAGGTGCTTTGTTTCGCTGCCGAATTCGACCGGGCCGGGCGCCAGCTCGATGCCATTGCCCAGATGAGCGGAAACGTGCAGGTCGAAATGGGCCTCCAGATTTACCGCAATGTGCTCCAAGCGGAGACAGCCCGGCGGGCATTCTTTGGCGGAAAAAACCTTCAGCCCAAGTTCCTATCTGAGCCCCCTGCTTATGCTGGGCTCCATCTGCAAGCTGCCGCCAAACTACGGGAGAATCAGGTGCAAGATTTCGAGAACTTGCTTGACGAGAGCAGCGATTTGCGTGAACCCTTAAAAGGGCAAATCGATGGCAGCCCATTTAACGATTTGAGGGATTGCGATGATCTCATCGGCCCGTTTCTCGAGGTCCTTTTTCATACGGACTATGTCTGGTTGCCGTTCGAACAGATCAAGCAAATACAAATCCAACCACCGCGCACGCTGAGGGACCTAATCTGGACACCGGCAAAGGTTGAGCTGCGCAACCAACCTTTGGGGGATGTGTATTTGCCGGCGCAGTATCACGGTTCCGCCGAGCATCCGGATGACCGAGTCAAGCTCGGTCGGATGACGGACTGGAAAAAAGTAGGCGAAGGGACGTATCTCGGTGTAGGCCAGCGCATGTTACTGGTTGATGAAACCGAGCAGGCCCTGTTGCAAATAAGAAACATCGAATTTGCGATTTCCTCTTAACACAAACGTCCCAAAGTTCCCTCTGGACCAACTCGTCGCGAAGATCTAAAATCTCAACCAGATTAATGGATAATAGTTTGGCGATCGATGAGTAACGAATCCCACAGCGTAAACCCGCAAAATACTTCAAGCTGGCTCCAAAAAGGATTGGCCACGATAACGCGCATGGGACGCGTGACGGCGAGCCCGCGTGTTGCGCCCGGGGTCACGAACCCTTTGCGCGAGATTTTCACGGATCTCATGGCCTATGTGATTTTTTTCCGGGCCTCTTGTGAAGAGCAGCCTCGGCCTTTAAACGAGGTCCGGGAAAAGGTTGTAGCGCTTCTGAACGCCCAAGACGAGCGCGTAAAGACCAGCGGCGTGGCCGTTGAAACTTTTCGCGAAGCCCGCTTTGCCGTGCTGTCTTGGGTCGATGAAATGATTCTCAATTCGAATTGGTCACAGCGCAATCAATGGCAGCACCTGATGTTGACCTATTACGGCACCCTCAACGCGGGGGAAGAGTTCTTTCGCCATTTGGAACAATTACCTTCTCCGTTGAACGATATACGAGAAATTTACTATCTTTGCTTAAGTCTTGGATTCCAAGGAAGGTACGCTGTAGGCGACGACCCTCGTGAACTCAAAGATTTGAAAGGGAGCCTCTACAAACAATTATGCGCCAGCAACGGCGACATCCGTCAAAACTTCAATCGACTGTTTCCCGAGGCATACCAAAAGGCAATCCCCACGGCCGTTGCGCCAACGCGTGTAAAATTGGTCTGGTATATTGCGGCGTTCTCGATTCCCATGATTCTCTTTGTTGGCTTTTGGTATGTCCTACACCGTGAGGCCAATCTTATTCTCGCTAAGCTGGTAGCGCCGCAACCCCCGCCACCGCCGGTAGATTGGCCGCGCCGATTGGTGGATGAGCTTAGAGCGAGGGGCTTTTACGCTGTGGATGAGCCGAAGGCGGTGCGCATTATTCTGCAAAGCCTGCTGTTTGCAACCGGCAGCAAAGAATTAAAGCCTGAGGCGGTGGAAAAAATCGACGGGATTGTTGCAACCGTAAAGCAGTATGCGCCTCAACAAGAGATCGTCATCGAAGGCCATGCAAGCCGTGAGAGAGACACCGCCGAAGCGCAAAATCAAAAGTTATCGGAAGACCGCGCGCGCACCGTTGCGGACACCTTTGTGCGTGCCGGGTATCGATCTGAAAAGATTTCTGCCGTGGGATTCGGTACCACAAAGCCGGTCGCGCTTAATGATACAGAAGAAGGTCGCGCCAAGAATCGTCGCGTAGAAATCATCGTGCGCAAATGACGGATTTACTGCCACCATGATCATTCGAGCATTTGGCATGAGCGATCTCGGGTTGGTCCGAACCAACAACGAGGATAGTTTTCTCATCGCCGACCACAATGACATTATCTCACCTGATGATCCGTTCTCCTGCGTCGAGACTGAAGAGGCGAATATTTTTCTAGTCGCGGACGGTATGGGCGGAGCTAATGCAGGCGAGGTGGCAAGCCGTATGGCTGTCGATGTGGTTGCGCGAAGCATCATCGATCAGGCGAAAAACAAACGCTCTCTCGGACGCACCCGTTTCATCAGGATTTTCAGACAAGCCGTCCAGGAAGCCAATCGGATCATATTCGATGAGGGCAAAAACAACAGTCAGAGTCGCGGGATGGGCACGACTTTGACGGCTGCCGCCGTGTGTGGTACCTATGTATACTTTGCGCAATTAGGCGACAGTCGCGCATACCTGCTCCGCAACGGCGCGGTCACCCAAATGACTAAGGATCAAAGCTTAGTGGCACAGTTAGTGGCCGCCGGTTCTCTAAGCCCGGAAGAAGCCAAAGTACATCCGCGCCGTAATGTCATCCTTCAGGCCCTGGGCGTGCAACGACATGTCGACGTCGTCATGTCCTTCGTGGAACTGAAACAGGGGGACGAAATCGTTCTGTGCACCGATGGCCTGTGGGGTAAAGTTGAGCCGGAGGAGATCGCTGAGATCGTTGAAAGGGATGATGGCGCCGGGGCCTGTAGAAGTCTCATCGATCTGGCGCGACAGCGCGGCGGCGATGACAATATCACAGTCATCGTAGCGAGATTCGATGGAGATGGGCTGTCCATTCCTACGGAGGGCGATGCTCCCGTTTATAAACGGATCAAAGAAAGCTCGGGTTGGCGATTGTGGCCGCGGAGACAATGATAATATTCAGGTCGTTTATATCCATTCTAAGGTCCTACTCGAATCTTGCACTCCTGGCGCACGGCCGACGTTAATTGTGCCTCGTTTACTGCAGTCATGATAGTGACCGAACTTGGCCACGCGTGGTATTTCCGCAGTTGTACAAAGATCACCCAAAAAGTTCTATTCGCATTGTGGCTACTGGCCAAATTTGGAGGAGTCCCAACCAAGAACCGCGGCCACAAAATCCGCCTTCGAGCTGAGAGGTATTAACCGAACTGACGGCAGTTGCCGCCGGTCGGTGCAGCGAACGACGTAGAGCTTTTCTCGGCCCCGCCCCGCTCAGCCTGCTGTAGCGGGCTCCAGACTAATTCTACGCCCGAAGTTATTCTGTACCGTTCTCGCGTATCCATCTGAGCTTGGATTGGGCGAACAATTAACCAATCCAAAACTTGATAAGCAAATCCGAACACACCGCCAAAACCGGTTCCGGCGTCATTGTGGTGCGGGCCGGCAAAACCGTTCACAAGGAATCCGGCGTTCAGTTCGGACTTCTGGCTCGGGTAATACCTGACCACCGTCTTCAGTTCATTTAATGCCGGCTGTACCGACCTCACCTGAAAAGAGCTGCCGAAACACGAAATTGACCGGGTCGTGTGTTGTACGGAGTTGAGAGGTTGAGAGTAACTCAACAAGAAATCAAAATTGTCGAAATAGTGCGACCACACACCCCTCAGGTAAAAGAAATTGGTATCGTCCCGGCCACGGTGAACATAATCGCCAAAAAGGCCGAACTTCCCCGAATTATAAGCATAAACGGGTCCCGCGCTCACGCCTAGCCGGTAGCCTCCGTTTCCGCCTTGGTTAAGCAAGCTCCCCTGCAATCCAATCCTATCGGCAAGGGGAAGAAACCCCAGGATTTCCCCGCCACCGATCCCACCCGCGGGTTCATCATTTCCCCTTTCGGCCCCGCCAAATAGATTAACACTCACCACTGGCTGCAATTCTGCGGCTTTGCTTATAGCAACCGGAGCAAAAATCATTAGCCCCAAAAGCAATAGACCAAAAAATTTTCCCATTGGGAACCTCCTTGAAGCTACGTAATATACAAGAATATATCACAACCTGTAAATGAAAAAAGAGATTTTTCGCCTTTTCCTTCTGGGCCAAGATCTGCAAGGCGTCGAAAATACTCGCAAGATTGATGCATACCCCGGAGGCAGAAGTTGACAAAGCGTCTGGTATCTTCTAATTTTGGTTTTGCCGAGGGAAGTGAGGCTTAGATGAGACCGTTACGACGTTTCGTCCTTGGAATAGTTGTCACGCTATGTTGTGTGGCTGGATGTGCAACCGTAAAGCCATCGCCCGTCCCCGGGCCGAATCCCGCAATCAGCCTGAAAGACGTTCACCGAAGTTACTTACCTCCACGCCTTGGATGAAGGCCTGTGCTGCTAACTCATCGGCTTTGGTTTCTAACCTTTCTCACATCACAAATACCGAGACAGTTTAACGCTAAGTGGGTATTCAATTGACTCCACTTATCCCTACTTATTGTGGTCGGCTTGGCGGCCCTTGCCGCCAACCATGCTGTGATATGGGGACGGTTCCACGTTCAGGGCTTGCTCTACTAACCGATAGAACAGCTTGCCCCGCG
>JBGPIK010000512.1:0-4631 GCA_041484845.1 Binatia bacterium | reverse complement strand
ACGTCGAATGGGTCGGGGGTCCAGGTTCGGTCTCGCCTGGATTCCCGATAGAAGCATTCGGGAATGACGGACTCTTAGAGGTCTGGAATAGCTCATTACGCAGCAAGCTGCGGGGAATCAAACCCGAAGCGATTGAAATGAACAATTAACCCGCCTTGATCACACCGCGTCGTAAAATTGGCATTATGTTTCAGAATTCCTCAGGCATCTCGCCTGTGCCCTGGGAGATTACTGTTTTGACAAGCCCAATTCCTTTCGTGCTTTTTCGACGAAGCTGTAATCGATCACCTGGGCCGCATTCACCGAATCCGTTACCTTAGCGCTTTCTCGTTGTTGATCGACGAGAGCCTGGAGCCCAATCATACTGATGGAACCGTCGCTCAGCATGACTCTTGCCATGTAATCATACATTTCGCCCGCCATCGCTCGACTCTTGACGGCCCAGTTCTTCATTATCATGTCAATCGACGTGTCCCTATTTTTTTTGTCGGAAACAAACATCAGCCCGCGCAAGGTCGCGCGAACCATACGGTGAACCTCCTCGGGGTTGTCTTTGATTTTTTTAGTGGACGTGCCGAAGCCGTTCTGCGGAAATTCGATAAAATCGGCGGAAAAGGCCAACTCGTTAAAGCCTTTCTGCCGCGCGAGGATATTTTCCGGAACCGAAAGCATGGCGGCGTCGATGACTCCTGAATCCAGCGCCGCAAGGCGCCCGGGTTCCGTCGCTAGGTAAACAACCGAGTAGTCGCGACCGACCTCAACGCCATGACGCTTGAGGATGTATCGAGTGGCGATGTCGGTCGTGGAGCCGGGCGAACTGACGCCGATTTTCTTGCCTTTAAGTTGTTGGAGATCTTTGACCTCTGGTTTTGCCATGAGACCCTGCACGGGCGACCGCGTGGTGAAGATAACCGCCTTGATCGGTTGTCCCTTGACGGCCGCGCCCACGACGCCCGTTACCGCGCCATTATAATCGATGTCGCCTGTTAAGACCGCCGTGCTGGCAAGCGTCGCGGACATAAGAATGAACTCGACGTCGAGGCCCTCGTCTTTGTAATAGCCGTTGTTTTTCGCCGCGTAGAAAGGGAGGTAGGTGACGTTTGCGGCCGGAATCGACATCCGAACTTTCTTAAGACTCGTCTGCGCGCGCAAACCGGTCGCGCTGGCGAGAAAAAGACTCACGAAGGCTACAAACCAAACAGCAGACCTTCTTGCCTTAAGACAAGCAGACATTAAAGCACCTCCTTTGTTATTCGCGATCGCAAGGGGTTGCTGAAAACCTCTGTTTGAGGGGTGCGCAAAAGATCTCAGAGGCTCCGCTCGCGAGATTTCGAGGATAGAAGCCGCGGGCTTCTCCCGTAAAACAGTCGCAGCAGCCCTTGAATTTCCTCCATTTCGGTCCGGTCCTAATATCGCTGAGTACTATTTCCGACAACCACTATCGCTGGATTCCACTTGTCGATCAAGGCTAGGAGGAACGAGTTAAAAGAGACTGGAAAAGGAGCGGCAAGCATGTTAATCAGCTGGATTTCACTCTGACAGCGTGTTGGACATGACGGAACAGCTAGGGTTTTTCGCGGCGGAGCGTATCATCTCAATTTCTAAAGCAGGCGTAACGTTCCACTCGAAAACCAGTGGCCGGCGGTGGAAAGTTTTGATAGTTTAACCCAGCATCTTTTTAAATACGCGCATTCCAAACCGTTGACTCGCCCAAGGAGGTAGCTACCATGACTGTTTCCTCCCTTGCTCATGTCTGTCGCCGGATCATTGGGGTGCTTATCCTCGTGTTGGCGCCCTGCCAGGGATTAGCCGCGGATAAACTGGTCGGCATCCACTCCGCGCGCACCATGTCGCAGTCGATGCCGTGGATTGCGGAAGAGGCGGGGCTTTTTAAGAAGTACGGTTTGGATTTCCAGCTTGTTTACATATCCTCGGCGAGCATGGTGACCGCCGCGATGCTCAGCGGGAGCGGTGACGTGGCGATCAGCGGCGGAGAGGCCATCGTGCGCGCCGCGGCGCAGGGAGTTAATGAATTGGTTTTTATCGCCGCCGCGAAAAACAGTCTGACGCACAGTATTTTGGCCCGGCCCGAGGTTAAAAGGCCCGAGGACCTCAGAGGGAAGATGCTGGGGCTAACGCGCATCGGGAGCAATTCCCACTATTTCGTCATTCAGGCTTTGAGACGATACGGTGTGGACCCCGCCGAAGTTAATTTCATTCAGACCGGCGGCCAGGTTGAAAATCTCACCGCATTGCTGAACGGCAAGGTTGATGCCGCCACGATGACTGGGCCTTCGGGTGGCGCCAGAGCGATTGCCGAGGGCTTTCGCTACGCCGTCTACGGGCCGGAATTGCGCATCCCTTTTGCCGCCGCGATGTTGGTGACGCGCCGCGCTTTACTTCGTACGCACGCTCCGATTATTGAAAGGTTCATCCGTGCGATGGCCGAAGCGATGAAGATCATGTTCAAGGATAAGGAGCTGACTTACAAAGTGCTCGGCAAATATTTGCGCATCAACGATCGTAAGATTCTGGACGCCGCGTATGACGAGGAAATAAAGGTCATGGAGCCCAGGATGGAATTCAAGCTGGACTCCATTCAGGCCATTATCGATGAGACGGCCAAGGCCGACCCGCGGGTAAAAAGGATCAAACCTCAAGACCTATTCGACCGAACCCTTCTGGATAGGCTCCAAATTGACGGTTTCCTCGACAAACTGTGGATAGCTAAATGATGAACGGCGGTAATTTAGGAGTTCGCCATTCGCGCGGCGCTTGTCTCGCGCCGGTGATCTCGCTGGCGTCTTCTATGGAAAAGTACTTAGATTTCTGGAATAGTGACGCTATGGGCAATAGAATTTCCGATGTGGGAAAGATGAGAAGCAATGCGGGCGGTGCCAATCGGATAAGAATATTCGATGGCATTAAGACCGCTAAATTGGGGACTGAAAAGAATCCGGCCGTTGTTACAGTACAAACAGAAAATAGATTCAAAGAAGTGACCTCTGTACTTGAAGAAAAGGGATGGAGATATAGAATTAGTTTAGAACCAGACAAGCCAGAGGATATCGCCGACTTAACACGATTATTGAATCCGCTCAAACCGAAGATTGCCGAAAAGAAAGTTGGACGTAATGAGCCCTGCCCATGCGGAAGCGGAAAAAAATTTAAAAACTGCTGTGCTAAATGATGACGTGATCTAAGTCGCCAGACAAAGGTTTATATGTTCCGTCCAAACGATCAAACGCGATCATAAGGAGCGAATGACATGAGCAAAGGCAAGGACATTAAGAAGGAAGGCAAAAAGAAACCTGCTAAAACCTTAATGGAAAAAAGAGCGGCGAAGAAGGCCAAGAAAGAGAGCCGAGGTTTCTAAGTCAGCTGAAAGAGCAATCAATCGCTTTCTGATTTACTTGAACTTGCGGAAAGATCATTGGGCGTAAGTTCCTGTTCCGCGGTACAGTCGTGCGTGCTGGATAGGAGACCGGGAGTTCGCGGTCTTAAACGGCCCGGAGCTCTTAGCCGTCATTTTTGATTCCGCAACCCGACTCACTCGCAGGTGACTTCCCGAGATCCCGCGCACTTTCGTTTTTCTTGACCTTGTTTCGCCGCATTAATATGCAACAAACATGCTGATACTGAGCAACGAAGAAATCGAGTCGTTCTTATCCATCAAAACTTGCATTGACGCGCTGGAGAAAGCCTACAAGAGCTGGGACAAAGGCACCGCGATCAATCGTCCGCGCACGGACTTGGTCTTGCCGTCGCCCAATGAGTCCGGCGTCTATGCTTTCAAGTCTATGGAGGCGGGGCTGGTCGATCCGCCCATCGTCGCCATGCGCATCAATTCGGACATCATCCGATGGCGGCAACAAGGAGGTCGGGTTCTAAAGACCAAGATCCCGGCGGCTTCCGGCGATAAGTACGTCGGTTTGGTCATGTTGTTCTCGACTGTAAACGGCGAACCGCTGGCGATTTTTCCCGACGGCGTCGTCCAGCGCATGCGCGTGGCCTCGAGCAGCGCCATAGCGGCGCGCTTTCTCGCGCGCGAGGATGCGAGCACACTGGCCCTCTTTGGCTCCGGCTGGCAGGCCGGAAGCCACCTGCCGGCTATGTGTGCCGTGCGCAAAATAAAGAAAGTAAATGTCTACAGTCCGACCAAGAGCAATCGCGAAGCCTTCGCGCGTGAGATGGCGCAAAAGGTCGAGGCCGAGGTGCGGCCCGTCGATAATCCCGAAGAAGCCGTGCGTGATGCGGATATCATCGCAACGACAACGAATTCTTTAACGAGAGTGATCAATCCCGACTGGGTAAGGCCGGGTGTGCATCTGACTTGCGTCCGGGTACCGGAGCTCGGCGATGAAACTATTCGAAAAGTGGACCGGCTGGTCATTCATTCGCATAAGCACGCTCCGGAAAACTACGTTGCCGGTTACGGAGACGACGGCATCCCGGCTCACGACGCCATCGACATCATTAAAAACGGGCCCGGGCAAGTCTCCGGTTCACTTGTGGAGCATCCCTTTTGGCTTGCCGCTCCCGAGCTTAGGGAACTGGTCGCCGGAAAGGTTCCGCGTCGAGCGACAGCCGAAGAGATCACCTGCTTTTTGAATAACTTAGGAATCGGGCTT
>JBGPIK010000511.1:0-4638 GCA_041484845.1 Binatia bacterium | reverse complement strand
GGTGGGATTGGAGGAGTTGAGGAGATATCTGCAGGTGCGAGAGTTGTCGACGGTGAGTCATGCGGTGAAGCGGGCTGAGACGAGGCTCGGAATAGAGTCGGGCTTTCGTCGCCTGCTTGAGCAGGCCCTGCGGCAGCTAGGTTAATACATTCAAGCCTGACTCTATGGATCACTCACTTGAGACTTCGAGATCCAAGACGGTTATCAGCAAAATATTTCCAAAGGACTCAACACTTTAGGTGGCCATATTAGGAAACGTCATGGACAAGCCGGACATCTGCAATCTCAACGGCTGCAAGCATATTTTGTTCCAGCATCATTTGACATGCAGCCGCGGGTTTCTCCATTGGTTAAATAACTCGACGCCTTAGGTAGGCGCTAAGATAATCGGCGAAAGTTACCAGGGCATAAATAAATATCAGATAGGTCAGTAACTGATTCTCTAAAAAGAGGCTTATGGCGAAGTAAATTCTCTGACCCAATCCGCCGGCGCCGACAAACCCCAGAACTGCGGCCACTCGGATATTCACCTCCCATCGATAGAGCGTATACGAGATAAACTGAGGCAAAACCTGCGGCAATATTCCATAAAAAAGGATCTGTAGCTTGTTCGCGCCCGTGGCCTGAAGCAATTCTATTGGCTGTGGGTCTACGTCTTCTAAGACCTCGCCGAAGAGTTTGCCCAACACTCCGCCCGTGTGGACGCCCAGCGCCAAAACGCCGGCAAAAGGGCCAAGGCCGACGATAAAGACGAAGATCAGCGCCCAAAGAATCTCCGGAATCGTGCGCAAGATGTTTAGCAGTCCCTTGGCCACAAGATAAGGAACCACTCTTAGTGCTCGGGTCCCACCTTGTTTGGGTTCCATGTCGTAGAGCAAACCTGAGTAGATAAGATTGCGCGAAGCGAAAAAGACCACGGATAAAGCGATCACCGCTGCCATCAACGTTCCCATAAAGGAGATGGCAAAAGTTTCAAAGGTCCCGCGCACCGCCTCGCGGAGAACTTTTGGTGAAAAATCGGGTGGGAAAAGCCCCACGACATAAGCGATGATCTGTGTTATCGCTTCGCGGCTGAAGAGTTCGGCGAGGCGGATCTCAGCGCCGCGGTAACTCCAGATAAACAAGGCAAGAGCAATGACAACCATGCCATATCTCGTGATCACATCTTGGCCCGCTTGCTTATGTCCCGGCCAGGGCACGGCCTTTCGTCTCGTGTCCTTCGGATTGGTGCTCATAACAGGGCCCGGATTTTAGCGCTGATGTAGTCCACAGCTGCGACCATAATGAAGAGCATCCCCAGAATTGTGAGTATTTCGTGAAAGTTAAACATCCGCATCGATATCTCGATCTGTTGCCCTAAGCCCCCCGCTCCAACCAAACCCAATACTGCTGAGGCACGCACGGCACATTCCCACCGATAGAGAGTGTAAGAGATGAAGTTGGGCAGCACCGGCGGCAGCCAGCCGTAGAAAAAGATTTGCAGGCGATTGGCTCCGGTCGACTGAAGCGCCTCTAAGGGTCTGTCATTCACCGCTTCGAAAATCTCCGAATAAACCTTCCCGAGCATGCCACCATAGGCGACCCCGATGGCCAACACGCCGGCAAAGGGGCCGAGACCGACAGCGCGGACAAACATGAAGGCCCAGACAAATTCCGGTATCGAGCGGAACAGACTCAGAACTGCGCGCGCGCAAAAATAGACCAGATAACCCCAGGCTTTTCGCGCCGGCGAACCTACGGTATCCGCCTCATTGAGAACGCCACCGACGCCGAAAGTTCTCGTGCCGAGCAGACCCAAGGGAAAACCGATCACGATCGCAATCAAAATTCCTATGACGGAGATTTGGATGGTTTCCATCGCCGGACGAAACATCAGGCTGAGAAAATTTCCTGATAGGTCCGGCGGGAACATACCGGTGACGAATTTCCAGAGATTGGCTCGCCTTTCGGCCTCGAGGAATAGCAAGGGATTGACTTCTGCCCGGTGCCAGCTATCGATGAAGGCAATCAGGAAAAATAGGGTGAAGAGATAAGGGAAAGCGGACTTCTCCGCTTTATTGTAGGAGGGGAGCGTGGGGCTCATCATCGGTCATGTTATCCGGGGCGCTGTCCGGCAGGTGGCCAGAGTAGAGATCTTCAAGCAACGTATCAGTGATTTGGCCAGGCGAGAGATCGAACATCGTCGTGCCGCTCTTGATGCCGACCACTCGGGGAAAATAGGCCAGGGCAAGATCGATGCTATGCAGGTTGACGAGCAAGGTCTTGCCGGTCTGCTTGCTGATGTCGACCAAGAGATTGACGATCGCCGTCGCTAAAGATGGATCGACGGACGATACCGGCTCGTCGGCGAGAATCACCTCAGGGTCCTGCACCAATACCCGCGCGATTGCCACGCGCTGCTGCTGCCCTCCCGATAGTTCGTCGGTGCGAACGAATATTTTCTCTTCGATGCCGACTTGCTTCAGAGCATTGTAGGCAAGCTCTATGTCCCGCGGTCTCAAAAGCGAAACCAAGGATCGCATTGTAGACCATTGCCCTAGGCGGCCTGAAAGCACGTTGTGGATTACTTTGAGCCGCGGTACGAGATTGTGCTGCTGGTAGACTGTGCCGATTCTGCGGCGCGCTTCCCGCAGCTTTTTGCCATGGACGTGCTCAACCTCGCTGCCGTCGAGCCACAACTTGCCGGAGGTCGGCCGAAGCGTCAGGTTGAGAACCCGGAAGAGCGTCGTCTTCCCGGCGCCGCTCGGTCCAACCATCGCGACCATTTCGCCACGGCGGACGGCGAGGTCGATCCCGCCAAGCGCGATCTGGCTCGCGCCGAACAGCTTTACGACATTTTCGAGCCGATATTGCTCCTCGGCGGATTCAGGCTTCAGCATGCTACTTCGAGTTGATCAGTCCGGTGGTAATGGCAGCGTTCTCAAGGCTTTTCCACTGCTCATCTTTAGCCGCAATGTAGCCCTTGGTCCGATGCAGATCGAGCAGCTTTTTTTGCTCCGGGTTTTCATAATTGAGCTTAAGAAACGCTTTGGAGATATTGTCGACTAACGTCTTGTCAAGTCCGGCACGGACCGTCCAGACATAGTCCACGTAGGGCGGTGTGGTCCAAAAGACGATGACTTTATTGGTATCCACCTTCTTTTGACTCACCAGTTTGTCCCAGACCAGGAAGTTTAGCGCACCCGCATCCACCCGACCGGCTTCGACCCAAGCGGCAGTCGCGTCGTGGGCGCCGCTGAAGCTGAACTTCGAGAAGTCTTTTTCCGGGTTGATCCCCGCTTTCATCAAGTAGTAGCGTGGCATCAAATGCCCCGAGGTGGAGCTGACGCTGCCAAAGGAGAACGTTTTCCCTTTTAGATCCTTGAGTTCATGAATTTCCGTTTCCTTGCGGGTGATGAAATAGCTTTTGAACGCGGTGTCCTCTTTGCGCATGATGATTCTTTTGGAGCCTTTGGCGCGCCGTGCCGCTTGCACCGAGGTAAGTCCGCCGTACCAGACCATGTCCAGTTTGTTCGCCGCTAATCCCTCAACCGTTGCCGCATAATCAACAACCGGCGTGAACTTCACCGGGATGCCGATCTCTTTTGTGAGATAATCGGCAAACGGCTGATAGATGCGTAACATTTCTTGCGGGTTTTCATCGGGAATGGCCGAGATTTTTAGTTCGGCCAGTTTCTGCGCAAAAACTTGTGAACAACATAGAATCAAAAAAACAGCTGCGGAGAAGATTCTCTTCATAATGCTCACCTCGCAATGGCTTTCTATTTTTTGTAAGGGTTTAACCTATATAATAGATAGGTATTTTCTATATGCAATAGCATGAAAGACTTATGTTTCCAGGTAAATACTTTCGGGATGCACATTGTTCCGTTTAACGACGTGCGCTCTGGAATTCTTTTAGAAAGAAAATTGTTTTCAGAAATGTGTAAGGAGTCTTTCCGGATTCTTCCAAGGCGCTTTCCACCAGTTTTCTGCCCTGCACGGATAGGTCATAGCTGTTACGGCGGGAAGGTTCGTAGTGGTCGAATTTGCGAACTGGCGCAAGCAGCGGGCAAGCGGGGGCCACAACGCCAAGAGAGAAATTCCTTAGCGGAGCGGGTCAGGGAGTTGGAGCGGGACAATGCGCGGCTTATCCGGGGGGCAGGTCTAGTAACATAGCAGACGCGCTATATCCCGCTACGTTCACTCATGGGGTTATTGCTCGGGCTGAAAGATTGCGCCGGTTCGTTGGTCTTGCATCCGACGCACGGCACCGTGTTACCGGATTTTTAAGACCTCCGATCCAAGCTTCGATACTGAATGGCTTCGGCAATATGCGCCGGCTGAATGTCCTCGCAGCCTGCGAGGTCGGCGATGGTTCGCGCGACTTTGAGTACCCGGCTGTACGCTCTGGCGCTCAAGCCCAGTTTGTTGATCGCCATCTCAAGCAACTTCTCCGCATCATCGTTCACTGAACAGTGGCGTTTAATTTCTCTTGCGCCCATTTGCGCGTTCGCATGTATTTTCGTCTTCTCAAAACGTTTCAACTGAATCGTTCGCGCGGCGTTAACTCGCTGCCGAATGATAGTGGACGGTTCCCCGGCGTCCTTGCTGGCGAGATCCTGATAGCGAAGCGCTGGAACCTCAAGTTGAATATCG
>JBGPIK010000510.1:0-4642 GCA_041484845.1 Binatia bacterium | reverse complement strand
TACCTTTCGAACGAAACTCTTCCAGTGTCCGGCGGTCTTTTTGGCGCAACTTCAATTCGGTCTGGCGCATGGCTGACGCACCTCCGTGGTGGAATAATGCGTCATTATAATGTTTCGTTATTAACGTGTCAATATACTAGTATTCTGAATCGCGTGATGACGGAGGACCGTTCCGGCAGGCCGATGGTGGATGTGATTAGCCTTGACATATTTAATGCCTGGGTGCTGGGTGAGCGAGGCTTACTCCAGCCTCACAAATCGGAGGAGACGGAAGCTTTTCCGGAACAGTTCAGAGATCCGCAGGGACTCATGCCCTGTTGCATGTACGTGCTTACCAATGTGATTGCGTATAATACCCGCCTCGTGCAAAAAAGGGATGCTCCTCAAACCTACGCTGACCTTCTCGATCGCAAGTGGAAGGGCAAATTAAGCTTGGACAACGACGATGCCAAGTGGTTTGCGCCGCTGGTGTGGATTTGGGGTAAGGAAAAAACGGTTAAGTATTTCCAGGATCTAATGAAGCAAGAACCAGAGACGGTGCGGGGCCATAAGCTCCAGGTGGAACTACTGGCCGCCGGCGAGTTTTCCGTCGTGGTCAATCTCTTTGGTTATCAAGCCTTGGAACTGCAGGCGCGAGGTGCTCCCGTCGAAATCGTTCAAGCAAACCCAGTTGTGATGCGCGCCGGGCATATGCTGCTCGCTAAACGAGCGCCGCACCCCAATGCCGGCCGATTATTCATCGATTATGTATTATCTAAGGAAGCTCAACAGCTGCTCGCCGGCATGGGTAGGGAGGTTGCGAGACCCGGAGTAACGATCAGATATCCTCGCCTCCTTCAAGGCATAAAGCCATACACCGCGCGACCTGAGGCAGGTGGGAGTTTTGAAGAGCTAAGCAAGCTTTATACATCTATTGTGAGATAACTCAGTAGAAACCGGCAGCGACTCGCTCCAGGTGCCCCCGACAACCCGGGAGTATGGTTTGGCTGAGAGATTCAGAACTTGTTCGCGTCTTTGTCTTTTGATTGCCGCCAATTGTCTTCTTGCCTCAGAAGCTACGTGGTGTCAGGATTACGTATTGACTTATTGGAACAACAAACGGGATCAAGTCGGCTCTTAGCTCTAATCCGACATTATTTTGAACGCGCCAAGGCGCTGAGCCCTACAGCCCTGGGTAATAGGTCACTGCCTCGATGGCCACCCCGCAATCCCCTCAAGGTGATGTTCCGTAAGGTCGGGGCCTGCGAGCAACCTGCACGCTCAGGTGCCCACGGCTTCCGGTCTCACCGCCTTGGCTCAGTGCTCTCGCTCCGAAAGTTTTGTCGGATTAGGGTTAGTTCTTAACGTGCCTTATCCGGTTTAAGTTTGGAGTCAAACTGACCCCAGGTGCTTTCCGTCTAACGGTGAGCAATTCGGGCTAAGGGCGCCGTTTCGCATTACTTGCGGCCGAGTTCCCGCAGCAACTTATCCCAGTGTTCCATCGCTTTGTCGTACTGCGCGCTGGACCTTCCGGACTCCGGGTACCAGAGCTTGTAGTTCGTTGGCTTTAAAGGGGTGCCATATTCCAAGTCGGAAAGAATGTTTGCCCCGTCGGGACCGAGGAGAAAATCAGCCATGAGCGTGGCGGCATGTGGATTTCGCGCTTGAGCAACGATCGCCACACCGCCGGTATTGGTCGGCACCACATCCATTGGGATCCATTCGACCGGCGCTCCCTGCTTCTTGACCTCGATGACGTGATCCCGGAATACAGTCGGGGAGAGCGGAACTTCACCGGAGACTACCAAGTCTGCCATCGCTCGCCCGGAAACCGAATGCAGGCTGACGTCTTGTAGCTTCAGCTTTTTGAGAAACTCTTCGCCTTTGACTTTAAGCATGGCGCCGACCGCTCGGGTGCCGGTTTCATTGGAGACGAATCCTATTTTCCCTTTAAGCTCCGGCCTGAGAAGATCGCCGTAGTTTTTTGGAACGGCGGAAGCCGCAATGAGAGTTGTGTTGTAACCTACGCCGCTATAGGTTTCGCGATCGACGGCCCAGTAAATGAGCCCGCGGCCGGCACTTTCTTTGGTGCTGGCCGGGTATTTTTTGAGAAAAGGCGAGGTATAAGGAACCAGCAGCTTATTTTCCCGCAGGTAGGTCAAAGGAGGCACGGTCGTCTCAAGAACGTCAGCGAGAATCTGCTTCGCTTGCGCCTCCGCGCTGAGCCTTGTCATGATGTCCGTGCTCGTGCCCCGATAGGCCTCGATTTTGACGCCAGGGTATTTCGTCTCGAAACCTTTGGCGAGTTCTTTGTATGAGCTGCCGGCAAGCGACGTGTACCAAACGACCTTGCCCTCGGCTTTCGCCCCGGCCAGAAGACGTTGTTCGCGGTCGGGACCGGTGTATGACGCGAGTTCGGCGAGCGTCGCCGGTTTTTTCCCCTGTGCCCAAGCGCCCGTGGCGCCCTGGATGATCAATAGCCCGGCTACAATAAACGTCGCTCCTGTGAATTTCATCTCCATAAGCCTCCTCGGCCATATTCTGTTACATCCTTGGTCCGGGTTGTGAAAAACCGGCGGCGGTGTTTATTGGTAGTGAGCCCATATTTTCTGAAAATCATCATCTAACAAAGGCTAATTGGGGCGTCAATCATTGCTTTCGGCTCGACGGGCCGCCAAGATAATAACCGAAGTTAGAAAAGGCTCTCCAGTGGGTTTGACAGAGCCGATGATACTCATTTACAGTGCGGTCAATCGCACGGCTGTTGGTTCATAAAATCAAAGGAGGTCCGATATGATCGTCGAAAACCATGCAAAGGGAAAGATCTCTTGGCCGAACAACAACCGGGTCGCGGTCGCCCTCACTTTCGATTTTCAAGGTGGAGAACCGGTACGGCCGGGACTAAACGGCAAGATGAACAACGAGGACTACGCCGAAGGGGAATACGGGCCGAAGACCGGCATCTGGCGGATTCTACGCATGTTGGATGAAGTCAATGTGAAGACCACTTTTTTAACTTGCGGCGGTATCGCGGAAAGATATCCGGACGCGATGAAAGCCATCGTCGAGCAGGGTCATGAGATCGCCGGACATGGCTATCATCACGAGATCGCCCGCGATCTAACACGGCAGGAAGAGAAAGATTGCATTCGGCGCACTTCCGATATGCTGATGCAGCGCACCGGCAAACGGCCCGTCGGTTGGCGCACCTGCACCCAGAGCGTCGATACCGTCGGGCTGCTGATGGAAGAGGGCTACATCTGGAACAGCAACTCCTTTGCCGACGATGTGCCGTTCGTTTGGGAAAACGGCCAAGCGCGCCTGGTCGAACTACCGCGGCAGCCGTTTGGCGACGGCAGGCTTTTCGGTCACCAGAATAGAGCGGGCGATCATCCTGATAACGCATTGATTTTGTGGAAGCGGTTCTTCAACGATCTTTACAACGAATCGGCGATCGCGCCGATGTTCACCACTTTTCAATTGCATCCCTATGTATCGAGCAGACTGGGCAGGACCAGCGTGCTTAAGGAAATGATCGAATATATGAAAGGCCATGAAGGCATTTGGTTCGCGACCGGAATCGAAATTGCCGATTGGTGGCTTAATCAAGGATTTTCCGCGCAACCGGCGCTGCTGCGGATGGCGGCTGGATCTTAAACAGGCCGAAGGACTCGCGCTCAGGCCGCCGTCGGCTCGAGCGCGAGGCTAACCCGCATTTCTCACAAGTGGATCAATTTTAGAGGTTGAGCTTACTCGCGGTAGAAATCTACCGATGAGAGCGATGTAACGCTCATGTCCGGGGTCAGTCCTTTATATCTTGACTATCTTGAAAACATTCGGAAGGAGACATCCGGCACGTTGTTGACTAGGTGGACAGCGTTTTTCGACGCTAACGAGCGCGCATTATTTATTGCCAAGAGAGAAGCGCAAACCGTCGATATCGCCTGATGTCTTCGAAAATGACTCTCCGAGTGGGCGGCGCTAAACTGAGAGAACTGTCAGGCTACTTTTCCGTTGCTCATCGGGGCGGAATGGTGATTCGAGTAAAGGAAAGCGAAACCGGGCAGCACATGCTCATACTTAGGGAACCCGAATAGGCGTGGCTTGACGCGTATCGACAGGCTCGGGATAAGAAACATCCCAGGGTTGTTCAAGAAATACTCATCAAAGTGCAAATGGACTTATTGCTTTTTGGGTTCCAATCGTTCCAGTTTTTCAACCGCTGCGCTCGCATGAAAGGAAACAAAAGGCACAAGGGTCAAGACTGCTTTTGGGTGCGTCCAGATGAAATACTGTCGTGATCCATAGGGTGACTCTCATATAGGTGAGGGAAGTCCCACGGCGGTAAAAGCCAGGAGCGGCCTAGCTTGGGAAGCAGCATGGAGAGTAATCGAGATGCTGGAGCCTACCGACAAAGTCGGCTTCGGGCTGATGAGCGAGTGACCGGGTTGCAACGCGAGTGAACGCTGAGCAAGCCTCGTTAAGACAAAATTCCGGTGGTCGAACCTGTCTAAAAGGGGTGAAGACAGAATGGGCTATCGCAGGCTGGCTGAAGGGGTGACCCACACCGGTGGGGTAGTGGCGGCGACACGGTGACAGGGAAACGACAGAAACTGGAGAAGTCCTGTATGCCCCAGAGAGAAATCTTCGGAGCAGGTCGGCC
>JBGPIK010000509.1:0-4667 GCA_041484845.1 Binatia bacterium | reverse complement strand
CCACCTCGCGCTGCTCACCGGCCACATCGGCCGCAAAGGCACCGGCCTCAATCCGCTGCGCGGGCAAAACAATGTACAGGGCGCATCCGATGCCGGCGCCATGCCATGGCACTATCCGGGTTATCAGCGAGTTGATGACGAAGAGGCAGCGTGCAAATTTGAGCGGGCGTGGAATATCGAGACGGGCGGGCTGAGCCGCAAGCCGGGGCTAACGACAACCGAAATCATCAGCGAGGTTAGGCCAGGCGGGGTGCGCTCTCTATACATCATGGGCGAAAATCCCATGATGTCCGAGCCGAACCTTAACCACACCCGCCACATGATTGAGCAGTTGGAGTTTATGGTGGCCCAGGATTTGTTCGTCAACGAATCCGGCGCCTATGCCGACGTCTTCTTGCCTGCGACTTCATGGGCGGAAAAAGAAGGCACGTTTACCAATACCGACCGTCGCGTGCAACGCGTGCGCAAGGCGCTGGAACCGCGCGGCGAGTCCCGGCCCGATTGGGAAATCGTCTGTCGACTTGCCGGGCATATCGAAAAGCGACTTGGCCGCCCCCGGTCAGCCTTCTGGGCGTACCAGGGTCCATCCGAAGTTCTCGAAGAGATGGCCGGTGTTGTCCCTGAATACGCCGGCGTGAAATATGAGCGCATCGAAAGCCAGGGCTTACAGACCCCGGTGTGGTATGAGAGCCATCCCGGCACGCCGTATCTCTTCGCCGAGTCCTTTCCCAGGGGAAAAGGCAAGTTCCATCCCCTCGAGTACCGGCCAACGGTCGAGATGCCGGACGAGGATTACCCGTTCATCCTCACCACCGGACGTCTCCTCGAACACTGGCACGGCGGCACGCTCACGCGCCATTCGAAACTCGATGACCTCTATCCCGAGGCGCGCATCGAGATCAGTCCCGCGGACGCGGCCCGCCTTAAGATCGAAGACGGACAGGCTGTACGCGCTTCATCGCGCCGCGGCTCAATCGTCCTGCGCGCCTGGGTGACGCCGCGGACAACCGTGGGCGTGGTCTTTATCCCCATGCATTTTGCCGAAGCCGCCGCGAACCTGCTCACCATCGACGCGTTGGACCCGCTGGCCAAGATTCCCGAGTACAAAGCTTGCGCGGTACGCATCGTCCCTGCGAAAAAGGAAGAGCTCGCAAGGCCGGATGCGAAGGTGGAAAGGGGTAGGTACTGAGGTAAAAGTAAAAGGGCAAAAGTAGAAAGCTAAAAGTAGGATCTTCACGCACGCGAAGCGCAAATGAGTTTTAGCTGTTTTTCTACCAGATTTACTGTCACTGAAGGAGGCAAGTTGGACATGCTAAGAAGATTCATTGTCCTCATCTCGTTGCTGATTGTTTGTTTCCTCGCGCCTTTCAATCGAACTCTTGCCGCGCCGACTTCGATGCGGGTTTTGTACCCCAGTTTCGGCGGCACCTGGGCGACGGCGTGGATCGCCAAAGAGGCGGGCTATTTTTCAGCCGAAGGTCTGGATGTGGAACTGATCCGCGTGGGTGGCAGCACGAGGATGGTCGCCGCCATGCTGGGAGGAAGTGCTCCGATCATTCAAGCCGGCGCAGTAGCGGCCATTGCCGCCACGGCGGCAGGAAGCGATGTCGTTATCATCGCCGCCACCGGTAATATTTCATCTTTTCATTTAATGGCTCGTCCCGAGATCAAGCAGCCGTCCGACTTGAGAGGGCAAAAAGCCGGCATCACCACCTTCGGTTCGACCTCGGATCAGATGGTTCGCATAGCCTTGAAAAAATTCAACTTAGAACCCAACCGCGACGTGGCGCTTCTTTCTCTCGGCGCCCAGCCCGAGGTCTTCGCCGCCTTGCACAGCGGGGCGGTCGAAGTCGCCGCGTTGACTTACCCGCTTTACGCGCAAGCCGCAAAGATGGGCATGCGCGAGCTGGCTAACTTCAGCGAGCTGGGCGTTGAAGACGTCACCGGCACGGTCATCACGACGAGGTCTTTTATTGCGCAGCAGCGCGACACTGCCCTCCGCTTCATTAGAGCCTACATACGCGGCGCGCATCGCTATCACACCGACAAGGAGTTTAGCAAACAGGTCTTGAAAAAGTACGGCAAGATAACCGACGACGAAATCGCGGAAGGCACCTGGCAGGACTACGCGCCAACGATTCTACGCGTTCCGCGCCCGTCCGAAAAAGGCATACAAGCCGCGATCGAAAGCGTATTCAAGGGTAAAACCCCGCTGCCGAAACCCGAAATGTTTGTTGACAATTCCCTGATAGACCAGCTAGAGAAAAGCGGGTTCATCGATTCGGTGTATAAATAATCAGGCAATGCGTTTCCCAGGGACGACTGCAACAGGGGAGCCGATTATGTGGAAAGAATTCAGAGACTTTATCGCCCGCGGTAATGTGATCGACCTTGCGGTTGCAGTCATCATCGGCGCGGCTTTCGGCAAAATTGTCACTACGCTCGTGGAAGGGATCCTGATGCCGCCGGTCGGGCTCGTTCTGCGGCGAGTGGATTTTTCCAGCTTGTTTTATGTCCTCGATCATTCCAAAGGACTACCCGCCTCCATCGCCGACGCGAAAACCAAGGGTATTCCCGTCATCGCCTACGGAGCATTCATCAACGACGTGATCAACTTCGTGATCATTGCCTTTACCGTTTTTCTGATGGTCAAGTTCGTCAACCGGGTCAAGAGCCAAGAGGCGCCACCACCAGCAACTGCTCCGACCACCAAGGATTGCCCGTACTGCTTGTCTGCAATTCCGCTCGGCGCCACGCGCTGCGCGCACTGCACGAGCGAATTGAAGCAAACATGAGCACACGCTTGATTAAGTGAAGCAAAATTCGAACAGATCGACAATTGCGTGCGGCAACTTTATTTGGTCAGATCGTTTATGATGGGGCGCCATGTGGGATTAGAAAGAGAAAAAGTAGCCGTCCCCTTTTAAACTCTCTGGTGGGAGGCGGATGTCGTCCTTCTCAATCGCATAGCGAGCCTGGATTTGTCTGAATGATCGCCGGTAGCTTGTTTACGGTGAGCTTCTTGAGGTCGACCTTTTGGCTGGCATTGTCGATGTGAATGCCCACCAAGTTCCCGTCGGCATCATAGTCAAGAACGACGCCCTCGGTGATCTCTCGGCTTTCGACGCTCGGCCGCTCAGAAAGGTCGATATAAAGCGAGTCTGTGTCCGCATAATAATTGAGCTTCATGGCTTGAACCCTCTGTCTGGAAACGCGTTGTGAATCGTAACCCTGTCTTCCAACGCGATAACTCTTAGAATTTTTCCTTCAAACTCCTCGATTTTACCCCAAAACCGATATCGATTTCGCTCTTGAGGCTCGCTTCTCAGCGGCTTTTCCAAAACCTGAATGCACCATTCCTTCTTCAAATTAGGATGGGTTGCCGCGCAAAGGAATGCGCAACGTGCAGCGCCTGCTGAAAACGCAGACTCCGGGCTGCGGCGAGGTCAATATCGATGATATTGTCGATAACCGCTTCATTCGTAAGTTAGATGAGAGCGGTTTTTTCGATCGAATCTATGGCAACGCCGGACGCTGATCGCATGTGCGGCACGAACAATTATGAATCAATGCTAAGAAAATAAGTCAAAATTTGACCCCGGCCGGAGGAGAGACCCTGAAGACCATAGGACCGCCTAAGACGTATTTTTATGAGTTCTATTCAGACTTGGGTGCAGGACGCAGGTCGACCGTGACCGGCAATTCAAATAAATCGCTGCGCAGGAGCCTTGTGGAGAAAAACAAAACCTCCAGGTTCTCAATCTCCCCGGTTTTCGGATTCATACGCGCGATGACTTCGTCTCCTAGCTCCTCAGACTCCTGTTCCGCGTATGGAGGCCTCTTGTTGATGTACAGGATGTCTCCTTGGCGATCGTATTTGAATATTAGCCTCGCTGCCATAGTGAAACTGGCTACGGGTTGGCGGCCAGATCGCGCACATGAGCGATCTCTTTTGGTTTGCTGGGACGAACGTGATCTGCGGTTAGTGTCACGATGGCAATAGTTTCCCCGTCCAAGGTAGCGAACTCGACCTCGTAACCTTTACCTTTTTCATGGATCAGTACGACGGTGCCAATATCACCTCGTGCCAATCCCTGTTCCGGCAAATCACACGTGAGAATCACGTCTTCGAGTTCCTGAATCATGAGCGCCTCCTTCCCAAAGGATGAGCCATGATGAACCTCGGTACGTCTCCATCCCTATTGATTGATATACCAAGCAGCACGGATATTTAACCATCTTCCATCGGGAGCTTTCAATAGCCCATCGATAATGTACCTTGTCCCCGGAAATCTTCCCAACCTGGGAACCTGCCCGCTGGTCCTATACGGCAACCGTTCCGAACCCTTCGGCGACCGCCCGGTGAGAGCGGAACGAGAAAATTCCAAATAAGCCAACATGGGTTCTAAAATCTTTAATGCTTGCGAAGCATTCCTTGCGTGACGCCAATTAGGACTTAGACAAGTTGGGCAACTCTGACACAGACCGTTCTCGCTAAAGAGCCAAAAGCAGTCTTGACCGCTTTTCTTCGCCGTTCGCGCATCCCCCGCATAATTTCCTCTTAACTTTTACCTTCCCGTTTACGTTCTCCGATGTCTGGATCAAACCCTTGTTCATTCAAATTGTCTCTGATAATCGCGTCCAACGTCCCACCGTCAAGACGACCT
>JBGPIK010000508.1:0-4685 GCA_041484845.1 Binatia bacterium | reverse complement strand
TACCTCTCCCTAGAGTTCACTTTTGGTGAAGTCCAGCTGGAGGCTCCTGATCTGGCTCAAGCCCCCGCCAGATCGGCCTCTCGCGGCCATCGACCTGGGATTTTTATGCAACGTTAAGGAAGACTTGAAGAGCGTGGTCCGTCAGAGAAAGGGGTTTCTTCTATGTTGTGGCGCGAGACATTTGTAGCCATTCTCGTGACGATCTCGGTGTATGGAAATTTTTTGGGATTATGTGAGGGAGCAGCGCTGGAAAAAATCACTGTGAGTTACGGTTCCATTTCCGGAACGCAAGCCCCGGTTTGGGTCGCCAAAGAAAAGGGACTTTTTGAAAAGTACGGATTGGACGCGAGTCTTATCTACATATCCGGTGGGCCGCGCAGCGTTATGGCGCTACTGGGAGGCAGCGTCCAGTTTGTCATTCACTCGGCGCTGCCTTCTCTGGAAGCTTATCTGGGCGGCGCCGATACCGTCCTCGTCGGCAGCAGCATGAATCATCTGGATCACTACCTGGTGGTTCAGCCGAGCATCACAAGCCCTAAGGATCTGCGGGGAAAGATCATTGGAATTAGCGCTTTGGGGTCGCTTACCGACACGGCCCTCCGTGAAGCTCTACGTGTCAATGAATTATCCGAGCGGGACGTTACCGTGTTGGCTGTCGGGGATTTGGGCGCTCGAATGGTGGGTCTCCAAAATGGGACGATTCAGGGCACGTTGTTGATAGGCGCCCAAGCGGCGGCGGCGGCGCGAATGGGCTTTAGGCTGCTGATTGACTTTTCCAAACTTCCTTTTGAGGTTGCCACCTCGAGCATACTTTCGCGGCGGGCCTATGTTCTCAAGAATCATGACACCGGTCTCAAGTTTCTTAAGGCGTGGATAGAAGCGACATACTTTTTCAAGGCGAACCGCGAAGCCGGCATTGCCATCATGAGAAAGTACACAAGAACTGACGATGCTGAAATTCTTGCTTCGATCTATTCGAGATATAGAAATCTTATTCTAAATAAGCCCGAGCCTACTATAGAAACGGTCAAATCTATGGTTCGCCTCATACCACGCGCGCGTCCAGGTGCTAATCCTGACGGATTTCTCGAGCCGCGTTTTGTGAGGGAACTTGACGCCCCTGGGTTTTTCGAGGAAATGAACAAGCAGTATCCGGCAGCTAGAAACTGACGAAGGGGTCTTTCGCGATGAATCTCGATGCGGAAGACTGACGGGGTGTCAAGAACATTTATGACAATTCATCCCCAGTCCAGCAGAGCCACAACCAAACGAAAACAGCCGAGGCCCCCTCTTACATCTCCCCGCACGCGGGGGAGAGAAGAGAGGGGGAAGGGCCGGAGAAAATTTAAAAGGTTACACAAGCCTGCCAGCTAAGCCAGAGTTCTGAGTCCCGCGAGGAGGTAAATTCAAATGGCAAATGAAAACGACTTTGAAGATCTCCGTGACTTTATCGACAAGGTGGATAGGTGGGGCGAGTTGCGTGTTCTCGACGGAGCCGATTGGGAGCTAGAAATTGGCGCCCTGACCGAAGCCGTCGCAGAACAAAAAGGCCACGCCCTGTTGTTTGACAAAATAAAGAGCTATCCGCCGGGATTCCGAATCCTGACCAACCCGTTCGGATCTATATCGCGTACGGCGCTCCTGCTCCGATGCCCGATGGGTCTCGATGCAATCTCCTTAGCCGATTTCTGGCGCAAGCGCTTGCTCACTTTCACTTCCATTCCGCCGGTGGAAGTCCGACAAGGGCCGGTTTTAGAGATGGCCATGATTGATAAAGATGTTGACCTGTGGAAATTCCCGGCACCCCGTTGGCACGAACTGGACGGCGGACGTTACATCGGAACCGGTGCTGCGGTGATCACGCGAGATCCCGAAACAAACGTTGTGAATATCGGCGCCTATCGATGCATGATTCAAAGCCCCAACACGATGAGCATGAAACCCAACAAGGGCAAGCATGGCCGCATCCATATGGAGAAATACCACGCCGAAGGAAAAGCCTGCCCGATTGTCGTTTCTTTGGGGCAGGACCCAACACTAATGCTCGCCGCCGGCTCGGCTCCTCCTTACTCGTTGTCGGAGTACGATTTTGCCGGATGGGTTCGAGGGCGGCCCGTCCAAGTTGTAAGAGGACAATATACCGGTCTTCCCATTCCCGCCGATGCCGAAATCGTTGCCGAAGGAGAGATTTTACCTCCCGGACAAGTGGAGTGGCCACGCGAAGGTCCGTTTGGTGAATGGCTGGGATACTTTACTCCGAGTACGGTCGGGGAAGTTCCACTCGTGCATGTGAAAGCCATTTACTATAGAAAAGATCCCATTGTTTTTGGGCTCCCTCCGCTAAAGCCGCCGGCACCCTTTCCTTACGCGATCCCTGTAGGATGCGGCATCGTGTGGGACCAAATCGAGAAGGCGGGAATCCCCGGGGTGACAGGTGTCTGGTCATTTGTCGGTGGCGGTGGCGCTGGGGGACCCTTTCTCGTCGTTGCGATCAAGCAACTCTATGCCGGCCATGCGAAACAGGCGGGTCTGGCTGCTGCTTCCTGCCGCGGCGGCGCGTTAGGTGGTAAATTTGTCGTGGTCGTCGATGATGACGTTGATATTACCAACCCGCAAGAAGTGATTTGGGCTATGGCCACGCGCTGCGACGTTGCGCACGCCGTCGATTTTGTCAAAGGCGTATGGACCACCCGGAGCGATCCTTCCTTGAATCCCGCGCAGCGAGAGTCGAGAAACTACACCAGCGATCGAATCATCATCGATGGGTGCCGGCCGTACGCGTGGAAAGAGCAATTTCCTCCGGTGAACGCTTTCTCTCCCGAATTCAAGCGCGCCGTGCTGGAGCGCTGGCAAGCGCAACTAACCTGACCGAACGCGTCAGTTTTTGGTGTCAGCGCTGCTGAACCATTCTGTTCATTCGGCACGTTCTTTAACCACTGCGAGTCTAATTCTCCGCGGTTTGCTCGTTCGTTCTCTTTCCGAGGACCGTCATTCCCGCACGTTTTAAGCGGGAATCCAGGCGAAACTGTGACCTTTCGCTCAGGGTCATGGACCCCCGATAAAAACATTCGGGGGTGACGGTTTTGGGATAATTCTCATTTCGTCCGTCTGGTGCCCCGCAGCTTGCCGTGGAATAATTCGTTTACCGTCTCGCGCGGAACCGCGATGGACCGCTGGCGGGCCGTGATTCCTACCGGCGCATTTCGCTGGAGGTGTTGATGGTCGCGTGCAGGTTGCGCGCGAAGTCAACCGCCGCTTGCAGGTCCATAGACAGCGCCGACTTCGCATATTCTTTCACCGCAAGCGTAGCCGGGGCCGGAGATTTGAGAAGCGCCGCGCACAGGTTCTGTACCGTTTCATCCAACTTACCGGCCGGCACAACCTCGCTCACCAATCCAAAGCTAAGCGCCCGCTCCGCGCCGATGGTGGCCGTCGAGTAGATCAGGTACATCAACGCCTTTCGCGGCACACGGTCGACTAGCGCCGACATCGCCATCGTCGGCATGATGTTGTGGCCCATCTCCGGGAACTGGAATGTGGCGCTGTCGCTCGCGATGGTAATGTCACAGAGCGCCGTGAGCGCGCAGCCGAAACCGATCGACCGCCCCTGGGCAACGCCGACTATGGGGATCGGCGAGCGCCGGAACGCGCCATAGCAGTTGAAGACCACTTCGTTTTGACGGCGCAGCGCCAGCGCTTCGGGCGGCGCGCCGGATGGGCGGCCTCCGCTCTGCCACCGGCCGATGCAAAAATCCGCCCCCGCGCCGCGCAGCACCACTAACTGCGATGTATCCACGGCGCGGTCAAGAATACCGGCAAGCTCGGTTGCCATCTCATTCGATACGCCGTTGCCTTCGTTAGGCCGGTTCAGGGTAACGCTTAGAATCGGTCCATCCTGCTGAACGAGAATTTCGTTGCTCATTGTCAATCCTTTCTTGCGTGTAATAGCGCTCCAGGAGCGCGTCGTGAATCGTGCGTGATTTTCTAGAGCGCGAACCGTGTTTACTCCAACCGTCAATGAATGTCTAGCCTTGATTCTATATTAATCCGGTCAGCAGATTGTTGCTTCTAAGCGCCGGAAAAAAGCTGATGGCAACCTGAATGAACTTACGGCAGAACTTCAGGCTTCCCCTCTTTGGAAAAGAGGGGAAAGGGGAGATTTGTCGATCATGCACGTCTCCATATCTCCTCAAGTACTCCAGTTAGATTCTCAAAAATCTCCTTATCGGAAAATCGTAATACCTTTAGCCCAAGGTTCTCCATGTATCTGTCTCTCGATTTATCCTTCGCCTGGCTTTCCTGGCTGTAGTGCTGACCTCCGTCCATCTCTATGACCAACGTTGCCTTCGGACAGTAAAAGTCAGCGATGAAACTGCCGATGGGCTTTTGTCGATAAAACTGAAATCCCTTTAGCTGTTTTCCTCTGACCTTCGACCACAGGAGTTGTTCTGCGTCCGTCATCTCTTTTCGCAGTCGTCGGGAATATTTCTTGAGATGCTTATCGTAATAAATCATGGTCAAATCCCCCTTGATCCCCCTTTTTCAAACTAATCGTTAGCCGTAATCCGGTTTGCTAGACACGGGGGGTGAGATTAGATGTGGAGCAAAGTTGAGCGCCATGAATTTCCATGTTTGGGCAATGTCATCGAGACGTTGGATTCCCAACCAAAGAGACTTTGTTCCAG
>JBGPIK010000507.1:0-4705 GCA_041484845.1 Binatia bacterium | reverse complement strand
TTGTCCGCCTGCCGCTCGGTCAATTTGTTTCAGAGGCCAATGTGACCGAAGAAGATATTAAAAAATTCTATGACCGCAACAAGGAGACGCTTAAAGAGCCGCTCAAGGTACAAGTGGAATACCGCTCCTATCCCTTCGACCAATTCGTCTCGTCCGTCCAGATCACCGACAAGGAAGTAGAGGACTACTACCAAGCCAATCGTGACTCGAAGTTTCACAAGCCCAAGCAGGCCAGGCTCCGCTATATCTCGGTCCGGATCGCTCCGGAAGCCGACGCGAAACAGAAAGAGGCCGCCCGCGTCCGCGCGAATCGCATTCTGACGGATGCGCGTGCGGGAAAAGATTTTGCCGAACTGGCCAAGAAAGAATCCGACGATCCGACGGCTGCCAAAGGAGGTGACGTCGGTTGGGTTATTCAAGGCCAACTGCCCCCGGCGCTCGACAAGGTGGTTTTTAGCTTGAGCAAGGGCGGGATCAGCGACGTAATCGAAACTCCTGGAGGATTACAGATCGTCAAGGTGGACGATGTCAAAGAGGAAAAAACGCTTACGTTAAAAGAAGCGAGCGAGGAAATCACCAGTACCCTGAGGGCCGAAAACGGGAAACGGGAAGCGGCCAAATATGCCGACCGCGACCGGGAAAAAACGCTATCGAGCGGCGATTTTTCGCAACTCGCTCAAGACGGCCGAGTGACGGTCCATATGACCGGCCTTTTCACGAACGGTGAAGTCCTTCCCGAGATTGGACAGAACCCAGAATTTTATAAAAGCGCTTTGGCACTAAAATCGAATGAAGTAAGTCCGGTCATTGAAGGTGGCAAAGCTTACTATTTTTTGCGCCTCAAACAGCGGAAAGAGCCGAGCGTCCCGCCGCTCGAAGCGGTTAAAGCCGATATCGAAAAGCGCTTAAAGGAATCCAAAGCGCAAGAACTGATGTTAGAAAAAGCCAACGGTTTATTGAAGCAGCTGAAGAAAGAAAAGGATATCGGTAAACTGGCAGAGCAAAATGGCTTAAAACTCGAACAGACCGGTTGGTTCCTCCGTAACGCGCCGCAGCTGCCGAAGATCGGCGAACTCACTGAGCTGAGAGGAGCGGGCCTACGGGTTACGACACAAAAGCCGATAGCGGAACGAGTCTACACCCAAAAGGACGGAGCTTACCTGTTCGCGTTAAAGGACAGTCAAGGGGCTGACATGGAGCGGTTCGAGAGAGAAAAAGACTCCCTGATGAAACAAGCGCTGGCGGAAAGCCGGCAGCGTATGGTGCAAAAATTCATGGAAGGACTAAAGAGCAAAGCACAGATTCAGGTTCGCAGCGAATCGCTCGAAGAAGGCTAAATTGATTAACAACGAAATTCTTTAGACTCATGGGTGTTCAGATTGTCCTGGTTCGCCATGGCGCGACAGATTGGAATCTACAGGGGCGTTGCCAGGGAGCGACAGACCGCGAACTCCATGTCGTCGGCATCCGCCAGGCGGAAGAAATCGCCGCCATTCTCGCTAAGGAATCGATCCATGCCATCTATTCAAGCGACCTTAAACGGGCGCGGCAAACCGCTTCGCTGATCAGCCGGCCGCACAATCTGCCGGTCATCGTCGAGCAAGACATCCGCGAACTCGACCACGGCGCGCTGGAAGGATTAACTTTCACCGAAATTAAAGCTAGCTATCCGGATTTCCTCCAGTGCTGGAGAACCGAACCGGCACAGATTCAAGTACCCGGCGGTGAACGACTCGTCGATGTAGCCGATCGAGCGTGGAACGGTTTAAATCGGATCGTAGAGCGGCACCCATCGGCGCAAAAGCTCGTGGTCGTCAGCCATAACTTCCCGATCCTTGGGATCGTATGCAAAGTCACGGGCATTGATCTTAATCAATATCGTTCATTTCACCTCGACCCCTGCGGCGTATCGCGCCTCATTCGCAATAGCAGGGATGATTGGCAAATCACCCAAATCAATAGCAAAGCTTATTTGCCGGAGCCGGCCGCTGGCACGAGAAATTTTCCAGCGGGCGGCGCGCGTTAACGACCTCTCACTTTGAGTCGCATAAAAACGCTATCGGCGTCGCGCGGCAAGGCCCACGGCGAAAAATAATAACGCTAGGCACAAATAGGCCCAAACAAATTCGGGTGCAGCAAACATTCCGAAGCGACTGGTGATCCCTCCCGGAGCGACCCGGTAGGCGTGAATAATGCCGAGCGCTGAGAACAGCGCAGCCGCCAGCGACCAGCCGCCGGCTTTGAAGAACTGCCGCTCGATCAAAGCCACACCGATGGCCGCGAGGATCATTGATGTAAAGATAAAGCCGCGTTCTAGTGAAATCATGCCGTGAATCGCCAGACTCTGGGCAAACGGCGCCAGCCCGGTATCGAAAATCGATTTTCCTGCGGCGCGCATTCCGGTCTCAACCATGAGCAGCCCCCACGCGGCCAAGGCGGGCACGATTCCCAGCGCCACGGCTGGAGCATGTTCCTTCGGCGTCTCCTGAAACGCCTGAGCAACGATAATAATTCCAATGTAGAGCAGAATGCCGATCCCCGCTTCTAGGGGGATAAAGTTGAGCACCGCCTGGATGGTGCCCGTGAGGCAAAGAACGCTGATGAAAATCCCGTTCAGCGCGGAGTAGCCGGACCGCGCGCCCAGCCGCTTCCAACCCGGATGTCCGATGTATATCGTCGTGGCGAAGACGCTGCCGAAAAGTGCTGCGACGACAGAGCCGATGCCATTGACCATCAGCGAAGGAAAGGTGCGGTAACGATCGCCGGCGGCCTCGGCGCTTTCGATATTTTGCAGTGAGCCGACAACGTTAAAAATCCCCATGGGAAGAATGACCGAGAAATAATTTAGAAATGCCGGGTCCGTCAGCGCTTGCCATAACGAGCCGCCCGCGAATTGCGGCAGCGCCAGGGCGAGATTGGACCTCCATGGCGTTCCGTTCATGCTACCGAAGAGCCATCCTAAGGCCGTGCCAAGAGCGATGGCCACCATGCCTCCGGGCAGGCCCAATGGCAATTTCTGATGCGCAAAGTAGGCGACGAAGATAAGCGCCATCGGCAACAGGGCGACGAGCGGCCGCGCGAAAATTTTAAAGGTGAAATCCATGGAGATGAAGGTGATGGCAATTCCGGCCAGGGCGGAAAGCAGCGCGGCGCGCGGCGTAACCCGGCGCACGCTTTCGGCAATGAAGGCGCCGATAATTTCAATGATCCCATTGAGGAAACAAGCGACCAGCCCGATCTTCCAGGCCCACACCGGATCTTTCGTCTCCTGGTAGATCGGTAGCATGATAAAAAAAATGAAAGCAAAAAGGCTGACCGTATTGATTCCGTAAGGCAGCGCGGTGACATCCTCCCGCCCGGTCTCGCGCGCGAGTTGACGCGCCTGCCAGGCGTAGAAAAAATTTCCCACGAGAATCGAAATCGCCGCGCCCGGCAGAATGCGGCCGAAGATAAGACTATCCGGCAGATGAATCAATTCGCGGCACAGACTGACGATCAGAATCAGCTGGATAAGATTGTCGATCATCAGGCCGAAGAAACCGTCCAGATCCTTGCGCACGAACCAAGGTGGATTTAAAGAAGGTTGCGGCATGAAAACAACTCCGAGTGCTAAATTTCGCAGACTCTAACCGTCGCTCCTCTTATCTGTCAAACGGAGCCTACCTGGGGTATCGCGGCGTAGCCGTTATTGCCAATTCGGTTTCGTGGCGAAAAGACTCGAAGTGCAAGAAACAAAACAGTGGAATTTGATACCGGCCAAGCTGTCCCGACGCGTGCGCCGAGTCTTCTGCCGTATCCGCTCGCGCAGCGCCAGCAGACTTTCCCTTCTGCCGCAACGACGCTCGACTTCGAAGCGATAGCCAAGAAACTCAAACCCTTGCCCGGCTTTTTGACAAGTCTCCCACGTGGGTCTTGCCGGCATTAAGCCTAAGCCCGATTTGTTCTACCCAGGCTTTCAACTTTCTTGAGTACCTCTTGGGGTTGGTGTACTTGTAGCAGCCATGTGGGGGTCACCTGCACGTGCCTTGAGATAAGCGTCTTCGAGAGAGCCGGATGAGGGAAATCTTCATGTCCGGTGCGACGAGGAGCGAGTGAGTCGTGGTGAATTTCAACATCGCGCATTCGCCTACTCTATTGGTAAAATCCCTTTTCTCGTTTTAATTGCGGCTCACCCGTGCTGGGATGAAGAGTGTGAATTTAATGTGAGTCGTGCCGTCGTCTCCTGACGGCGGGGTGAAAATAGAGAACGCTAAAAAACACACCCGAGAATAGAAGCGCGTTGACTACGCCAAAGGCAAAGAGTATCGGATCCGGTGATTGCAAACTGGACGGCAGCAAACCCATTACGCAAAACCACACGCCGACGACCCAAACCAAGCTGATATCCTGGGACGAGCGCCGCCGGATGATGCGCAGCATCAAGGGAAGATTAAAAAACGGCATCATGATGCCGCTCACCATCCCTAGAATTTGAATCATCGGCTCTATCTCGCTCCCATGGGTTCAGAAATGGAATCCGCAGAGGTCGAACACTAAGCTCCGGCTGGTGTCTTGCGTTTGTCACGCACATATACCGATATCCCTCGTGAATCGGCGGACCGTTGCTCATCTACGTCGAAAAGTTTAGTTGCTCTAACCAGATCGCCGAGTTTTTTGTAACCATAGTTGCGCGGGTCAAACTCGGGAGACTTGTTCGCAATGTGTT
>JBGPIK010000506.1:0-4707 GCA_041484845.1 Binatia bacterium | reverse complement strand
CGGGTGTGGCAAGGTTCACATTTGTTGAAGGTGCGTTCGGTGTGATGTTGCCGGTGATGTCGACCACTTGATAAAGGTTTACAGTACCCTGGAAAGTAGCCGACCCGATGCCATCGACCACCAGGGTGTAAGTTCCTGTCACAGGCAGAATCTGAGGCTCGATGAAATACGAAGTCGCCCAGCACGGACTACCTCCACCCAATTTGCTTCCGTTCGGCGCATACATCGCAAAATTCGCTGGAGAGGGGCACCCGTTTACTGTTAAGTCGCTCAGCAGCGCGCTCATCTTCTGGCCCGCGGTGCCGGAAAAACTGAACACGGCTTCTTGCCCAGGTGTGGCAATATTCACATTCACCCCTGGACCATTGGGCGTAATTGGAACGGCGGTGGTTAACACGTCATGGAGAGACAATGTCATGTTACCGGTGTACGTGCTGTCTGGATCTATTAGGATCGTGTAAGTGCCCGTAACCGGTAGTGCCGCGCTATCGATCGTCTCTCCGACGGTGGGCACCGTTCCCGTCGCCGATATTGTTCCGTCGGGATTGTAGATTCGGACAGTGGTGCTCGAAATGGTTACATTACTGAAATTTACGCTTACTCGCTGCCCCTGCACGCCGTCAAATAATATCAATCCAATTTTGTTGGCCGTGCTGATCGATATGGTCCTACTTTCGCCAAGCACCATCCGACCTGTGAGTTCAACGCTGGCAGGTGTATAAGGCGAGGGCGGTATAAAGAAATCGCCAGTGCTAACCGCTGTTCCGAACCGTGTGGCAACCGTTAGCCGGCCCGAAGTCCCGGCCGGGGCTGTAGCAGAAATTGCCGCCGGACTGGATGAGGCGATCTGGGCGTTAGTAACATTAAAAAAAAGATTGTTTCTCGATGGAGTGCTTTCGAAGTTTGTCCCCGTTATGTTGACGGCCGTTCCAGGAGTTCCAATGGTCGGGCTAAAACCGGTGATCGTGGGCGCGCCAGTCGATTCAGTTACCGTAAAAACCTGCGTGCTGCTGGCCGAGCCGCCCGGCGCGGTGACGCCAATCAGTCCCGTGGTAGCCCCGGATGGAACCGAAGTCACGATTTTTGTCGTCGTTGCGGTTGTCACGGTTGCGGCAAGGCCGTTGAAAGTTACCGAGTTCTGGCTTGGAGTCGCGCTAAAACCCGTGCCGTAGATCGTTACGTTCGTTCCTACCGGGCCGGCCTTGGGTGAGAAATCAATGATTGAAACGACGGACGAGCTTTGCCGAAAAATCGAAAGAAGGTTCCCTACGGCGTCGTAGTTGTATACCGCCGTATCAGAACTTGGATCTATTACGGCGCGCAACCGTCCGAGATCGTCATAAACGTAGTCAATCTCAGCCGCGTGTGCCCAAGCACTCACAAACATTAGTGTGAGCAGCAGAGCCGGTAAGATACTGGCCAAAGGTGATAGCTTGACCGCAACAGTTCTACTTGCGTGATTCTTTGCCATGATCCAAGCCCTTGCCATCCTTTCGCGTTCTGCACGCTATGCGCAGGAGTCCTCTATTCCGTTGCTGCGGCTTTGCATTTTAGATTTGTGCCTAGTTAGTTCGAGCTTCTCCGGTAGTTTCAGCAGGCCACAAGTGCTAGTTGCGTGCCCGTGAAGGCTAACCCCAACATCTGGTATTATGCTGAAACAACCGGATAAGCAGGAGTTAGTTAGTTCCACCTGCGGCTGCCACTCTAAACTGTGACGAACTTGACACTCGAGGCCCAAACTAGAAGAGCCCAACCGGTTTTAATCCGATTGAGCTCTCTTACATCGGCGAAACTCGTGTAGTCTACTGGCCGCACCCGGTCCGTCCTACCGTTGTCGCGACCCATTGCTTAGTTCAATACAGATCCAAGGGTCAAGCAGTTTTTTCCGGTACAGTTGACATTGATGTAAATATATTTCGCTTTTGGTTAACAACCGGCAGCGGAGCAGCTTCGTGTGCAGGCCGAGACGATCGCCCTGCGTAAGCAGGTGGATCACGCAGCCTTCTCGCCTCCAGCGGTCAATTCTTCGCTGGCTCTTTCGTCTTCTGAGCAGAAGAGCTGTTTCCGTGCTGGCGGCGGTTTTGCTCTTGATCAGTCGTGATGGTTCGTCCCGCGCAGGCATCTCTTGTTTCCACCGACCCGGTGCCCATATACTCAAAGCGAATTCAACTTAAGACACGGCTGACGGAGCACAACAATGGCTGAGCAATCCAAACCAGCGGAATCTCGCGGTGCGCTCACGGGTTTGCGCGTTCTTGATCTAACCGGGCGCATGGGGGGTTATTGTGGTAGGCTTCTCGCCAATTTAGGCGCAGAGGTCATTCTGATCGAAGCACCGCGTGGCGATTCAATGCGCCGCGAGGGACCGTTCAAAAATGACAAGCCGCATCCCGAAGGAAGCCTTGCTTTCGCTGCTTACCACACAAACAAGCGGGGCATTGTATTGGACCTTGAGTCCGAGCAAGGACGACAAGCGCTGCGGCAGCTCGTGGGCCATGCCGACGTGCTGATCGAAGATAAACCGGTCGGATATCTCGACGCTATCGGTTTGGGCTATTCGGATCTGAAAATCCTCAATCCGCGCCTGGTCATGACCTCCATTTCCGGCTTCGGTCTCACTGGCCCTTACCGCGATTTTAAAGGGCCGAATCTTATCGCGTTTGCCATGGGTGGCTTGATGAATCTTTGCGGCCATCCGGAACGACCGCCGCTGGTCGGACCCTGCGATGTGGCCTATCATCTGGGTTCGGTCCATGCCGCTTTCGGCACGCTCGTCGCGCTTTACAACCGGCGCGATAACGGCCTCGGCGAGCGCGTCGAGACATCGCTCCAGGATGTATTGGTGGCCGATCCGTTTTTGCGGTTGATCACGCGCTATGGTGTCAGCGGCGATGTGGTGCAGCGGACCGGCCACAGCCAACCGACAACGGTTGCTGAAACGTATCGGTGTCGTGACGGTTACGTGCGGATTTTTTGCAATCAACCTGACCATTGGAGGCGTCTCGTCGAATGGCTGGGAAATCCCCCCGAGCTTTTGGACCCGAAATTGGAAAACGTGCAAAACCGATTTCGGTTGAGACCGCTGCTCAATCGGATCATCGAGGAGCGCACGATCCAATACCAAGCAAAATCGTTTTTTGACGAATTCCAATCGCGGCGGTTGGCGGCCGCGCCGATCAACCCACCGAGTGCTTTTCTTGCCGATGAGCAGACCCAACACCGGGAGTATCTCGTGGAACTCGATCATGCCTACCTCGGACGGCATAGTTTTCCCGGCGATCCTTACAAATTTTCCGATAGCCCATCACGCATCGAACGGGGAGCGCCGCTGCTTGGGGAGCACCAAGCGCAAATCGGCGAAGCATTTTCCCGTGCCTCCGCGTGGATCAGAGATCTCACGTCACGAGCCGTGCCCCCGCTGTCGAGCCGGTTGCTGTTCGAGGGCGTGCGCGTCCTCAGTTTCCCCACGGGAATTGTCGGCCCAGCGCTCGGCAGCTTACTTGCCGAGCATGGAGCGCAAGTTATATCGATCGAGGCCGGACGCACGATGCGGAGCCCGCAGCGCGGTCAACGATTCCAAATCGCATCGGACTTGGAAAGTCACCGCAACAAAAAACGCGTGGCCATTAATATGAAGCATCCAGAGGGGTTGGTTTTAGCGAAAAAACTTATCGCCGAATCAGATGTCGTGGCCGAGAATTTCAGCGCGCGGGTCATGGCGAGTTGGGGTCTTGACTATCCGCGCATGAAAGAGGTGCGCGCGGACATTATCATGGCAAGCCTGCAGGCCTTTGGTCAGACGGGGCCGAGGCGTGAATATGTGAGCTTTGGACCGATCCTTATGGCATTTTCGGGAATGACTTTTTTGTGGCGTGATCCGGCAATCGAAATCCCCGGCGCGGCCTCTCAAACTGCGTTTCCGGACTATATAGCGCCGTCGTATGGCGCGCTTGCGATTCTCGCCGCGCTGCACTATCGCGCGCGCACCGGCAAAGGGCAATACATCGATCTTTCACAGGCGGAAAGCGCAGCCGCCATGCTCGCCCCCGCCTATTTGGAATGGCTGGTCAATGGTCGCGAGCCCAAGCCTCAGGGAAATTTCAATTTTTTCGCCGCGCCGCACGGTTGTTACCGGTGTAAAGGCGACGACCGCTGGTGCGTCATTTCTGTTGAGACGCAGGATGAGTGGTTCAAATTTTGCGAAATCATCGAACATCGTGAATGGGCCGCGGACTCTCGATTTACTGATCGTGCCGCGCGCGTTGCTAATCGAATAGAACTAGACGTGCTGGTCGAATCATGGACCCTTCAGAACACGCCGCATCAAGTGATGCTCATGTTGCAGCGTGACGGTATTGCCGCCGGCGTCGTGCAAACGGCGGAGGATTTGTATCGCGATCCCCATTTACGCGAGCGCGGTTTTGTGCGGGACGTGTATCTGCCGCAAGCGGGCTGGCTGACACGGACCGGACCGTCGGTTCGAATGACCGACAGGCCTTTTATACCGAAGGAGGAAGCGCACCTCGCCGGCGAAGACAATGAAGCCGTCTTCGGCGAGCTGTTGGGGATGTCTAAAGCACAAATAAAAGAAATGACGGAGCAGGGAGTACTGCGCTAAAAGCTTTACTTCATTTTGCTGTCCTTGACCCAATGTCGATTATCTCGGATGGCGGAGCGATGCGTTCATAGTGTTTTATCACTAGCCCG
>JBGPIK010000505.1:0-4710 GCA_041484845.1 Binatia bacterium | reverse complement strand
TTAGGCGGCATTGCAGTCGCAAAAAGAAGCTTCACTGGCATATCGATCACCTGCTGACGCTGCCGGAAGCCCGCGTCAAAAAAATTGTAGTCTACCCTCCCGCGCCCCGTCAGGAGTGCCGGCAGAACCAAAGGATCGCTGCGCGTGCCGGTGCCGCGGTCATCCTGCGCCGCTTCGGCGCGTCGGATTGCACTTCACGATGCGCCAGCCATCTATTCTTTTTCCCAAACTAGGATCGATTGCGCTTACGTTGTATAGGTAAATTAGCAGCGCGTTAAAGAAAGGACCACCGGCTATGGCGATCCATCCGCTCGCGGGAAAACCCGCGCCCGCCGATATTTTAATCGACGTCGAGAAACTCGAGAAAGCCTATTATCAGCGGCGGCCCGACGTCGACAATCCACAACAGTTGGTGAGCTTCGGCACCAGCGGCCATCGCGGCAGCCCGCTCGACGGGACGCTCAATGAAGCGCATATCCTCGCCATCACCCAGGCGATCTGCGATTACCGCGCGCGCAACAAAATCTCGGGGCTGCTCTATATGGGCAAAGATACTCATGCCGTCTCGGGTCCGGCGCAGCGGAGCGCTCTTGAAGTTCTCGCTGCTAACGGCATTGAAACCATTATCCAGCAGGATGATGGCTTCACTCCGACCCCTTCTATTTCGCGGGCCATCTTGGCTTACAATCGGGGCAAGAAAGAAGGACTTGCCGATGGCATCGTGATTACGCCGTCGCACAATCCGCCGGCCGACGGTGGCTTCAAGTACAATCCGCCGGAAGGCGGTCCAGCCGATACCGACATTACCGATTGGATTCAAGAGCGCGCCAACGCGCTGCTGCGCGATGACAACCGCGGAGTAAAGCGGGTCGCCTATGGGACGGCACTCAAAGCGCCGACCACGCGCCAGGAGGATCTTCTCAGTCCGTACATGAACGCTTTAACCGAGGTGATCGACATCGAGGCGATTCGGTCCGCGCGAGTCAAGATCGGCGTCGATCCTCTAGGCGGTTGCGCGCTTGCCTACTGGCAAAAAATCGCCGAGCATTTTCGGCTCGATCTGACGATCGTCAATGCGCAGGTGGACCCCACTTTCAAATTCATGACGCTCGATCATGACGGCAAGATCCGGATGGATTGCTCGAGTCCCTATGCCATGGCCGGCCTGGTGAAGCTAAAAGATCGGTTTCAAGTCGCGCTGGGAAACGATACCGATGCCGACCGCCATGGCATCGTCACACCGTCGGCAGGACTCATGAATCCGAACCATTATCTGGCGGTGGCGATTCATTATTTGCTCAATCACCGGCCCCAGTGGTCGAAAGCAGCGGCGGTCGGCAAGACTCTAGTCAGTAGCTCTCTGATCGACCGCGTCGTCGAACGGTCTGGGAGAAAACTTTTCGAGGTGCCGGTCGGCTTTAAATGGTTTTCCCCAGGTCTATTCGACGGCACGATTTGTTTCGGCGGCGAGGAAAGCGCGGGCGCGAGTTTTCTCTGCCGCAATGGAAAGGTTTGGACGACGGATAAGGATGGCATTCTTCTATGTTTGCTCGCCGCCGAAATTATTGCGACCACGGGACGCGATCCCGGGCAGATGTACGATGAATTGACCAAAGAGCTGGGCAGGTCATTTTACGCGCGCACCGATTTGCCGGCGACCGCGGCGCAAAAGAAAGCGCTAAAGGCGCTCCGCCCGGAAGCCCTTGCGGCCAAAGAGCTTGCCGGCGAACCGATCACCGCAAAGCTAACCCGGGCGCCGGGCAACGGCGCCGATATCGGCGGGCTCAAAGTCGCCGCGCGCAGCGGCTGGTTTGCCGTCCGCCCGTCGGGCACGGAAGATTTGTGTAAGATCTACGCGGAAAGTCTAATTTCGGAAGACCACCTGAAGAAAATTCAAGACGAAGCGTGGCAGATCGTGCAGTCGGTGTTTGCAGCCGGCAGCGCCCAGTGATGCCGAATTCGATAAAACTTGCGGACCGAGCAGTGAGCGAAAGCGGTGAGACCGGAAGCCACGGGCACTTGAGCGTACAGGTTGCTCGCAGGCCGGACCGCACGAAATATCACCCTTAGGGGATTGTGGGGCGGCCTTCGAGGCAGTGTCCTATTGCCCACGGCTGTAGGGCTCGTCGCTTTCGCGGTTTCAAAATAGTCGGGGTCCCTTAGGGCGCACGGACTTGCGAGCGTCAAGCAAGACGTGAGCGACAAGCAAAGGATGCGGACTCGCGGGGTGACGGCGGGGTCAAGGACTTTCACTTATCCGGAGGAAGGAGTTGCGATGGGCAATCATAATAGGCTGGGAGTAATGATATGGAGCGCTTTCCTGATGCTTGCGTCAAACGCAAAGGCGCAGGAGCAAGCGCCGGCCCCGGTCTACAATGAGGGAGACGTTTGGGTATTTCGCGTCACCGAGCAATCGTCGGCTGCAGGCAAGCAGGGATTGGATGCGAGTTACAAAGTGGTTTACAAAAACGGCAAGCTCACGCTCAGCCTTCCGGGAGGAGGAACGCCTGAAACCAAGCAAAACTTGCCTCAAGTGAAGAGTATGCTCGGCGGGCCAACGGACAAGAAGCAACTGCTGCAATTTCCTCTCTCGGTCGGAAAAGTGTGGTCGGCGGCGTTTCAGACGGAGGCTAAAGGAACATCCGTGCGCACAAATTGGAACGCCGAGACAAAGGTGACCGGCACGGAACAGATTACGACGCCGGCGGGTACGTTCCGCGTTTTCAAGATCGAGCGTTACGAGACGGGCAGAAAGAACAAGAAAAAAGGCCGCGATAAGCGAGCGTCCTATACCTATTATTACAGCCCCGAGGCTCGGGGCATCGTAAAATTTTCCCATGAGCATGGCGAGGGTGCGAAAAATATCGAGTTAGTCAAGTACGTCCCCGCAAAGTGACAAATTCCGCGCATGCCTACGGCGGCAACGCGTTTTGCCGCCGATCCATGGGTCGCGATACGATGCAGCGCGCGCCTCATCTTGCCAGTAAAGCATCTGCCTCTTTTTCCGTTTGATCTCGGCGCCAATTCGGGAGTACCATTCCGAGCTGTAGCCAAGCCGCTCGGTGCCCGCTCTTCCGACGAAATCGAAAGAATCCCCGCCTGGACCTGCGCCGTCATAGAGTAGCTGGACAAGAGCTAGTGTCGTGACTCAGAAGTTTGTTTAAAGACTCCAAACGATGGCAGCGGTTGAACTCGCACTCAAATCCCCCATTGTCCCCCTTTTGAAAAAGGGGGATTTTTCTCCGTAGGACTCTAACCCCTCTTTGGAAAAGAGGGGAAGGGAAGATTTTTGGGTGGATTGAGACGCAAATTATGTGGCGGATTTCTGGGACAGGACACTAGCGACAACGAGATCACCGACAACAGGATCGAGGAATCGCCCAGTGAGAACATTAGGATTAGGATCAGTAGGGTGCGCTCTGCGCACCATCGAGGGAAACGGTGCGCAGAGCGTACCCTACGCAATCAAAAATTTGCGCAAACGGAGAAAACTTTCGATTATAGCGACACAACGGCTCCAGCCCTCTCAAGGAATCGTACGGTGAAAATGTTACCTCCAAGATGCCTTACGTTGTTAATGCTGCTGCGGCTGATCAGTTCGGCGAGCCCGGCGCTGGGACAAGGTAATGACGTGGTCCCGTTGCATGTGGGCTACAGCGCGCTCAATCCGCCGTCAAGCATTGTCTGGATTATGAAAGAGGAAGGGTTGTACGAAGAAAACAATTTACAACCGTTTCTCATTTTCATGCGCGGCGGCACCACGCACACGCAGGCCGTACTGGCGGGCGATGTGCAGTTCGGACAGCTGACCGGCCCCCCTGGGCTGAGCGCTTACCTGGCCGGTGGCCCGATCGTTTATATTGCATCGTCCCAAGACATGATGACGTACCAGCTGGTGGCCAAACCGGATATCAAAAATGTCTCCCAGTTGGCGGGAAAGACTCTTGCCATCAGCCAATATGGCGCGTCCGCTGATTTTGGCCTGCGCCTCATGCTCAGGCAGGCCGATATGAATCCCGAGAAACAGGTCAAGATTCTCCAGATCGGCGATGAGCCGGCGCGTCTGGCGGCGCTGATACAGGGCCATATCGATGGAACGATCGTTAACGCGCCTTTTGGATTGTCGGCGCAAAAATACAACCTTAATGTTCTCCTCGATTCGGCGCAGATGAACATCCCCTACTTCAACACGGGTATCCTGACGACCCGCGCCATGATTCGCGACCGTAGCGATATTGTCCGACGCTTTATGCGCGGCTATGTAAAGGCGATAAGTTATTTCAAGACGAGGCAAGAGCGCACCAAAAAACTCTTGCAGCGCTTCAGCAAGATCGATGACCCGGCCCGGCTGCAAGAGACCTGGAGCTATTATCAGGAGAATATTCTTAAAATTCCCATTCCGTCAGCCAGCGGATTACAAACAGTTATCAACGTGATGGCGCAGAGCAACTCCAAGGCGAAGAACGTCAAACCGGAGGATCTGATCGAGCCGCGCTTCGTTCGCGAGCTCGAGAGCTCCGGTTACATCGAGAGTCTCTATCGCTGAGAAGATAAATCGCGATCAAAGTTGTTTTCGACGAGGTCGGAAGCAACGGGTCTAAATGAAGGACGCCGCGGCAAGCAGCGGGGTACCAGAAGGACGCGATGAGAATCACCCCCAAGGCGTCACCCCCGAATGTTTTTATCGGGGGTCCAGTCCAGTTTCGCCTG
>JBGPIK010000504.1:0-4751 GCA_041484845.1 Binatia bacterium | reverse complement strand
TTTTGTCCGCAAACTGTTGCGCTAAATCGCGCGCTTGATCCTCGGTTATTTTGTCTTTCGTAATCTTGGGCAGGGGACAAGGTGCACTGGACACAATTTCATGCGCCCTTGCGCTCGCAGCACCGTGTGAATCACTCGGCGTTTGAGCTAAGCCCACACCCGACAGCGCCAAGATACCCGCTGCGGTGACTATCGGTTTTACTAATCCTAATCTCTTCATAACTCTTTTTCTCCTTTAAGGTTTATTTGCCGCCCCTTTTTAACAAGGCCGCATTAGATTATTTGGTTTTCTCTTTGCCGCTCTCTATTTGGACTCGCCGCGCGGGCTGCAACCCACGGCGAGCCGCGTGTCACCTTCAAGCACCAATATTTTCATTTCAACCTCCTTGGTTGGACTGATTAGGAGGGTTAAGTCAGGCTTACTTGAAGAATTCCAAATAACCTCAGGAGTGAAACCCTACGCCTAGGATGGGTTGACGATACGCTGACCGGTAACGGATTGCTGTCCAATAGTGGACGATTCTGAAAAGAAATATGGCGGGCTTAGATACAGCCAGTCGCTCTAGGGGATCTGAACGAGATGATCGGTGGGTTTCTGTGAAAAAACGGCTGTTAACGTGTGTTTCGGACCGCTATTACCGTTTTTCCTTCATCACACGAATGAGACCGACGGCGGCAACTCCACGCTGCCGAACCATTCTTATCGCCATACTCGTGCTGAATTGCGACATAATTTCCTCCAATGGATTTTCTCTTTTGGTGCCGCAAACGTGTGTTCAGTAGATTAGCTTAAAAGAAGTGTTGCTCGCCGAGTCATTGGGTCTCAAGACCAGGTGGAAGCCGGTAGAGCTCAACACATACCTGGAGAGTCTGAAATCAAATATCCAAAAAGTTGCGCCATTGTTTGCATCATTGCGACGAACCAAATCGATCAAGCCCGAAGTTTTCACATGATGTCTTCCCAATAACTTTCCAAACCGCGGGCTTTAGCCGACATTTTGTTGCTGTGCCCAGTAGGCTTTTCGTTTCTGGCATCTCACAGGTTCCCCAATGGTGATGGATCGCGCTAAGTTCTCACTGCCGGTTTCATCGCAGGTGAAAATTGCCGGCGCCGACAAGTCCAATTAGTCCGATGACGATTAAATAAGCGGCGACAATAAAGTTCAACAGGCGGGGCATGATCAGAATGAGAATACCGGCGATAAGCGATACCAGAGGGGCAAGGCTCAAGTTGATATTCATGGCAGCATCCTTTCTTTATTACAGAAGACGATAGATAGATATCTTTCAAGCTGTCTAACGCAGCTCGGGCAGGCGCTGCGGCGTGACCAGGGCACCTAACTAGAAGTGTACTGCCCGACATGCATTTTGGGTGGCCTCGGCAAAGCCGGTCGCGGAGCCGCCGACGATTTCAATTTTTTTGTATGTTCGTTCCGTGAGATCTCCTCGTGACGACCAGGTGATCTCCTAATTCGCTTAATATTGGCACGCTACCGAAAGTTCCTATCATTGGAGATCCAGTCAACGGCCTTTTTCCTGCCCCTTTTCCTGAGGTTGCGCCTTTTCCTGGCCCGGCCCCTTCTCACGAGGCTGCCCCTTCTCCTGAGTCTGTGCTTTCTCCTGATCCTTTGGCGAAGCGATTACCCGCTCAGCCTTGCCGGGTGCCCTGGCTCCGCCCTCCGACTGCTGACGGATAATCGTGGGCTGCTGCTGCCTGACATGATCATCCTTAGGTTGATAGTGATACTGTTCGTTGTGAATGGTCTCCTGCTGCGTGGGCGCCGGATAGCGATCTCTTTCGTACTTCTTCTGGTAGAGCGGTACCGGGGCCGCCGCATATTTTTTACGCCGATCCCAATTATCCCATCCGCGTCTGCTAGATTCCCATGCAGAACCCCATTGCTGACCCCATCGTGGCGGTTGGTCATACGACCATCCTCTCCAGTACGCAGGCCGGACCTGGTAGTAGCGGTACGGGACCACTAGAAGGGCTTGGGGTACGTAAACAGGCTCGACATATACCCACGGCCCGTTGTACCAAGAGCTTGAATACCAGTAGCCATCTTCCACGTTGAAGACCCAGTATAGGCCATCGTGGAAGAAGTAATTGGCACGCACGTTCGGAGCGTAGTAAACCGGGTAACCGGGAACAACCACTAACCTTGGGAACGTCGAAAGATTGATCCCTATGCTCACCTGAGCTTCTGCCGCGATGGTACCGAGCAGAATGATGAACATCGTGACGACGACTAGCCTAGCAACGTTTCTCATGGATTCCCCCTCTGTTGTCCTGCACTGGGTTTAGGTACAGCCTCAAAGCTGCGCCGCATTCGTTTGACTCTGCCTCAGGTCATTTGTTGTTTAGGCCGGCTGCTCTTCAAGCCGAAAGCCGATCTTAACGGTTACCTGGAATTCCTTGACTTTGTCTTTTTCAACGAGCCCTCTCATCTCCGTCACTTCGAACCAGTCTACATGGCGAAGTGACTGACAGGCCTTTGCCACGGCATTTTGAGTGGCTTCGCCAAAGCTGGTCTGAGAGATGCCGACGATTTCAATTTTCTTATACGTTCGTTCCATGTGGGTTTCTTCTTCAGGCTCGTTTTCATCATCGCGCCGCTACGTGCTTCTCTGCGATGATCTCTTGCCTCGGCTCCCTTACCTCGAGCAGTTCATCGAAGAGGGCGCGGTAATGCACAACCGCTTTGCGCAGCTCCTCGGTGTCCGCCGATCCACGCTGTTCGCGCACAGCGATGGCCTGCGCCGAGCGGTAATTTGCCACAACGTCGGGGTGATCGACTGAAATGTCACCCGCACGGCGCTCAAAATCACCCATGGGGTAACCGCGCTTTTCCATCAACTCCCGAACCAGCTGTTCGGCTTGGACGACCACTCCCTTGGGGTTATCGACGAATCGGCCCTGTAAGGCTTGCCAGGCCTCGCTGAATCTGTCGGCTTCCGACGGTGCCAGGGGGAGGATCTCGAGCCGCTCGACGCGCTTTTCGCGCGCCTTGAGCTCCGACTCGCCCTTAGTCCGACTGCCTAATTCATCCACGGTTCGGTCGTATTCCGGGCCGAAGCGTTTTTGGAGCTTATGGGATTGCTTTTTTTGGTAGAAGAACCAGGCCCCAACGGCAATCAATGCTAGGGCTACAACGGCCGCAAGTATAATCCATGTTTGTGTGTCTAACGTTTCCATCTGTGCCTCCGTTTCTGATTTGATAACTCGTTAATCCTAGAAACAACCTCCATTCGAATTTGTTCCCAACTTTGTCGCGTCACCTGGCTCTTAAATACGCCGAATCGCCAGGGATTGCTGTCCAATACTGAACGGTCTTGAAAAGATTTATTTGGGCGGCTCTCCATGGATGAAAGAGCCGCCGCGGATCATTATCGCCAAAGCTGCGTGGGCGTGCCGTCGTCGGGGAGGCGTGTGCTTACGCCGGTCGTCATCAGAGGGCAATGGAACTGTTCCAGTCGCTCATTAAGAAGGCAATGAGTGAAATCAAACAGCTTACCGACCTACCAGGATCAATGCGCCAGCAGCGATAGCAAGCAGAGCCAGTATGGTACCGATGGCTGGAATTTGAATGGTAACCACTTGCAATAAGCCCGTCAGGATGAGCCAGATGCCCAATAAGAGCATCCCCAGGTTCTTTGTCAGGTTCATTGTTCATTTCCTTATGTGAGAAGTGCTATTGGTAATACCGCAGACACCAAGCGCCACCTCACCTGTTCATAATCTCACGATATGACACATACAAATCGGATAGCCGATCTAGCGCAGCTGGATCACGACGAGCAAGTAGAGTGATGATCTCATCACGCTGGTTAAACAGCGCCTGTACCCCCGCTCGTTGGGCTTGCGAGAGGGCCGACTCCTTGCCTCTGTCGGTCTCTGTCCGTAAGGAAGTAAAAAAGTCACTAGCAGCTTGACGGGCTGGCTCATAATCACCCCGCCGCGTGTCAATGACGGCGGAGGCAAGGGTATTCTGTCTCCTGGCCAGACTCACTTGCTGCTCTGCGTCAGAAAAACTGGCGGAGCATTTACGGTACTTGAGCCACATTGGGACGAAGCCGAGCAGGAACGCCACGAGTAGCAGGACGGCATAGATGGTGACCCGCCGCGTCGAGGAATTAGCCTTAACCGGTTTGGGTTGCGCATCGTCGCTCATAGTGACTCCTTTGATCGAGCGATAACTGCAACGCTTGACGCAAGCGGATACTGAACGCGCTCACGTCAGCGCTTTCGGCCGACGGAGTTGCAGCAGAGCGGGAATGTGCTACTTGGCCCGGCCGCGGGGTCTGTTGCTTGTCAGAGCCTCCTTCATTTTATCCACCGCCTTCTCCGCTGTTTCCTTCACCTTGCCCACCACCTGATCGAGCTTTCCCTTTCGCTTCAGGCGGTCGTTATCCGTTAGCACACCCGCGGCCTCTTTGATCCGCCCTTTGATCTGGTCGGTTTTTCCACTCATTGCCGCGCTTCTTTCGTTCACCGAGACGACCCCTCGTGCGGTCGCCTCGTGTGGTTTTGCGGCGTCGTGCCGCGCCGTTGCCTTAGCGCTTGGCTGTTTCAAGCCGCAGTTCGTCCTTGACCGCGCGCACGCCCTCGATCGAGCGCGCCAGCACGGCGGCCTCCAGGCGCCGCGCCCCGGTGGGGACCGTTCCCGTTAGCCGCACGACCCCGTTCTTTACCCCTACACCGATGTCCTTGAAGTCAGCCTTCTCAAAGGCCTTCTTCACATCGCTCTCGA
>JBGPIK010000503.1:0-4758 GCA_041484845.1 Binatia bacterium | reverse complement strand
GCTGATGGGCGTGTTGACCACCCGGTTCGTGCCGAATTCTTCGGCAAGTCCCTGGGTCACCCCGAAGGGGCCGCCGAGGGCGATATCTTCGCCGAAAAGATAAACCGACGGGTCGCGGTTCATCTCCTCATGGATTCCGGAGCGAATGGCTTCTAAGAAAGTTAATTGAGCCATGATCGATTAACCCGTCACCTGCGTCTCGACTTCCTCCGGCCGGGGCCAGGGCGAGGAGAGTGCGAACTCGGCGGCCTTTTCAACAAGCTCCCGCGCTTCACGTTCGATCTTTTCGATTTCCTGATCGGTGATGGCTTTTTTATTTTTTAAAGCACGGGCAAAACGCGCGATCGGATCTTTCTTCTTCCACTCGGCAAGTTGTGAAAGCTCGCGGTATTTCGCGGGATCGCCCTCATAGTGGCCGCGCATCCGGTGGGTGAGGCATTCGACAAAGGATGGCCCTTTGCCGGAGCGCGCGTGCGCGACCGCGCTCTTCATAGCGGCGCGCACGGCGAGAAGATCATTGCCGTCCACGGTGCGGCTCGGAATCGCGTAAGTTTTTGCGTGCTCTGCGAGGCGCTCCACTTTGGTATGAGCCGACAAGGGCGTGAACTCCGCGTAGCCGTTATTTTCGCAGACGAAAATGACCGGGAGTTGCCACAGACTGGCGATGTTAAGCGACTCGTGAAAGGGGCCCGCCTGGCCGGCGCCGTCGCCGAAGAAAACCACCGCGATTTGCCCTTTCTTTTTTTCTTTGGCGGCGAAAGCCGCGCCCAGAGCGAGAGGAATGGTGCCGCCGACCACGCCGGTGGCGGTGACGAATCCGGCATCCAAGGCGACGATGTGCATGGAGCCACCCTTGCCGGCGCAGTAACCGCTCGCGCGGCCGGCCAGTTCGGCCATTAAGCGATCAACGTCGGCGCCTTTGGCAATAGCATGACCGTGCGACCGATGACCGCCGAAAACATAATCGCCGGAACGCAAGAGACTGCAAGTACCCACCGCCACCGCTTCTTGGCCAATGCCCAGGTGGAGCAGGCCGACAATTTCGCGGGCCGCGTAGAGCGCGGAAACTTTCTCCTCGAAGGCGCGAATGATCCACATCGTGCGCAGCAGTGAAACGAGCTCTTTATCCTGGAAGTTCCTGGCCATGGCGAATCGTTAGAACTGAGCGGGGTTATTCGGCGATCAGCGCAGCACGGCGCGAATAGCATTGATGATGCGATCTTCTCTCGGCCCGATGTAATCTTCGAGCGGCGGGCTATAGGGAACCGGCACATCTAACGTGGAGACGCGCCGTGGCGGAGCTTTGAGCTTGTCAAATCCGGCCTCGGTGATGCGCGCGACGATTTCTGCGGCGACACCGCAGCTTTGATGCGTTTCATCGACAATGACGACCCGCCCCGTCTTCTCCACGGATGTCATAAGCGTCGCCATGTCGAAGGGCACCAACGTCCGCGGATCAACAATTTCTAACTGAATTCCTTCCGGGGCGAGTTTTTCCGCGACTTGCAGGCAGCGCTGGACCATATAGGACGTCGAGACCACGGTGACGTCGCTGCCCTTGCGCTTGATATCGGCAACACCGAACGGAATCGGCGCGTCGTTTTCGGGGACATCGCCTTTAAGATCGAGAAGCTGCACGTGGTCGACAAAAATAGTCGGGTTGTCGCTGGCAACGGCGGTCTTCAGCAGACCTTTCACATCCCTTGGCGATGAGGGTAGAACGATCTCCAATCCGGGATTATTCCACAACATCGCCTGAGGACTCGCCGAATGTTGGGCGGCGCCGCCGCCACGGATGCCATGAAACAGATGAAAGACGACCGGCACGCGGGTTTGGCCGCCCGACATATAGAATGCATTGGCGGCTTCATTGGCGACTTGCGGCCAACCTTCAAAAATGAAGCTTCCGGTACTGATATCCACCACAGGCCGAAGTCCGGCCATCGCCGCGCCGATTGCGAGACCACAAAAACCAAGCTCCGAGATCGGCGTGGACAGTATCCGATCGGGATATTTTTTTACCAGATCCTGATAAAGTTGGCGGTGTGGGCTGAGGCTCAAGAAAGTGCCGTTGAGCAGATGCACCTTGGAATCGGCGGCCATGATTTCGTTTAGCGCCTCGAACTTGGCTTCGTAGTATGCGAGTTCTCTCATGATTATTTCTCAGGCGAAGTATTCTTTTGCCGCTTCTTCTGGGCGGGGGTAAGGGCTGGCGACGGCGAACCTTACCGCGTCTTCGATTTCCGCTTTGACTTTCTTATCGATCGCAGCGATCTCTTCTCGGGTTGCCTGTTTCGCTTCCACGAGTTCGCGAATATAGATCAGCAGCGGATCGCAACTGCGATACCACTCGCGGACTTTTTCGGGGACTTGAGTCACGTCCCATGCAAGCGCGGCGTCTGTATTTTCCAGCACGACCGGCCAATTGGTTTCGCTTCCCGGCCAGCGCACCGTTTGCGCTTCAATGAACTGGGGCCCCTCACCACGACGGATTTTCTCAACGGCTTCGGAGATGACGGCATGAACCAAACCTGCATCGAGGCCATCAATTTGCTGCGCCGGAATCTTGTAAGCCTTGGGCAAATCGGTCAGAGGGTAAGCGGCCATGGTCGAGGACTGTGCCGCCGCCGTGGCGCGTCCGGAGCCGTATTTGCCGTTGTTCTCGCACAAGAACAGCACGGGCAGTTTTCCCAGTGAAGCGAGATTAAGGGCTTCAGGCGCCGCGCCTTCTTCGAGGGAGCCGTCGCCGAACAGACAAACCGTAATCCGGCCGTTCTTCAGCGCCTTTGAGGCGTAGGCCGTGCCGGTCGATAGGGGAATGATGCCCGCCACCACGGCCGAGGTATGAAGAAAACCCAAAGAGGGAACCACCGTATGAAATGAACCGCCCTTGCCCTTATTGTAGCCATCCTTACGGCCGAGGATCTCGGCCAATAGCCGCTTCGGGTCGGCGCCGCGGGCGAGCAGGTGGCCGTGATTTCTGTGTGTGCTGAACAGATAGTCGTCACCCTTTAAACACGACAGGGCCGGTACGCCTGTGGCCTCCTGGCCGATATAAAGGTGATAATGCCCGCCGAAAACGCCTTGGTCATGGAGCGGGACCAGGCTCTCTTCGAAATGACGAATAACAAACATCCGGCGGCAGAGATCAATAAGTGCTTCGCGCGGTAATTTAGGCAGCATGATAACTGTGACTTAATTCAAAAGCACTTGGTTTGTCAACGTCACTGATTGACAGGATTGATTTGCCTCGATGACAGGATTATATCCCAAAGCAGATGATTTTGAATGGGGGAGATATCACGATGGCAGAACGGCGGTTGCTAACAGGCTTGCTCTTTCTGGCGGTCATTCTCGTTTCGGCTTCTACGGCCTTTGGGCAGGCAAAAAGTCTGAAAAAAATCAGCGTCGGCGTGCCGGCCATCAGCATGGGCAACATGATTATCTTCTTTACCAAAGAGGCGAAAATTTTCGAGAAGCATGGCCTCGATGCCGAAGTGGTCGTCGTCAATGGTTCGGGCATAGCTTCCAAGGCGCTGATCGGGGGCAGCGTGGCGATTTCGCCGATTGCGACCCCGACGGCGATGAGCGCCGTACTTGCCGGCTCGGATATGGTCATTTTGGCCCATACAATGCCGGGTGTAGTCCAAGCACTGATGGTGCGACCCGAGATCAAGCGTACGGAAGACCTGAAAGGCAAAACTGTTGCCGTCACGACATTCGGTTCGCTTACAGACTTTCTGGTACGGTATCTGGCGAAGCTCAAAGGACTAAACCCTGACAAAGACTTTGCGCTGCTGCAGATCGGCGCCGATAACGATCGGCTCATCGCACTTAAACTTGGAAAAGTACAGGCGGCCACGTTGTCCTACCCCAATTACATTCTCGCCCAAAGAGCGGGGTTCAACATTATGTGGGATTTTTTCAAAGACGTTGACTACCCGTGGAGCGAGATTGCAACGACGCGCACGCAGGTGAAGCAGGACCGCGACCTGGTGATGCGTTACATGCGCGCCCATCTGGAAGGGATTGCCCGTTTTAAACAGGAGCCGGAGCTCGCCAAGAAAGTCATAAAAAAAGTTCTACGGCTCGACGACGATAGCTTGGCGAATGAATCCTGGGAACTCTTTGCAAAGAACCGCCTTGCGGCTCCCTACCCAAATATCAAAGGCATGAAGACAAGCTACGAATACGTCGCGCTGACGCGACCTGATGTTTATAAGCACAAGCCGGAAGAATTTATTGACTCGAGTTTTGTCGAAGAGCTGGACAAGAGCGGATTTATCAAGAAGCTGTACGAGAAATAGACGTTGATTTCTACCGTTTGCTGGCTCCGAGACTTAAAAATCAAGCGCTATCTAGTGTCGTGACTCAGTAGTTCGTTTAGAAACTCCAAACGATGGCAGCAGCTGAACTCGCACTCAAATCCCCCTTTGTCCCCCTTTTTCAAAGGGAGAATTTTCTCCGTAGGAGCTAACCCCTCTTTGCAAAAGAGGGGAAGGGGAGATTTTTGGGCGGATTGAGACGCAAATTATGTGGCGGATTTCTGGGACACGATACTCGATTAGCAATGAAACAACCAACAAAGCACTTTGCACTGTGTATCGACAATAACGACTACGAGGCCTCATTGATCCCAGGGAAAGTTTATCGGATTCTCCCTGACCCAAGAGCTGCCAAGGACGACCTAATTCGTATCATCGATGAGAGTGGAGAGGACTATCTTTTTCACAAGACTCATTTTGTTTTTGTAAATTT
>JBGPIK010000502.1:0-4786 GCA_041484845.1 Binatia bacterium | reverse complement strand
CGATCGTAAGTCGACTCCTTGACCGCTTGGATGGGTTGGTTATCAGCGGCGGTGATTTTGATATTCACCCGAGTCTCTATGGTGAAAAGCCAATTAAAGAGCTCGGCGAAATCAAAGAAGAACGCACGGAGTTTGAGTTGACCTTAACGCGTCTTGCGCTTAAAAGAGACTTGCCCCTGTTGGGTATTTGCGGCGGCGCGCAAGCGCTCAACGTTGCCCTCGGCGGCACGCTCTATCAGGATATTGCGACGCAGCTTCCTGAGGCCATAGAACATCGACAGAGCGCAAAAAAACACTTCGGAGGCCACCGAATTCAGATCCATATCGGGACACGGTTGGCGACGATCGTGAAGCGGCAAATCTTGGAGGTCAACACGACCCATCACCAGGCGGTCAAGGGCTTGGGCAAGGGATTGGTCGTCAACGCGACCGCACAGGACGGGCTCATCGAAGGTATTGAGAGCTCACGTCATTCGTTCGTCATGGGTGTTCAGTGGCATCCGGAAGCGCTCGCCGCCAAATTTCTCGATCAGCGCAAATTATTATCCGTTTTTGTTGACGCTTGCCGGGCTTTTCGTCGCCGGTCATAGAATTTCGGCTGCTCGATGTCGCGCCATAGGGTAATGGCGCATGGGCATACCTCCCGGCGAAATACCGTTTATCCTATACTCCCCGCTTTGCTTTGCTCCTTGCTCCCGGCTCCCGGCTCCCTGCTCCTTGCCCTTTCACCTGCCTGTTGAATTTTGCTCTCCGCTGAGGCAAAGGAAGAGATCAAAGCGAAGTACGACGAGGAGGAAGACCCATGGCGGGAGAAGTCGGCGACAATTTAACCAACAAAGAAGAGATTGAAAAGATATTGTACCCAGGGAGAGGTCTGCCGGGGGGCGGGCAATTAGAAGTTCGCATGGAAGTTTCGCCGGACCATCCGGATCCGGACGTTCGCGGCGTCGCGCGGCGCGTTAAGTTTTTTAATCTCGAAAGTTGGCACAAAGAATGGATTCAAGTCGCGCAAAAGAATGAAGAGTTGGCCGCGACCTTCGAAAAAGATCAGCGCAGGCAAACAGCGCATGAGTTTTATCTCCGCGCCGCGGATTTTTATCGCCGCGCCGTCGTCTACATGCCTGATACCGATGCGCGCATGCTGCCGACCTACAAGAAGCTCGAAGAACATTTCAATAAGGCGTGGAGTTTAGTTTCACCGCCATTTGAGCGAGTGCAAATCCCCTACGAAGGCCACATGCTCCCTGGCCTATTTTTCCCTGGCCGTGGAAAAGCGGGAACCCGCTTGCCAGTGGTTTACAACTACGGCGGAGCCGATGGTATACTATTGCGCGGTGAAGACGGCGGCGCCGGACAGTATGTCCGCCGCGGCATGTCGTTTATCGACGTGGATGGCCCGGGTCATGGTGGAACCTTGCGGGACAAGAAGCTTTATGCGCCTCCTGATTCGGAACGTGTCGCGAAGGCCGTAATCGACTATTTGGTTACGCGTCCTGACGTAGACCCCAACCGTATCGGCCTACATGGTTCAAGCATGGGCGGTTATTCCGGGCCGCGTGGCGCGACGGTCGAGAAACGAATCAAGGCGGTGGCCGTTTGGAGCGGCGCGTATAATCTCGTCGCTGATATCTTTGACTACTATCCACCCATCCAAGACCGCCTCCGCTGGCTCATGGGCGCCAAAGATCTAAAAGAAGCGCGGGAAAAAATGAAGGAGTTCACGCTCGTCGGCAGAGCGAACAAAATCGAGTGTCCGATCCTCGTCGGCTTCAGCCACGATGACCGCGTCATGGATCCGCGCGGCGCGCTCAAGCTTTATGAAAACGCCACGAACTCGCCCGACCGTTCGATGATTGATGGCGTCGGTCATGGTGAGAAGCGCTTCGACCGCAGAACGTATATCGCCGATTGGTTTATGAAGCAGCTGAAGGCAGATCATTGAGAGAACATATCGGTTTGGGACACGGTTCCGTCGAAGTCGTGTTGACAGGATTGAAAATCCCTCTAAATCTCCCTTTACAAAGGGAGACTTTTAATCCCCACTTTGGAAAAGGGAGCCAGGGGGATTTTTGGACAAACGGGACTTACACAATCAATTCAATTCACCAGGGTGAACGTGACTTTGACGCTGCCGAGCGGTTTAAGCCCAGAACGATTGACTCCAGGGGTTCGACATCAAAGGGGGACAAAGTGAAGACAAACATTGGCTGCAATCGCTGCGCAACTTTTTTTGATTTCTTGGCACTTAACCATTGGCAGATCTCGCTTTTCATCATCGCCTTGCTGCTACAGAGCGTGATCGCACAGGCAGCGACGATCACGATAAAAGTCGGCTATCCGCAACTGAACGGCGGTCAGATTCCACTCTGGGTCATTCCCGAGTTAAAATTCGACCAGCAATACGGCATCGATGTCAAACCGGTTTTCATACCGGGGGGCGTCAGGCTCACCCAGGCGGCTATATCCAGTTCCGTTGACGTAGCCCTGACCGGGGGGGCGGCGATTAACGCGATGCTCAGCGGTGCCGACCTTATCTACATCGGTATGCCCGTTCCTACGTTTGCATTCTCCCTTTATGTCCGGCCGGAGATTAAATCGGTGCCGGACTTACGCGGCAAAGTCCTGGGCGTAATTACCAAAGGCGCCTCATCCGACCACGCTTCAATTACGCTCCTCAGACAATACAAAATGACCCAACAGGACATGAAGGTTCTCTACTTCTCGCGCCAGGAAGACGCCCTAGCCGCTCTCCGTCAAGGAATCGTGTCGGCGACGGTCCACTCGGCGCCCACAACCCTCATGGCCCGGCGCCTGGGCTTCAAGGAGCTGGTCAACATCGGAGCACTCAAATTCCCCTATCCTTTTGAAGGCATCGCCGTTCGCCGTTCCACGCTTTCGCAGAATCACGATCTGATCATGAATTTTCTGAAGGCATTTTTGGCCGGCTCGAAAGTGGCGATCGAGCAGCCGGAAGCCTCAAAACGCGCGCTTGCCAAATACCTTGCCACCAAAGACCAAGAAGTTATCGAGGAGGCCTATCGCAGCTTTGCTCCGCTATTTCCAAAAGTTCCTTATGTAACGGAGGAAGCCATCCGCGCGGCAGTATCCGTCACCGACCATCCCAAGGCGGCTGGCGCGGACCCCAAGGATTTCTTTGATAATCGCTTTCTCAAAGAACTGGAAAGCAGCGGTTTTGTGAAAGAACTTTACAGCGGTAAATAGATGCGAATTCCCGAGGCGGCTCACGACCCTGCTTTCTCACTGGATTGCAGCGCCTGCAATGCCTCACGGACTAACCTGCGCCGGACTTCCTTTTCCGCCTCCGGCGAGGCATTGGCGTCGCCCACGACGTGAACGATACCGTTCCCGAGTACGAGGCGATTTGCACCCACCATTTTTGCGATGGGAAGAGCGGCCGTGATTTGGACGGTCGGGATGCCAGCCTTCTCCAGTTCCGTTGTAATCGCAGCACCGCTGCGCGTGCTCGTCCCTCAGGTCGAAGTAAGAATGACGGCATCAATGCCCAACGCCTTCGCCTTCTCCGCCATTTCACGGCCCATGCGGCGCGTATTTGAAAGTGGATTGGCCAATCCGGAGGTTGCCAGGAACTCATGATGAAGCTTGCCGATGACGCCCGCTTTTTCCAATTCGCGCATGGCGTCCAACGGCACTAAACGATCGGGGTCCTGGCGCACGAACTGGGGATCATAGCCGCCATGAGAGATCTCGTAATCTTCGCCTCGCAAGTCATCGCAATTTTCAATGTTATAGGAGCCCCAGCGCGTCGCGGCCGATCCCTGAATCTTGTCGGGATTGCCTTTGGGAACAAGTCCACCGTCGGTAATGAGCATCAGCTTGGCCTTGGAGAGATCTTGAATTGCCGGCGGCATGGGCACCGGCGGAAACGTGGTTGGAGCCATCTCCGATTCGAAAGGCTCACCTTTGGTTTTGGCTAAAACCATCGTAACGAGCCGCTGTGCCGCCGTCTCCTTGACAAATTCATCGCGAATGAGTCCGCGGGTTAAATACCCTTCTTCTTTCGGTAAACCGATCCGCTCATGCCGCACTAACTTTTGCGCCAACTTCGCCATACGCAAGAGCGCCTCGCGAATCTTCGCGGCATTGGCCCCGGAATCGATGATATACAAAAACTCCCGGTATAGATCGGCGCCGGGATTTTCTTCAGCCATACCGGTAATCACCGGGATGGAAAGTTTAGAACGTACCTCGCAGCATAGCGCGCCCGCCGCCATCCCATATCGCCCCGCTTGAAAACAAGGACCGGCAACAAAAAGATCCGCATTCGCCTGACGAATTTTGTCTAACGCCACGGCAAGCATTTCGTCTTGTCGTTCCACTGCATAGTTGTCGCCGCATATAATCGTCAGAACTACTTTCGCATCGCCACCGAGAAGCTGCTCCAATAGTTTGCCCGGCCCAACCGCGCCCGCTTTTGCTTCGAGCGGTAAATTCGCCTTTTCTTCTCCGCCCAATCCGCCGAAAAACTGATTGAGGTAATGAACGATTCTCATGGGGTACGCTCCATCTCAAAAACCGTCAAATTGGAGTGATGGAGTTTTGTACAACACTCCAGTACTCCATCACTCCATTACTCCAAACTTCTGCTGCTAGTACACCATCGATCTCAGGCGCGAGGCCCCCTGCTGATTCGCTATGCCGATCACATTCATGGCTTCAAGGTCCACCGGCCCGCGCAGTTCCTCGGCCATTTGCGGCGTCGCCGCGATAACGCGCGCGGCGCGCGGCGCCCGCCATGCCGTGCCGT
>JBGPIK010000501.1:0-4808 GCA_041484845.1 Binatia bacterium | reverse complement strand
GGGGATATCGTAACGGGGCTAAAGGAATTAAAGAACATTTATCTCCATTGCCAGTTTGTCCAAGGACGTGTAACCAACGCCGATCCTGACTCCGTCGGGTTATGGATTGAAAGAGTGCGCGACATCCGTCCGCTCGGCGTCCAGGTTTACACGCTAGATCGCGAGTCCGCTGATAAGAAGATCGAAAAAGTAAGCCTGACCACGCTCCAGTGGATTGCCGACCAAGTCCGCTGGCGGGCCGGCGTGCCGGCTGAAGTGTGTTGAATAGTTGCAGGCCATTCCACGTCCATTTTGCGACGTATCGATCACGATTCCCTGCGCCCCGATGACTTTCGGTGGAACCTTGGGCGCGCGCTCTGTTTATTGGCTACAGTAAAGTTTCCGTGCCGCGCGGAAAGCAGGGAAAAAAGGTCATCCGCAAGAAGCTGCAGGTGGACGTGTGGTGTCCTGTTTTAGTCAAATGAATGTGCTGTGACATTCAGTCGTCCCACGTGCCCAGTCTTTCGGAGCGTGCTCATGATACGGGGCTCGGATCCCCAGTCGCTCCAATGTACTCCCCGGACCGGCAGAACCAATAAGGGCGATGGGCGCTGCAGCGAAAGAGGCTCCAGCAGCGCTTGTGAAAAATTCACGGGCTCCATCTGTTTGTAAGCTTCTTCCGCCACATCCGTCTCAGCGCTAGTCCCTACGGCTCTCGATATCCCGTCAAAAAAACGGAAGAGCGTCGGAGCAGCCCTGCGCACTAAATCCAGCAGCATCTCGGCCTTGAAAACCATGACCATCGTGTTCCACAAACCTCCCTTTAGAATCAGCGCGCTCGCGGAAAGACGCTCCGGCTTCTCAACGAACTTTGAGACTTCGCAAACGCCCGACGGATGCAGGCTTTCCACCCGTTGGCCTGGCAGGATATAGCCGTACTCCGGCTCTGCTCCGCTCGGCTCCATTCCTAACAGGATGAGACCGGACGGGTCCCGCTCAACCGCATGGAATGCCAGCTCCACATGGACCATAAAAAGGTGTGCGTTCTCGATGAAATGGTCTGAGGGAAAAACAACCACCGTGGAATCCGGATAGCGCTTGTAAAGATGAATGAGTGGCAGGAGTAGACCAGGCCCGGTCTCCTTGTTCTCAGGCTGCACGACCACGTTTCCGTGCGGGCGGCTAGAAAGCTGCCGTTTGACATCGGGAAATCCCAGATGGTCTTGGTTGACCACGGTGAAGAGATGGTCCGGAGAGATCAGCGTCTCTGCCCGTTGGAAGGTGTGCTCCAGCATTGAGCGATTGCCGGTGAAATTCATGTACTGCTTGGGAAGAGCACCTCCCCCTAATCGATCGATAAATGACTGAAGGCGTTTGCCATCGCCGCCCGCGAGTACAATTCCACAGGGAGCTGGCAAATGAGTGCTGGTAAAGAAGCTCGTCGAATCCATAGAGCTTTTCAATTTTTTTCTTTCATGGACGCCATTGGGATAATACTCGTTGATCGACGGGTGAGCTTACCGTTGCACATCTCATTTCATCCCTAGCTCGCACTTGCCTGCCGTCTTGCCAATGCCGTTTTTTGGTTTCCGATCATCAAGTTTGCTCAAAGATCACCACCCGACCTGCTGCGCGTAGGGAATAGATGCTTCCTTGACCATAATCGCTCCTTATTTCTCGATATTCAGAGCGATGCCAAGAGGCACAATGTAACATTCCCATTACGGTTCGGAGAGGGGATACACCCCTCCCCGAACCGGCAAGTCTCTCTGCTTAAGCCGCTTTAGCGGCGATCTGGTGAGAAGTCGAGTTCGCAACCTCAAAGGACTCCACTCTCGGAGTGCCTTCGACCACCTTTGACAGGATCTTCAAGATCTCAGGATATTTCTCGCGGTTGTAAGATTCCGCGTCCTCTTTCCTATCCCAGAAACTAATGGCTACTATCTCATTCCGTTCTGGGGCGACGAGCGTGATCTCATCTCTAAATCCCTTTTGTTTCCGGAGCATGGGAATAACCTCGTTCTCAAGAGTGCGGGTAAACTCAGGCCCACTATTGGCCTTGAGCCTCATACTGACGTTGCGAGTATACATTTCAACCTCCTTGATTGGACTGCTGGGAGGGTTGACTATTGGGGGCTTACTTGAAGAATTTCAGGTAACCGTGGAGGGAAACCCTGTGCCTAACTTCCTCAACAGTAGTCACTGAACTCTAGTTGTCAAGGCTAATCTGAGTTTAAATAAGCATTGTATGGGATGGGGTGGATTCCTTTTGCTTTCCCAAAAATCAGTATGACGTTCGGGGGATCTGTTAAAAATCACGCGAGTACTGTCAAGAAATGACGGCCAGGCCAAGTTGCAAGCCATATCTTATTTCAATCAAAGTTGGTATATTGAATGTATACCTAGGATCGTAGCGAACCTCTCCTGCTTCTCTCCTTAGTATTTAACACGCTTCTCCGATGATCCCGGTAAGTACTGGACGAGCTTGAGTCCGACTTGCCAGGTGTCGTTTCAGTGGACATGAAAATTCCGATGTGGACGGATTTTAGGTTAGAATCTGGAAATATTGGAACCGACGAGCTGGAAAGATTCACTTCACCCGCGATCCAGCAGAAATGGAGATTAGAATGACGTTAACGGTTAGCGATAAAGTTGTTTATCCGGGTCGCGGACCATGTCTTATTGGTGGGGTCGTCCAGAAAGTAGTTTGTGGAACGTCGACGAGCTTTTACCGATTAGCCCTATTGGACGATAGCAGGGCCGAATTGTTCGTGCCGGTCGATAACCTCCGCGATCTGCACACGCGGGCATTGCTGGAGCGGTCTGAGATTCCCAAGCTGCTAGGCCACCTCAAGACGCGCGCCGGAGTACCTAAAGATCTTGGACCCGCTAAAAACTGGCGCCAGCGCGAGGCAGACAATTTAAAACTATTCAGCTCTGGATCTATATTCGAACTGGCCCACATGGTCGCGTCACTGACTCAGTTGAGCGGTACCAAGACCCTAGCACCGCACGAACGGGAGTCGCTGGATCGTGCGAGAAAACTGCTGATATGCGAGATCTCGGAAGTGATGGGCGAAAGCAAAACTGCGGCAGAGGCACAAATTGACCGCGTGCTCGAACCCAGCAAGAAGAAGTTGAACCAGTCACGAAACTGAAATCCACACTCGTTATCGGACTGAACCTCCCGTGGAGATGCTATGGGGGTCGGCGTGATTTTTGTCATTTTCTGCGGCGCAGGAAAGAGTGAACCACCAAAAATCTCGGAAGAAGTTGGTGGGCCCACCTGGATTCGAACCAGGGACCAACCGGTTATGAGCCGGTGGCTCTAACCAACTGAGCTATGGGCCCGTCAATGCGGTTTGAGATGTGCGGAATTGTAGCAGCGAAGAACGAAAAATGCAGCTAGGTTTCCATAAAGCTTTTTAGGCGCTTGCTGCGGCTCGGATGGCGCAGTTTGCGCAAGGCCTTGGCTTCGATTTGACGAATGCGTTCACGGGTTACAGTAAATTTTTGTCCCACTTCCTCGAGCGTATGATCGGATCTTTCGCCGATACCAAAGCGCATCCGCAAGACCTGTTCCTCTCGAGGCGTAAGCGTAGCCAGAACCTTTCTCGTCTGCTCTTGAAGATTGATATTCACCACCGCATCGGAGGGGGTAATGATGCGCTTGTCTTCTATGAAATCTCCAAGATGGCTGTCTTCTTCTTCGCCCACCGGCGTCTCAAGAGAAATGGGTTCCTTGGCGATTTTTAGCACCTTGCGGACTTTATCCAGGGGAATCTCCATTTTGCTCGCGATCTCTTCCGGCGTCGGTTCGCGCCCGATTTCTTGGACCAGATATCGGGATGTGCGTATCAATTTATTGATCGTCTCGATCATATGGACCGGGATCCGTATCGTGCGCGCTTGGTCGGCAATGGCTCGCGTGATGGCTTGACGAATCCACCAGGTGGCATAGGTGGAGAATTTATAACCGCGCTGGTACTCAAACTTGTCCACGGCTTTCATCAAACCGATGTTCCCTTCCTGGATCAGATCGAGAAACTGCAGCCCGCGGTTGGTATACTTCTTGGCAATACTGACCACCAAGCGCAGATTGGCTTCGATCAACTCCTTTTTGGCTAGGTTCGCCTTGGTTTCACCCTCGATGATGGACCATACGCGCCGTTTGATCTCCTCTGCCGGCATCTCGAGATCTTTTTCGATGTGCTTGACATCGCGCCGCGCATTTTTGATTTCATCGGCCATATGGACGATCGCATCATGCCCCATGCGCAAGGAGCCGATGAGGCGCTGCCAATCCTTCCGACGCCCGTTCATCCCGGAAACCAATCTAAGAATGTCTTGAGCGGGTTTGCCGGTTTTGTGTTCGAATTCCTTTATCCGCCTCTCGAAAGACTGCATACGATCCATCGCCTTTTTTAAACCCTCGGCGATCGCTTCGGTTTGTCTTCGATTCAGTTGCAATGCCTTCAGCCCCTGGATAATCTTCTCCTCGTATTTTCCCGCGCTATTTAAGAGCGCTTGCCTCCGCTGTGCCGAGACCCGCTTACCGTCGGCCTCTCTTTTAATTCTTTCTAATTCATTGGCCGTGCGGCGAATTTTCGCAATTTGCTCGAGTAATCTCTTTTCATGTATCTCTTCCTGCTCCAGATACTCCGCATCTTCCTCCCCTTCTTCCTTGATGATTTCCCGAACGCGAATCTCGTGCTGAGCCAGTTTCTCACCAAGGTCGAGCACGTACGTTAAGGCTATGGGACTGGACAGGACCTCATCGATCACCTGTTTTTCACCCTGTTCAATTTTTTTGGCAATCTCGACCTCTC
>JBGPIK010000500.1:0-4810 GCA_041484845.1 Binatia bacterium | reverse complement strand
TTTACCGGGGGGAACCTCCAATGATCCAAAATGCAATCTCCGGTCGCTTTATCGTAATCGCATTTTTCTTTGCTGCCGCGGTAAACGGGGGCTCCGTCTCTGCGCAAGAGATGAGCCTGCGCGCGGTTTACAACGCCATTAGCGGCGTCATGGCGCCGATCTGGGTGGCGCAAGAAGCAAATCTTTTCGCCAAGCACGGTGTCAACGTCGATCTCAAGTATTTGGCGGCAACCACCGCGGTTCAGGCCATGGTGGCGGGTGCCGAGGAGATCGGTATGGTTGGCAATCAGGGGGTGGATGCAAAACTGGAGGGAGCCGATTTGATTTATGTTGCAAGCTCTTTGCCGACATTCGTGTTCCAGATCTATGCCCGGCCCGAAATCAAATCCCTCGCAGATCTAAAAGGCAAAGTTGCCGCCGTGACCCAACCCGCGGCATCGACGGACTACGCCATGCGAATTGTTCTCAAACGGAATGGCTTAGAGCCTGACAAGGACGTGAAGATCCTTTACGCGCAAGATATGAATGCGGTGTTTACTAGTCTCAACATGGATCGTGCGGCGGCCGGAATCATGTCAGCACCGACGTCTTTGAAGGCTCAGGCTGCGGGGCTCAAGTTGATTGTCAACGTCACCGAGCTAAAAATCCCATTCCTTTTCGCCGGCGTCTTGTCTTCGCCAAAGGTAGTCCGGGAAAAAAACGAGGCCGTGACTCGTTTCCTGCGTGGCTACATCGAGGCCATGGCGCTAGTCCGCAAGGATAAAGAAGCCTCGCTACGGTCAATGGGCAAGTATCTAAAGACAAGCGACCGGGAGGTGCTTGAATCGGTATACGATGATTACAAAGATGTCTTTCCTCAGGTCCCTCTCATGACGGCCGCGGAGGTCAAGGCGGTCCTCGATGCATCAAAAAGCCCTAAGGCGAAGCAGATGAAACCCGAAGATTTCTTTGACAATTCATTAGTGCAAAAGATTCAGGCGTCGGGGTTTATCGATTTAGTCAATAAACGATAGCCGGTTAACATAAGCCGGGCTCAGGAGTTTAAGACTCCAAGCGGTATACTGCTACTTCTTTACCCGAGCCACGAGTTCGCGATAAAACGCGCTTTTCTCCAGCCGCTGCGCCGGGGCTTCGTCGACCACATCTTCCATTTTCACACTTTTGATCTTCGGGTTTCCGAGCGCTAGCAAGCGGTGCATGTTGGCGATCCCGGGAAGATTCGGTTTCACGTCGAGCGTGTACATCCATTGCAGTGACTCGTAGCCGCTCTCCACTTCCTGAGGAGTCTTCAACCGCAGATTCTTCATCAGCGATCTTATGACCGCCTCCTTGTTTGCCGCTGTGTGTATAAATGCAATCGATTCCGCGAACCCGGCCATCAACGCATCAATGATTTGCGGATTCTGCCGTATGTAGGCGCGTCGCGTCGCTGCCGCCAGGCCCTGGTATGGAATGGGCGCCCGCGCCATATCCAACAGCAACGGGAAGCCTTTGTCCTTAAGCACCTTACTGTAGCCGTAGGTGAGATAGGCCGCTTCGATGTTTCCACTTTCCAGCGCTTGCGCGAGAATCGGGGTATCGCCGATGACGAGAACCGCTATTTTGTCTTTGGAAGGCTCCAGACCGAAATGCTCGAGTGCCAGCATCGACATCGACCAGGTACCACCGCCAATACTCTGAACACCAAGCCGCTTGCCTTTCAAATCCTCCGGGCTGTGGATATTCCGCCCACCCATGAAGTCGCCCTCAGCCTGGTTGATGATACCCGCGAAGAAAACGACGTCCATGCCGCCCGCGGCGGCACTGACCACAGAACCCGGAATGGTATAGGCAACTTGAATGTCGCCGGAGGCCAGCGCGGCCATGGTTTGGGGCCCGCTGCGAATGGCAACGACTTCCACGTTTACGCCGTGTTTGCGAAACAAACCCTGCTCAGCGCCGGTCCACATAACTGCGATTTTCTCGCTAAACGCACCGTGTGCGATACGCACCAGCGGTAGCTCGGCCGCGTACAACCCGGTCATCAGGAGAGTCACGAAAAAAATCGCCAGCGACCCAAGCAAGGGTATTTTTTGTTTCTGTGATAGGAGTAAAATCATCGGCAAACCTCCTGCGGACGGCGCTGGAAACGATTTTACGGATGGCGCTCGTTCAGGTCTTCGGGTGCAAGCCAAGCCTCGCGATAATTCGCGAGTCGTTCGTGTCCAAGCGAAGCTAGCGTAACATAGGCAAACCGAGAAAAAGCGTCAAGCAAGATTCAAAGACCATCAAGAGGATTGCAGTCGATAAGCGATCTTCTTGTTGGACTATAAGCGGGCCGCAAAAGGACAAGGTCGGCGCACGGTTAGAATTCTAAAGGAGACAACATGGAGAAGAGCACGATGGCGAGCACACGCGTTGATTACAAGAAACTGTTGCATTTTGTTGGCGCGTCGTTTGAAAAGTTAGGTGTACCGCGCGATGACGCGCAGATCGCCGCGAACGGGCTGGTGATGGCTGATCTGCGGGGCGTGGACACCCACGGCGTGATCCGTTTTAGTCCTGACAGTTGGTACGTGAAGTGGCTTAAGGAAGGCTCGATGACGGCAAAGCCCAATATTCGCGTCGTATCTGAAAATGCTGCAACAGCGCTCGTCGACGGCGATAACGGTATCGGCATGGTTGTCGGCCACCGGGCGATGGAGATCGCCATTCAAAAAGCCCAATCCTCCGGCGTCGCAATGGTCGCCGTGCGCAACAGCCGCCACTACGGCATGTCAGCTTATTACGCGATGCGCGCGCTGCCGCATGACATGATCGGCATCGCGATGACCAATGCCAGCCGCCAGGTCGTGCCGACGTTCGGACGAGACGCGCGTTACGGGACTAATCCGATTTGCTTCGCAGCACCGGCTAATGAGGAACTACCGTTTGTTTTGGATATGGCGACGAATACGGCTGCTGCCGGCAAGCTCGAAGTGGCGGCGCGCTTAGGAAAAGCAATTCCTCTGGGCTGGGCGTTGGACGAAAAGGCGGAAGCGACAGGTGATCCGCGCGTGGCGCAAAAAGCCCGGCGGTTATTGCCTTTAGGCGGCACGCGCGAAAGCGGAAGCCATAAAGGTTACGGTCTCGGGATTCTCGTCGAGATTCTTTGCGGTGTGTTATCAGGAACGATCACGGCATTGAACGAGGTTCAGGAGCCGCGTGGTCATTTCTTTGGTGCGCTCAACGTGGCTTCATTCCGCGCCATCGACTCCTTCAAAGCCGATATGGACCGACTGATTCGCGAGCTGAAATCGACGCCACCGGCTCACGGAGAAGAGCGGGTCTATGTGGCGGGTGAGATCGAATTTGAGACCGCGAGAGAGAGAGCTGAGCACGGCATTCCCTTACTAAGCTCGGTTCTCAAGGGGTTAAGAGAATTAAGCGAACAGCTCTCGATTCCTTTCGATCTCGAACTGAAGTTGGGTTCGTAAGCCCCTGTCATTTCAGCACGCCCGACGCTACCAACTCTTTGACGAAACGATCGTCGACGAATTGATCCCATCGCGCCCCCTTTGCCTTTGGATTCGGCGACGCAGCGAGCACGGCTTCAATGGCGGCTTGAGAGGGAAGCGGGACCCTCTCCCAGGCGTTCTCGTAGGCATTCAACGCTTCATTGAGCTGAGCCGGATCCGTAATCTTTGTATACTTGGACATTACCGGCAGGACTTCGGAGCGATTGGCCCGCACATACTCTAACCCCTCAGCGGCGCTGCGAACGAAGCGACGCACGACGTCCGGATTCGCATTGATATAGGAGCGCGTGGTTGCCACGGAATGCTGGACAAAAGGTATCCTCAAGGCCGTGATGTTGAGCAATTCTTTCAGTCCAAATCCTCTGGCGATAAGGGTGCTGGGGGCCGTGATCAACGCGGCGTCGATGATGCCTTCTTTAAGCGCCCCTACTAACGCGGGCAGTTCCTTCAGGTAGGCAAATTTCACGTCGACATCCGGCGTAAGCCCGTTTTGTTTAACGACTAAACGGCCGGCAATATCCGTCGGCGTTCCCTTGTTTGTGGCGCCGATGGTTTTGCCCGCGAGACCTTTGATGCCGTTTATCTCCGGTTTGCTGTAAAGCGAAAGAACGAAACTATTGAGGGGTCCCATGATGTAAACGGCATCGGAACCGGCCAATGCCGCTTCAAGAATCTGCGGGCCGGCCGTCACGAAATTCACTTTTCCACCGACGAGCGCCTGGACCGCCTGATTCGTGGGAATGTGGGTAAGATCGATGTTGACGCCGTTCCTTTTGAAGAACCCCTTCTCCTGCGCTATCCATAAATAGACTGGATCGGTAGCGATCACCCCGTAGACAGCGGTTGCCGAAGGGAACGGCAAATCGGCGGCCCGGACCGTTGTCGCGACCGCAGTGGATATTAAACATCCGAGAAGAATGACGAGCCGTGAAATCGATGCGCCGAGCTTCATCTTCACCTCCGTGCGATTATGAGCAGCTCAGTAACTGCCGCGGGTGATCACTACTTCCTGTAGTAATACGTCCTTGATGGGACGGTCGCGCAGATCACGAGGCACATTGGCAATCGCATCGACGACGTTCTGACCCTTGATGACTTCTCCGAACACACTATGTTTTCCGTCAAGCCACGGTGTGGCTTTGTGGGTGATGAAAAACTGGCTGCCGTTAGTGTTGGGGCCGGCATTGGCCATCGAGAGCATTCCCGGCTTGGAGTGCTTGAGGTCGGGATGGAACTCATCCTCAAAACGAAAGCCCGGCCCCCCGGTGCCGTTACCCAACGGATCGCCGGCTTGGATCATGAAGCCAGGGATG
>JBGPIK010000499.1:0-4812 GCA_041484845.1 Binatia bacterium | reverse complement strand
GGTCATGACGCTAGAGAAATGGTCCTGTTTGCCTATGGCGGGGCGGGTCCTATCCATGCCGCGGCCTATGGCGCTGAGCTTGACGTTCCGCTCATCGTTGTTCCCGCTGCCGCTTCAATTTTTTCCGCCTTCGGCGCCACACGAATGGAGATCTTACATAAGTACGAGATCAGCAGGAAGTTAGTTTTTCCTTTGGATCCCAAGGAGGTTAATGCAATATTTGCCGAGCTTGAGGAACAGGCGCGGCGCGATCTGGAAAGGGATGGAGTTTCCAAGGCCGTGCAGCATCTCCATCGCGAGGTTGAGATGCGTTTTATGCTTCAAGTGCATGAGGTGAGTGTTCCCGTTCCTTCGAAGGCGCTCACCGGAGCGGATTTGGAAAAGCTCGGAAGCAGTTTTGTTCAGATCTATGAAAAGATTTACGGGAAGGGGACTGCCCTTCCTCATGCAGGGATGGAGGCAGTGCTTTTTAGAGTCGATGGAATTGGCAAAATTCCCAAGCCAGCCATCAAGCGGCAAGCGTTGGTCTCCTCCAGCGCGAAGCCGGCGATAAAAGGCTCGCGCAACGTTTATTTCCGGCACTCGAGGGCGGCCGCGAAAAGTGTCGCCTCGCGCCGGGCAGGCAAGTTCGTTCCAACGACTGTGTTTGACGGTCCATCTTTAAAAGCCGGCCACAAGATCACTGGCCCTGCGATTGTGGAGTATCCAACAACCACCATTGTCGTGCCGCCGTCTCGCAGCGCAAACGTGGATGCGTACATGAATGTTCTTCTCAGGTAGAATGGCCGCTGAGACGATCAATGGCGACGAGTAAACAGATGGCTCGATCGGAGGGAAAAGGGAAATGAAAAAGCGAAAAACCAAACTCGGCGGAAAAAAACAGTCGGTTAAGCTCGATCCGATCACCTTTGAAATAGTCAAAAACAAGATGTTAGCGGCGATCAACGAGGCCGGAGCTGTTCTCGTGCGAACCTCAGGTTCTGAGGTGGTCGTCACGGTCAGGGAATTCACGCAATCCTATTATACCGCAGACGGGCATCTTACCCTCACCGGCGGCGGCATTCTCCTCCACGTGAAGAGCATCGCCGAGATCGTTAATTACTTGATCCAGAACTATGAGGACACCATCGAAATCAACGAAGGGGATATGTTTATCTTCTCGGATCCTTATCTGGGGGGAATGCATCCACCGGATCAGACAATCGTTGCGCCGATCTTCTGGAAGGGAAAGAGAGTCGGCTTTTGTGCGTCGTTGACGCACATCCCGGATACCGGCGCGATCGATGCAGGCGGTTTCTGCCCGCGCGCAACGGATGCGTTCCAGGAGGGTCTCAGGTTGCGAGGACTTCGGATCATGAAGGGAGGCGCGCGGTGCGAAGATGTTTTCAACACGATTAAAGGCATGGTTCGTCTTCCCGATATCGTGGAGCTCGATATTCTCTCCAAAATTGCCTCCAATAATGTGCTCATCAAGCGAGCGCAGGGGTTGATCGAAAAATATGGGCTGGAAACCTATGAGCGGATGAACCGGGAGTTGATCCATTACTCCGAGCGTCTTGCGCGGGAAAAACTGCGCAAGATCGCCGATGGCGAGTGGCGGTCGGTGACCTATCTCGAGCACGATGGGGTACAACCCAATTTGTTTAGAATACAGGTTACGGCGACGAAAAAAGGGGATCATTTGACATTGGATTATTCCGGCTCTTCGCCGCAAGCCGCGACCTCGGTAAACGCGACGTACCACGCGGCGATGGGATGCGCCTTTGCCATTCTAGCCGGCCGTCTGTTCTATGATATCCCGTGGAACGAGGGAATTCTTAAACCCCTGGAGCTCAAACTCCCGGAGAACTGCATCATCAATGCAAAGTTTCCCGCGGCGGTGAGTCAAGGCATGCCCTCCGGAGGGGGAATTGTCGTCTTCGCTGTCCAGGATGTTCTTTCAAAGATGCTTCTAGCAAGTGGAGAGGAATTACGCCGTGAGGCCAGCAGCGTTTTTGGTTGGTCGGTGCAATTTGGGTTGCCCGTGGGCATAGACCAATATGGGAAATTTTTTGTCTGGCCCATTATGGACGAATGCGCGGGAGGAATGGGGGCGCGCACCTATAAAGACGGCGTTGGGACAGGTGGCACGATCCAGACACCCAAGGTACGGATTGGCAATATCGAAGAGTATGAGCAGCGCTACCCTTTCCTATTTTTCTACAGGCGTGAAGAAAAGGATTCGGGTGGCGCCGGGAAATTTCGCGGCGGCTCCGGTGGGGAATTTTGTTTTACCCTCCACAAGTCGCCGACAAAATATGTCGATGTGGCACTGAGCGGCGCCGGTATCGAGCCGGCCATAGCCTTAGGCGTGGCCGGAGGCCTGCCCGCGCGTCAGGGCCGCTTTATCAAAATCAATAAATCAAATGCGCTTTCTGTCCTGCAGGAGGGAAGAATTCCTCTTGACCTGGAGCAAATTCAGGGAGACAAAGAATTCTTACCCCCGAAAGGCTATACGCGCCTTGAGGAAAAGGACTGTTTTTATCTCGCGTGGCATGGCGCGGGAGGATACGGCGATCCGATTGAACGGGATCCGAAGTCAGTCAGGCAGGATGTCATCGATGAGGTGGTTTCATCGCACGTGGCTCAGGGAGTTTACGGCGTGGCCGTGCGCGACGATAGCTTTGAGATCGATCACGCGGCCACCACCAAGAGGCGGGAAGAAATTCGCAGAGAACGACTGAGCCCGGCAACGGCTTGAGGGGAACGGGGATGGCGGAGAAAATATGAGCCGGCAAATTCTCGAATACGTGGAGATCGATCGGAACGATCAAGGAGTAAACGTATATAAATGCTCGAGTTGCGGACATGTCCTCGGGTCTTGCGATCAAGGCTTTAAACAATATGCGGTGGTCAGGGAGAGACCGTATTCGTATTATGTCGACCAGGGGGTTCTATCTAGTGCCAGCGACCGATTCGTAATCCGGGAATTTTATTGTCCAAAATGCGCGATTCGGTTTGATGTGGAAAGCGTAGTTAAGGGCGAGCCGTATCTGGACATCAAGGTTGATGTGGACTGAAGCGGATAGCCGAAGCGCTTCTGTAGGGTGTCTCAGAAATACGGTTCAATGAGTGATGTCATTCTGAGCCGTAGGCGAAGAATCTATAAACGCTTGAGATCCTTCACTCCGTTCAGGATGACGGGCAGGCAGACGATTCCTATTAACCTAATTTGTTCAGCGCGGTTCTGAAATGGGACAATAGCTCATCGGTAAGTTGAACCATGACTTCAGGTTATATCATTGGCATTGACGTTGGCGGAACTTTCACCGATTTCGTCGTGCTCGATCTGTCACAGAAGCTTTTCCATGGAAAAGTTCCTTCCACCTCCGGCGATGAATCCGAAGGGGTATTAGCTGCAATTCGTTCGGTTGCCGAAAGGGAACAAAAGGAGATCACGGGCCTCCTCGGTGAGACCGATCTAGTCATCCTCGGGACGACCGTCGCGACGAACACCATGCTGGAGTTCAAAGGCTCCAACACCGGGATGATTACCACCAAAGGCTTTCGCGATGTGATCGAGCTCAGAAATAACTATAAAGAGAGCTTGTTTGATCTTAAACTATCCCCGCCCTACCCCATCGTTCCCCGGCGCAAACGATTGGGTGTTACGGAAAGGGTCGATTACAGCGGACGGGTGGTGGTTTCACTCGATGAGGATGAGCTGCGGCAGGCTATTCGCCGCTTAAAGCTCATGGGAGTCGAATCCATCGCCGTGTGCTTCCTGTTCTCTTATGTCAATCCGGCCCACGAGCTGCGCGCACGCGAGATTATTCGCGAAGAGTATCCGGAAGCGACGATCTCTCTCTCGCACGAGATCCTTCCCCAAGTGAGGGAGTTTGAGCGCTTCAGCACGACCATCATCAATGCCTACGTAAGTCCGCATCTCAAAAAATACCTTATGCACCTTTCGCGGCGGCTGAACGAAAACGGCTTCTGCGGAGAACTTTTTGTCATGCAGTCCAATGGCGGCATGATGCATGTTGAATTCGCGGCAGAGAGGGGAGTGGAAGCGGCTTTGTCCGGTCCCTCCGGAGGAGTGGTAGCAGCGGCGCACCTCGGCAACTTAACGGGTTTCAGTGATCTTATCACTATGGACATGGGCGGAACGAGCTACGATGTCTGTGTCGTTAAGCGTGGCAGGCCTGAGCTCAGCGCCAACTATTGGTTGAGCCGCTATCGTATCGGACTCCCGATGATCGATATCCATACGGTCGGCAGCGGTGGAGGATCGGTTGCATGGGTAGACAAGGGCGGAGGACTGCGGGTAGGGCCGCAGAGCGCAGGAGCCGATCCGGGTCCCGCCTGTTATGGCCGAGGAGGCGAGGAGCCCACGGTCACTGACGCCGACGTCGTGCTCGGCTATATCGATCCTGATTATTTTCTCGGCGGGAGAGTCAAATTGAATCTGGAGTTGGCTAAAAAGGCGATTGAGGAAAAGATCGCCAGACCTTTAGGCTTGTCTTTGATGGCTGCCGCAAGCGGCATATTTCGCATCGTCAACAACAACATGAACAATGCGATCCGCTACGTTACGGTTATGCGGGGCAGGGATCCGCGTGATTTCGCCCTAATGGCTTTTGGAGGGGCGGGTCCGGTGCATGCTGGAGCGCAGGTCAAGGATTTAAAAATCGGCACCCTACTGGTTCCGAAAACGGCGCCCATGTTCTCGGCCCTAGGCGCGGTTCTTTCCGATTTTAAAATCTCTCGTGTTCAATCTCTGCACATGCGCTCGACCGATCCCAAGGTAGAGCTTTTGAATGATCTTTTCCG
>JBGPIK010000498.1:0-4826 GCA_041484845.1 Binatia bacterium | reverse complement strand
GCTCGCGGACGCATTTCTTTATATGGCTCGAAGCCATCACCTCGATGGCATGATAGCCGGCGTTGTCGATTCGTTCCGCGACGGCGAGCATCATGCCGGTGCGCATGTTTTCCGCCCACAGGCTCGCCTGGCCGTCGCGCAGCGTCGTGTCAACGAACTGAACTTGATTCGGGGTCATGTTAGTGTCCTGTCCCAGAAATCCGCCACATCATTTGCGTCTCAATCGGGCCAAAAATCTCCCCTTCCCCTCTTTTCCAAAGCCTGCCCTGAGTCCATCGAAGGGAGGGGTTAGAGTCCTACGGAGAAAATTCCCCCTTTGGAAAAGGGGGACAAAGAGGGATTTGAGTGCGAGTTCAGCCGCTGCCATCGTTTGAAGTTTTTATACGAACTTCTGAGTCACGACTCTAGCTACTCGTGTATTTATTAGGAGCCGTAGTGAGCGGTATACTCTTCTAATTGTTTCTCCAGCCAGCGGGTGTTGACCTTGCCGCTACGGTATTCGGGGTCATCGATGATCGTCTGGAGGAATGGAATGCCGGTATCAATGCCGGTTACTTTGAAAGCCGCCAACGCGTGCTTGGTTCGGTCCGCTGCCTGAGCGCGATCGGCGCCATGGACGATGAGTTTGCCGAGCAGCGAATCATAGTAAGGGGGAACGAAATAACCGGAATAACAATGGCTGTCCAAGCGGACGCCCGCGCCTTGGGGCGCCAGCCACTCTTCGATGCGGCCGGGGCAAGGGCGAAATTCGTGCTGCGGCGATTCGGCGTTAATTCGGCATTCGATCGCGTGCCCTTGCGCACGAATGTCCGCCTGCTTTAACTCCAGCGGCTCGCCGCGCGCAATCTTAAGCTGTTGCGCGACGAGATCGACGCCGGTGATCATTTCCGTTACCGGATGTTCGACCTGGATGCGGGTGTTCATCTCCAGAAAAAAAAACTCAACCGTGTCGTTGTCGTAGATGAACTCGATCGTTCCGGCGTTGCGATAACCGATGCCGCGTGCCAGCGCGGCGGCGGCATTGCAAACCTTGCCGCGCACGTCCTTTGAAAGGGCGTAAGCGGGAGCTTCTTCGATAACCTTTTGATGGCGGCGTTGCAGCGAGCAGTCGCGCTCGCCCAGATGAATGACGTTACCGAAATGATCGCCGAGAATTTGCACCTCGATGTGCCGTGCGTTGCCGACGTAGCGCTCCATGTAAAGCGTGTCATTGCCGAAGGCGGCGCGCGCCTCCGCCGCCGCGGTGCTGAACATGTTTTGCATTTCGCCGCTATTCCAGATCAGCTTGATGCCGCGGCCACCGCCGCCGGCGGACGCCTTAAGCAAAACCGGGTAACCGATCTTCTCGGCGAACGCAGCAGCCTCGCGAGGGTTTTTCGCATGCTCCGAACCCGGCACCGTCGGCACGCCGCATTGAGCGGCAATCCTCCGCGCCTGCAGCTTGTCACCCATCTGAGTAATATTTTCGGCGCTGGGTCCGACAAAAGCGATTTTGTTATCGGCGCAGGCCTGCGCAAGTTCGGCTCTCTCGGATAGAAAACCGTAACCTGGATGCAGCGCGTCGCATCCTGTCCCCTGGGCGGCGGCGATTAATGTTTGGGCTTTGAGATAGCTATCGGCGGAGCGGGGAGGGCCGATGCAAATCGCCCGATCGGCGATTTTTGCCGCCATGCTTTCTCGATCTGCTTCGGAAACCGCGGCAACGGTTTGAATACCCAGCTTCTGGCAGGCCCTGATGACGCGTACAGCTATTTCGCCCCGGTTCGCGACCAGCACCCGGGTAACGCTCATGATGGTTTAACCAGGAAAAGAGTCTCCCCGTGCTCAACGAATTGACCGTTTTGCGCGACTACTTCGCTCACCACGCCTTTGACTCCGGAGCGCACGCTGTTGAAGACCTTCATCACCTCAATCAATCCGACAGTGGTATCTTCGGTAATCGTAGCGCCCACTTGAGTGAACGGTGGCGCGCCCGGTTCAGGAGCCACATAAAATGTTCCCAAGATCGGCGCGCTAATGGAAACCATGCCGTCCGGAATTGCCGCCGCCTTTGGCGCCGGCTTTGTTGCCTGCGCTTGAGGGGCTGGAGCAGCCCCGGGGCGCGCCGGGCTTGGAGCGGCAGGCGCGGAAGCAGACGATCCGGCCAGTGGAATCGGTTCTCCCTTGCTCACCGTGATCTTTAGCTCGCCTACCTCAAGCTGAAAATAATCGAATGTCGACTCGTCGATCAATTTTAATATCTGAAGCACATCATCTTCGCTTAGTTCCATGATTTCTGCCTTTCTCGTGATGTTGTCTTTGGAAGGATTCCAGCAGTTTAACTGGTTCCTAATTGGCACCTAACCTTATGTGATTTCTCCGCCGTTGGCAAATTCTCAGGGGCATATTTCGGCGAATCTCGGCTATTCCTAGCGGGCTTCCCCGGTATCGGGTGCGGCGGTTCGGACATGACGCAAATCTAACCGCGCCATCGAGTTCAACTCCAAGCCGGTGAAGCGGGGATTGAGGAGCGTGCTTTCGGCGGTCCAGAACAGCGGCATGATCGGCAGGTCGGTTTCGCAGAGAATTTTCTGTGCCTCGTCGTAGAGCTTGATTCGCTTGTTGGGGTCCAATTCCCGCGCCGCCTGGTCGAGCAATTGATCATAACGCGGATTCTTCCAATGCGTTAGATTATTGCCGCTGGTGGCGGTGAAGAGCTTCATGAAGTTGTCGGGGTCGGGATAATCGGCGCCCCAGCCCAAACGAAAGATGTTCGGGGGATCGTTCTGCAGTTTTTTAAGATAGACTTTCCACTCCTGGTTGTCGAGCGCGACCACGACCCCGAGATTTCGCTCCCACATTCCCTGGACCGCTTCGGCGACCATTTTATGATCTTCCTCGGTGTTATAGGCGAGGGTCACGGACGGAAAGCCTTTGCCGTCGGGATACCCGGCCTCACGCAGCAAGCGCCGCGCCTCGGGCGGATTGAACGGCAATCCGATTTTAGCGTTGTGAGCCAGCATGCCGGGCGGAATCCACGACGGTGCGGCCTGTTCGCCACCATGGAGGATGGTGGGGAAAACCTTGCGATCGACCGCCATTATAAAAGCCTTGCGTACGCGCGGATCGTTGAACGGTTTTTTATCGGTAATGAAGCCGTAGTAGTAACCGCGCAATTGCGGCACGTGTTTGAAGCCGCGCTTGTTCGCCACTTTGCTCTTCTCCAGAATCGGAATGCTATCGTTATCGATGAAGTCCAATTGTCCCTGCTCATACATGGCGAGAGCGGTGGTCTTTTCATTGATCATATACAGGGTGACCCGCTCCATGGCCGGTTTGCCGCGGAAGAAATTGGGATTGGCGCGCAACTCAATCTGATCCTCATGCTTCCACGCGGAGAGCAGAAAGGCTCCATTGGTAACGATGTTGCCGGGGTCCGTCCAGCGGGACTCAAATTTTTCCACGATATCCTGTCGCTGGGGAAAAGTGACCTCAAAGGTCGTGATGGCCAGAAAATATGAGGCCGGATGGCGTAGCTCGACCGCCAGCGTCACATCGTCTTGAGCTCGGACGCCGATCGCGCCCGGATCGGTAACCTTGCCCTCATGATACTCCTGCGCGTTGACGATATCGAAAAGGGTGTAGGCATATTCCGAAGCGGTCTTAGGGTTAAGCAGTCGCTTCCAAGAGTATTCAAAATCCTGGGCGCGGACTTTTTGGCCATCGCTCCATTGCACGTCGTCGCGCAGATGGAAAACGATTTTTCTGCCGCCGTCTAAAATGTTCCACGATTTAGCGATGACCGGCGCGGGCTTAAGCTGCTTGTCGAACTCGGTTAGGCCGACCATCAAATTAGCGATGACGTTGAACGACACGTGATCTGTCGCCAACGACCAATCCAGGCTTGGAGGCTCGGTGCCGAGATTGGCGCGAAAATGATTGCCGCCGACGGCTTGGGTGCGCTCTTTGCAGCCGCCGCATACAAGCAGGAATACGGCGACAGCAACGCCGGAATAATGCAACAATTTGTTCAAAACGAGCAACAAGGACGCCTTGATAATAGAAAGTTTTCTCACTATTACTAACGGAAGGTGCCAAGTTCTTCAAGGAAGAAAGGGCAGGAACAGTATGAGCGGTAAGGAAATTCTTCAAAAACGCATCGTTGTCGAAGGACATCGGGACGTTTATGAACAACTGTATCGCACGTCAGTCGGAGAAAAAGCGCCGATACGGGACGCGATCGCCCCGCGATTGATCCGCGACGGCATCAACGTTTGTGTCTACGCTATTAGCGGCGACTCCTATTCCCATTCGCAAAACACCGGGCGTTATCTGGAAACAGCGCTCGAACAAATCGATCAGTTCTTGCAGGAAGCACCGCGTTCCGAAGGGATGATCTCCATGATTAAAACCCGCGGCGATCTGCCCGACAAAGTCGATCCCGGGACCGTTAAATTCTTGCTTCACTTCGAAGGCGGTATGCCGCTCCAAGGCAGCATTCAGCAGTTGCGCAATTTTTATCGGCTTGGCCTGCGCTCGATGCAACTGACATGGAATTTTCGCAATGAGTTGGGCGACGGCGTTTGGGAAAACCGGACCGGCGGCGGTCTGACAAATTTCGGCGTCGAGGTCATTAAGGAAATGAACCGGTTGGGAATGGTCGTGGACCTGGCGCATATGAATCGTGAGGGCTTCTTTCAGTCGTTGGAAGTCGCCACCGCACCGCTTATCGTGAGCCACGCCAACGCTTGCGGCATGCTCGATAGCGTTCGCAACCTTGCCGACGATCAGATCAGGGCCATCGCGCAGCAGGGCGGTCTGGTAGGGATCTTGGCCTTACCGGAACG
>JBGPIK010000497.1:0-4834 GCA_041484845.1 Binatia bacterium | reverse complement strand
GCGCCTCATGAATCCCGTCCAGTGCTGGGACATAATCACAGGGATCCGCGAGCTTCGGACGGCGTTCATCACATAATAGGCATATGAGTCCTGCGTATGGATCACGTCAGGGCGGCCCCACTCATCGATGGCGCGCCGAATGGCTCGCGACAGGTGGATGTAGAAGAATGGCAATGTCGTGTGGGGAATGGGCGAGTGGCCATAAGTGGCATAGAACGTATGCACCCCGCAATCGTTTACGCATTCCCAAGTTAAAGTCGGCCAATGCTGTGAGCGGGAGCTATAAGCTAAGACCGCGACATCATCATATAACGCAGCGGCGCGCACGTGCTCCCGGCAGAAGGTCCCGGTGACCTGGCTGGATCCATCCTTTGAAGGGTACCATTCAGGAATGAATAGGATGCGGACACGACGATTACCGTCCAAAACGTTTTCCATGAAATGACTAACAAAAAAATAAGTCCCAGCCCTATCTAGAATTCAGGGCTATGTGCTACCTGGACCAACGCTCTTCTGCCATCCCTCGCGGGCCAATCTACGTAGGGTCCGAACCGTCCGAACACCTGATGTACCGAGCAATGTTTTGACCACTAGGCGGATGCAGAGAAACCATTCATGCCAGAGCTGCTGAGGATAGGTAACCACGGCTCGCGTCAGCCAAGGTATAACCTCATCGTAGCGCTCCTTTGTAACTAGAGCACTGGCTAGCCGCATGTAGCATCGTCCATATTCCTTTCGTCGTAACTTTCGCACGGCTTCAGGCAGTCTCTGATCCGCAAATACCATATCCAGAAGACGCAGTCCTTCGGTATAGCGAGCCACCAGTAAACGATTGGAGTTGGTTTCAGGGTAGATGCGCAGATTCGCTAGAACCGCCCCGGGGAGGTAAGCTACTTCAGTGACACGGCCGATGCGGAGCCACAGCTCTTGATCCATGATGAGATGTAGACTTTCGTCTAGCAAACCTACGTCATCTAAGGCTTCTCGTCGCACAAAAGCAGTAGATTGCGTCACGTAGTTATCCAACAGCAAGCTGTGAAATTCATAAGGCTGAGATGTCAACTGGTGAATGACGTTGCTAGAAACGTCAATATAGTTCATATCGCTGTAAATCATGCCTACGGCGGGATTATTCCGCAATGCCTCTGCGGCACATTTTAAGGCTCCAGGATTGTATGTGTCATCTGAATTAAGCCAGGCCACAATCTCCCCAGACGCACGCTGCCAGCCCTTGTTTATGGCGTGGCTCTGCCCCCGATCCGGCTCACTTACCCAATACGTCAGCCAGGGTTCATATTTTTTGATGATGCCAACGCTTCCATCCGTGCTGCCGCCATCAATAATGAGATATTCGAGATTCGGATAGCCTTGCAAGAGAACAGAACGAATGGTTTCCTCGATAAATTGACCCTGATTAAAAGAGGGCGTGACCACGCTGATCCGCGGCCATAAATTTCCGTCCGCTGTTTGCCACGGCACTCGCCAGCTTTCCTCTGTCCATGGCCAACCGGTCCTGCCTAGCGGCGGAGTTGGAAGCTCACTTAGTTTTGGACACTGCACCGCGTGATCTCCACCCAAACTGTTGAAAACACTGATATGCTTCGGCGTGCTTAGTCGCCTTCTTCGAACGTACTAAGCAACTACGCTTCCACTCGTCGATTTCTCGCGCGCCTCGCGTCTGAGATGTTTTTGACCAGCCTGTAAGGGGGCTCTTCAGCAATTTTCACAAATCTGAGGGGCACGAGGGCCGGAATCGCTCCCGGTCAGTTGGTTGTCAACGAGAAAATTTGACTTTGTCACTATAGGAAACGTTCGAGGTATTCTGGTACATAGTTTCGCTTTTTATTCAAAACCACGCCGAGGATATTGACGCCTGTCGATTCTAGATCTTTGCGAATCTTGCGCAGCACTTCAGCCTTGGTGCGCTCCGCTTCGACAACCAAAATGACGCCGTCCATCTTTTCGCCGAGAAAAGAGGAATCGGAGTAGTCTCGCAGCGGAGAGCCGTCGAAAATGACGAAATCGTAACGTTCGCGCAGCACCGAGAGCATTTCCGCAATCGGCTCGCGGTCAAAGACATAAGACGGTGAGCTGACCATCCGGCCGCAAGGCATAAAAAACAAATTGGCAATGTCGGTTTGATAAATCGTTTGATCCAGGGGCGCTTCTGAAATTATCTTGTCGGAAAGCCCGACAAGCTCTGAACCGTTCCCATGGTAAAACACTTCTTCTAAGGCCGGCGTTCTCAGGTTAGCGTCCACAAGCAAAATCTTGCAATTCATCGACCGCGCGAGGGTCACGGCCAAAATGGCCGCGGTCGTGGTACCTCCTTCCCCGTGATCCGTCGCGGCCACCATGACCACCTTTACCGCCGCGCGCTTGGAGTTCGGCAGGAGGTGACGACGCAATTTTTGGTACTGTTCCTCAACGTAGGGGTCGAGGTCAAAGTCGATTTTGATCGGCCGCCGTTTGTCTTTAAAAACGCTCAGGGCATTGAAATTCACCCCGCGGCTTTTTTGCGCGGCGCCGCGCTTTTTAGACGCCGCCCCGGCTTTCATCAACGCATCAAATGTTCTGCTCACGGGGGTCCTCCCTCTGAAGGGTTTTGACGCCGTTATTTGGAAGGTAGTGCACGGAAGTCCCTATAATATTGAATCGTGGCTAGAACCGGTAGACCGATTTGATCTTCTATGTCTCCTTCGTTTCTTACGGTGCTGTCCAAGAACTCAAGCGCAAAAGCTGCTGCGACAGCGACGCCGGCTGCGCCGATCAAAGTTACGACCATCAGCAGCAGAAAGCTTCGATCCGCTTGGGGCAGCGGAAGCGTCGCTCTCTCCAGGATGTAGGCGTTGCTGAATTTCTGCTCATCCATGGCGTCCGAAATTCGCGCCTCTTCGGCCCTTTTCTTATAAAGGTCGAGACTTTCCTTTTTCGTCGTAACATTGCGGAGCAGACGGTCGTACTCGAAACCCTTTTTCTTCTTGTCGGCCGCAGCCGAAGAATAACCCGCCACTTGTTGCGTGAGGGCTGCCTTCTTTTCATTCAATGATCGAAGCAGCACCCGGGCTGATAACAGCTCATTCAAAATTCTTCGATGCACATCGTTCAGGCTAATGCTTTCTGAGCCGACGGACGTCGGCTTGACTGTTTCAAGTGACTTCTTCAACTCATCAATTTCTTTTTGCTTATCCTGCACCAGGCGGTCTTCGGCCGTATATCGCTGCAGCAAACCATCCCGCTCCAACTCGAGTTGCGTGAGCTTAGTTCGAATCTGCTGATATACCGGATTCACGGTTATATTGGTGCTGGAAGAGATTGTGGCTTTCTGTTGCTTAAGCTGATCATCCAGGACCGCTATTCTTTGTTGGGTCTCGCGTATGGAAGAATCCGTTTCTTTTAAATTTTTCTCAAACGCTGCCAGAGCCGATAGATCTGCGTTGACCTCTTGCGGCGCGTCGATGATGTTTTCTTTTTGCTGGAACTGCTTGAGCGCGTCTTCAGCCTGCGTCAATTCACTGAGGAGCTTTTTTTCTTGTTCATCGTAGAATGCTTCGACGCCTTGGGTCTTGTGAACCTTTACATGTTCTTCCAAGTAAAGTTCGGCGGCCCTATTAGCCACCCGTGCCGTCCATTCTTGCGGATAGGCGCTGGCGACGGTAATTTCTATTAGGCTTGAGGCTCTCACCGGTGTGGGCACGATATACCCTTGCATTTGTCGGCCCGCTTGTTTGATCTCCCATTCCGTTAGGGGTCGGGGAGTTTTTCCTCGCATCATGTCTGGAAACGGCACATCCTTAGCTAGCCGTTCCGCCACTCCCGGACTCTTCATAATCTGCATCTCCGTATTAATGATCTCCGGAGACGGCTCCAAGCCAACGCTGCTTGCCCCCGCACCTCCGGAGATAGGCGAAATATTGAGAAATTCCCGGCTGGGTTTTATCAGCACCTTGACGCTGGCTAGGTATTTTGTCGGTCTGAAGAACAAATGGAGGAGCATCGGAACACTGACCACAAGAAAGATCGCGGTGATCATTTGCCGGTGTTTAAACAGCACGTAAAGAATCCGGCGCGGCACTTCCTCGTTCTTTTGCGGCGCTTCTAGGAGCGGGATTTCTTTCCCCTCGATTTCAACCCAATTCATAAGATTTCCTTTCCTTAGGAGAAAGACAAGAAGGCCATCAAATCCTTAGCTAGCACCGATCATGGCCGCCCAGCCAATGGCTTCAGTTGGAAAAATATCGCGTAAATGCTGCTTGACCCACAAATCGGCTCGACCGATGCCCGACATCGGAACATACAAAACATCGTTGGTGAGCAGAGTGATTTTCTCCGGCGTGCCATTTTCTAATCCCTCATCGACGTTGATCCTTCCTATGACCGGTTCGGGACCACCAGCGTTGCGAATGAGAATGACGCTGTCAACCTGCGCTTCGGTAGTAAAACCTCCACGGTCAAATATCGCTTGAATCGGTGTCATCTCGCCTTGGAATTGCACAACTCCCGGCGTCTTCACCTGGCCCCCGACGTATACTTTTCTCGGGGCGAATTGGCTTACCGTTACAATGACTTCAGGGTTTTTTAACCGGGTCGAACTCTTTAAAGCAATTTCTTTGCCTAATTCTTCAGGGGTAAGACCGGCAGCTTGAACTGCGCCGATATTGTCCAAAGTGATTCGCCCGTCCGGACGAATCGAAATGGGCATCTTAGGATCTTGCTCGGGATGGTAAGTAAACCTCACGGTAATTAAATCATAAGAGACCAGTCTGTACGTCTGCTCGTAAGGCCGTTGCGCTACGGGTTGTGCGGTGAGCTGTTCCGGTTTCAGCTCCGGAAT
>JBGPIK010000496.1:0-4838 GCA_041484845.1 Binatia bacterium | reverse complement strand
TTCCACGTTGAAGCCCAACGGCATCTGGTATGGGTGATCGGTGAGCGCAATAGAGCGAATGCGTTCGACGGCGAACATGCGCACTTCCCGGCGCAGGTGGCAGTGACCGATCAGGTACAAGCCGCCGCCAGCGAACCAGAGATGATAGGGATCGACCTCGCGCCGGCCGGTGCTGTTGCGCGACGCGGAATAGTAGCGCATCTGGACCGTTCTTCTTTTCTCAATGGCCTGGGAAACAAGATCGATGGTTTGCTTGTGCTCTTTGTAGCTCTTGTGCGGACCGAGGCCGATGGAAAACATCCGCTCCATCGCCCGCACGTACTCGTGGCCCTGGGGCGGCAGCGCGGCTGAAGCTTTGCTTAATGCTGAATTGAGCGAGGCCTGGATTTCAGTTCCCTCCAGCGGCTTCAAGAGATTGCGGCTGAGCAGGAGCGCCATCAGCTCCGTGGCGGAAAATCCGAGCGCTGGGATATCCCGAAAGCCTTCCATCAACCGCCAGCAGGTCTGACCGTTAACGCGGTCGGTCACAAGCGGAAAGCCGACTGCTTCTAAGGCTTCGAGATCGCGGCGAACCGTGCGCGCGTTTTTCGGGAAGTCTTCAGGGACGGATTCGACAAGCTGCTGGAGAGTCAGACCGTTCGAACTTTCAAGGCGCCGCAAGAGGTGCCATTGGCGTGTAATCTGATCGTTGCGAGGCATAGGCCCAGGTTGCGGCTGGTAGGGTATGCCAAAAGCGGTCTTTTGAGCAAGAGTTCTTTGTACGACGCCGCAAAATTGCGCCGGGAAAAAAAATCAAGGGGTACTTTTAAATGCCGCTGAAACGCTACGCGGTGGAATCCGGCGCCGACGGCAGACCGAGAAAATACCAGAGCGCCAGGAGCAGGACGCCGACCAACTCGGGCAAAGAAGGCGAAATGTGAATGAGCACGCCGCCGAGCATGCCGCCTATCGATGATCCGATAAATCCAAAGAAAGTGTAGACGCCCGTGGCTGTGCCGCGGCCGCCGGTAGGGACGCGTTGCGTAAGAAACGTCGGCAGCAGCGGTTGGTAGAGGCTATAGCCGAAGAAGAATGCCGCGCCGCTCAAGTAGAGCATGGGCCTATAGCGCGCGCCGAAAAAATACATTGCGTACCCCGCGGTGGCCGTTAACCAGCCGATTAGAATCGGCATCCGGAAACGCGCCCGTTTCTCTGCTTGCCGCATGTAAGGGAAAACAAACAGAACGCTGGGCAAGAAGATGATGAGATAGACTTTCCAAAGCTGCGCTTTTTCAAGCCCGATGGCCGTCCAGCTGAGAGGGTACGTAAAGAAAAATAGATTCAAAGCGAAAGACAATACGAAAGTGGCAATATAGATGGGCCGCAGATGACGTTCCAGGACAAGCGGCTTGAGCGCCATGGGCGGCTCCTGTTGTTCAGTCCGCCGCGCCTGCGGAAACGAAGTGGCGGCGAAAATCATCGCCAAAAATGCCAGCGCAGCCAAGACATAGAAGAGCCCATCAAGCCCGATGTGCGCGGCCAATATCGGACCAGCCAAGATGCCAATCATGAATGACGAACCGATGGCAATACCGGTGATCGTGAAGGCCTGCGTGCGAACTGTCGGCCGGGTGAAATCGGCCAGAGCCGCCAGCGCCACGGAGCCCACCGCGCCGCTTCCCTGCAGGATACGTGCGGCAATCAGCGTATAAATGTCATTCGCTAAGCCGCACCCCAGACTTCCCAAGGCGAAGAGCGCCAAGCCGATGACGAGCACAGGCCGCCGTCCCCAACGATCGCTGGCCCAGCCCAATGGAATCTGAAAGACGCATTGACTCAACGCATAGATGCCGAATGCAACACCGGTCAGTGTTATGGTTGCGCCCGGATAGCGCACGGCATACGCGCTGAAGATCGGCAGAATGAGAAAAATCCCCAGCAGCCGCAGTGCTGATATCAGACTCACGACGATGACGGGGGCGATTTCCGATCGAGAAAAGGAATGACGACTGTCAGCCAAGGTGCGGTGTTGCTCCGATCATTTTTAACAGTTCCAGCTAATCTACACGCTTCGCGCAAAATATAAAGGGCTCTTCCGGGTTTACGGTAACGGAGTATTCACAACAGAGGCACAGAGTTCGCAGAGTTCGGAGTATTTTTTGATCAAAAACTCTTTACTCCGCGCCCTCCGTGGTTCGACAGGCTCACCACATCCCGAGCCCGTCGAGGGACGCGCCTCCGTAGTTCGGCAGGCTCACTACGTCCTGAGCCCGTCGAAGGACGCGGTGCAATCTCCGAGTCCTGGCGCTGAAATAGCCTTCCCGGGTTAACCATACGGAAGCCTGAAGATCCATATAAAGGGGCAATAACTGCGCATCGCTGTCCGATCCGTTTCGCGGCGTTACCGCTGCGACGATCAGGTTCTGCCCGGCGCTTGGATATTGGCCGCGGGCGAGGGCGCCGGGCCGTTGATTCCTTCCGCGTCGAACGCTTTTTTGAGGCGCCGGCGATATTCGCGCCCGATAACCTGCTGCTGCAGCGGCCGGGTCTTAAAGCGTGCTTTTATTATGACCGCCGAATCGGTGAAGTTGTCCACGCCGAAAATTTCGATCGGCTCAAGCATGACCTGACCGTAACGAGCTTCGGCCCTCATCTCCTCCGCAACCCGGCGCATGACATCCATAACCCGATCAGTATCTTCCTTATAATGGACACTGACGTCGATCACGTAGGCAGACCAATCCATGGTGGTGTTGGCTAGCGTATTGATCGATCCGTTGGGAAATACGTGGACGACGCCCGCCTGATCGCGCAGGACGACGGTGCGAAATGTCACCGCTTCTACCATTCCGCTCGTCCCATTAATGATCGCCACATCGCCCACGCGGATTTGATTCTCCAGCAGAAGAAAAAAACCGCTCACCAAGTCGCGGACTAAATATTGGGCGCCAAAGCCTACGGCCAAACCTACAATGCCTGCGCCGGCCAGAATCGGCCCGATATTGACGCCGATCTGACCGAGCACGATGAGCACGACGATGAACCATAAGAAACCTCTGGTGATGGTCCAGAGCACGTTCATCAATGTCTTGATCCGCATCGCCGCTGCCCCTGGGGCCGTTTCGCGCGCGGCGGTGGCGCGCACGAGCAGAGTTTCCAAACGGGTCACCGCCATGCGGAGCACTTTTAAAAAGCCGTATGCGATCGCAACGATGAGCGCGATGCGAACCAGCGCCTGAGCTGCGTCGATTCCTACCACTAAGAGTTTTGCCATCAAAGGCCCCCAGCTGCTTTCGGTCATGATGAGTTCCTCCTTTTGCCTGGCCGAGCGGCGTTCGTCTTGTATGAGCTCGAATAACCAAGGCCCTATCGTTCATATCAAAACGAAATTGCAGCGCAATTGCGCATGATTGACGCTACCAATGATCATTGACAATTGTTCTTGAAATGCGATTCTAAAAGACTACAGTCCAGCAATTCCATTGAGGAGGATCAACCATGCGTGGCACAGTTCTTCTTTTTGGGGCGTTATTTTTCTCCGTCAGTATTTTTTCTAGCAATGCTCTCGGTAGCGCAGCCTCGGACAAAGTCAGATTTCCTTATTCACCCATATCGTGGAACAGTTTGCCCTGGTGGATGGCTAAGGATGCCGGCTTTTTTGAGAAAAACGGCCTGGACGTCGATATGTTCTACGAAGGCGCATCATCGGTAATCGTTCAGGCGATGTTGGCGAATCAGGCCAACTTTGCCGGTTTGGCCGGGCCGGCAGTGGTCAGTAACGTTTTGTCCGGCGGCGATATTATACAAATCGCCGCTGTCGTCAAAACGTTTACGATTCCAATGTACGCTCAACCGACGATCAAAGACATCGGGCAATTGAGTGGACAAAAAGTGGCCGTAAGCCGTTTCGGCTCGATCTCACACATCGCGGCTCAAAACATTTTTCAGAAGGCCGGCGTCACCGGGGCCACGGTCGTTCAATCGGGGGGCACGCCCGAATCCGCCGCGGCGCTGATGTCCGGCGCGGTAGCCGCCGCGATGGTGCCTCCGCCACAAAGCCTGATGCTCAGAGAGAAAGGTTTTCGCGAGCTCGTGAGCGTTAAGCAATTTCGCGAGTGGAATATCCCGGTGGTCGAGAACGGGGTTGCGGCGCGCCGTAGTTTCATCGAGAAATATCCGAGCATCGCCAAGCGATTCATTCGCGCGGCCTTCGAAGGTATTCGCGCCATCTACGACAACAAAGAACTGGCTATGAAAACGTTGGCTAAGTACACCAAGATCAATGACGACAAAATCCTGGAGGAAAGCTATCGATTCTCGGTCGAAGCGCTGAGTAAGGAAGGTTTCATGCCGCCGGAGGCATTCACGGCGCTGGTGGAACAGTTGGTCAGCCAAAAATCCATTGACGAAGCGGCGAGCAAAAAACTCCCGGTGACCGCTTACTTCGATAATCGTTACGTGAACGAATTGGAGAAAGAAGGGTTTTTCAAAAAGCTTTGGCAATAAGCGAAAAAGCGCAAGGAGCAACGGGCAAAGGGGAGCGCATTGCGCTGCCCCGGATTATTCACGGCGGACAGCCACCGAGGAGCGAACCTCTCCGATCGCGGGCAATGGCCCTCTACCTTGAGGAGGCCTGCCTATTTAAGTGGTGAAGCGTAGTACGGGGAAAAAACGCGAGCTTATAGCCAAGCACCATAAGGGTCAGCGAGCCTTTACGCTCCTGTGCCCCCGCCCGACTCGCTCCGAGGCTCGCTCCTCGGTTTACCGTGTGTGATGCTTTTCCCGCGCACGGTGAAATAATCCGCGCTAGGCGCTTAGCTTTTAGCTAGAACGCGAGAAGCGCGCAACATCCTGAAGCC
>JBGPIK010000495.1:0-4856 GCA_041484845.1 Binatia bacterium | reverse complement strand
CCGAGTCCCATCGCGCCCATCTCGTGGTGGGTTTTAAGCAGTAGCGAGTTGCGTTATGGAGGACGCCGGCTCAGGCTTTGACAAATAAACGAAGACAGTTCCGTCGTAGACGTCTGACCCTTCGGCAGTCTGCTCTCCATAATCTCCCCTCTAGCTAAAATTTTTGATCAAGCAACGCATCACGGCTCTGTCAGCGGAAAAAATCCAACAGATCGATGACGCTATCCGATTTACGCTCGATCTCGATTAACACTCAAGGGGTTTGATCGCGCTGCAGTTGCGACGAAGCCGTCTAATGTGAGGAGATTATATGGGACTATTTGACTCGATCAGAGCCACTCTTCCCTGTCACTTATGCGGTTCGAGCACTGAGCGTGAGATCCAAACAAAAGCGGGACCATGTCTCATGTTAAATCTAGACCCCTTATGTCCTCTTGGCTGATTTGCGTGTTTTCATCGGGACCCGCCAAAACGAGTTTTTCAAGAGCATCCTCGTTAGGAACGTGTTTGATTGATTATCCGTATCTCAGTTCGCCGGCGTCATCTGTATGCAATAAAGCAACTGCTGAGCGCGCCGATAACGCCGAAGATCACGATGGCGGCAATGATCACGACACCCGTGTAAGGCAAAGCCTTTTCTTGAGGAGCCTTCATCAGGGCAGGCAAACCAAGGTAGAGGAGATAAACACTGTACAAAGCCAAAATCTGCAAGAAGCCAAGCGCCGGAACCAGGCTGAAAATTCCGGCCAACCAGGCGGCGGTGCTGGAATAGGCCGCCACTTTTAAAGCTTGGAAATCGTTTTTGACGCCGAGAAAAGTCGGGGCCAGCGCGTCGATAATAAGGGCGAGAACATAGGTGCCGACGAGCGCTAGAACGAATGAAGTGACCGAGTGTCCGATCGCGCTCATCAACGACACACGATAGCTGCCCCCCATCGGCAGACCGACCCCAATGATCGCTAGTCCGATGAGCGAGGCGACGGGACCAATGGCAGCCAGCGGGATGATATAGGATTTGTAGAGATCCGCAGGGGTTCCCGGCTCTTTATCGATGACCGCCCACTCCTCGGCGGGCTGTAGCAGTATTTTCTTTACGCGTTCAATTAAGTTCATCTCGATCTCCTCCGGTTGTCGAACAGCTCTTTTCTTGTTACCCGGCAAAACCGCGAGCCCACAGCCCGGTAAAAACCACTGCTGTGTGGCTTACGAGGTCAACGCGCGCACAATTAACATTAATCATGCTTCCGAAGCAAGCAACTTTTTCGCAGCAATTCACCTTAGGCCAAACGGCAGTTCTGCCGACAGCCGAAAGAGCATGCTCCACTCGTAGGTAGCGATGGGCTGCTCGAGCCGCGCTCCGGCTGATACAGCTCTGTCAACTACCGGTTCGATTTCATCAACCACAAAATCGAGATGGACCGGCATCCAATACCGCTCGTAATTTCGACGCTGGGAGGTTGTAGCTGAGGCCAGCGTCCCAGGTGATTAACGAGCAGGTAGATTGGGGTAGAACCGCCACGCATCTCTACGCCAAAGGCGCCGAGGCGACGGCCGACCTTCAATCCAAACGCGGAACTGCAAATGCGGATGGCCTTCTCGATATCATCGACGTCGAGATGTACTAGAAAATCCATTACGCATCATCCGGTGGCGCGCAAGTTTGAGTTCAACGGCTGACGAAGGCCGTCCGCGGCAACGAAGGGATCGGCGGCGCTGATTTCACAAGGATCGTCCGTTGAAGCGTTGAACCGGAACGCTTTCTAGGTCAACTCCTTCGAGGCAGCGAATATTGATTGCGGCCATCCGATTACCCTTTGGATCGGTGCCTTCTCCGTACGGGTGTATGCCACACGTCAGACAAAAGCGGTGCTTGATGACGTGCTTGTTGAACGTGTACGTGCCGATGTTCTCTTCCAATGTCAGCAAGTGCAGCTGTTCGCGCGGCACAAACCACAGGAGTGATCCTTTGCGGGAACACATCGAGCAGTTGCATGCCATCGCCCCATGGATCTCGCCTTCTACCTCGAACGCAACCTTCCCGCAGTGACAGCTACCCTTGTACTTCACGTGAGATCTCCTTGATTTTTGTTAGTCCTTAGCGCTGATTATGCAAGGCCTTTCTGTGATTTGGCGCCCCCAATAACCAAGCTCATCTGCCGGAGCCGCTGCAAGAGCTTGCTGTCGCGTGAAACTAGTATTACGGCCCCGGTCAGGTGCAGCGCCTTGATAGGCGTTTCAGCTCTTGCCATTGGATGGGGCTACAGTTCGGGCGTGAACGCAGCTTTGGACGTTTCCGGGTTGAAGCGAACGCAGCAATATTCATGCACGATCAGCCACCTGCCTTGAATCCTCTCATTGACAAAGGTGTCACGAATCCACGTCTGCATGCATTGATCTAACCACGCTGCGGCGTGAGCCGCCAGCGGCCATAGCCGACGAATACGCAAAGCATTCCAACTACCAGCGGGAACAGAGCCATCACGATATCGCCGGTCATCAGCGTGACCACGGTCGCGCCGATCATGATGATCACCAGCCCGGCGGCGGCGAGCGGCGTCAGGCCCGGCCGAATGCACAGGAGCCAGGGAAGGATCAGGCCGAGCGCGCCGAGTACCTCGCACACCGCGATGAAGCGCAGAAATAAACCCGGTATCGGGATTTGCTTGGTCATTTCCTCGATCGGCAGAACTAATTTCATGCCGCCGGCGAACAGAAAAAGCGCCGCGAGCAGCGCCTGAATGATCCACAGCGCACGGTTCATGATCGGTCTCCTCCGTGGCGATTCGCCGCCGGTCTTCCCACACCGAGAAACCGTGTTGCAATGTCATCCTGAGGCGAAGCCGAAGGATCTCGCCTTTCGTAACGTATCGATCGGTCGAGATTCTTCACTTCGTTCAGAATGACAGCCATGTCAATGTCGCGATGACTATGCAGTCTCCAGGCACGGTGAATATCTTTTAGGGTTCTATGAGAGCCAGTTTTTGAGAGCTACTTCTTCGTCGAACTTTCCACCACCGATTTCATCTGCGGCAGACCCTTGTCGAATTGGCCACCGACCATTTTGTCTATGCTCATGAACAGGCAGAATGCCTTGGCGATAAAATTGTTCGTGCCGAACATGCTCCAGGTCACGGTGGTTTGATTGCCCTCGGGCTTGAAAGTGAACTCCGTAGTGTTGGTAGCCTCGAAGAGTTTCGTGAAATCAAGTTTGATCATGATCAGATCGCTCGGACGGCTTTCAGTGATTGTCATGCTCCCTTCGCCGACCTCCCTATTGCCTACCCATCTGAAGATGGCGCCTATTCCTGCCGACGGGCCCTCAAAGGAATTTTTTTAGGCCGCCGAATCGAGTTTCGCCCGCGGGCTCCATGTTTCCCATTTATGAAAATCATTCACCTGAGCAAAAACCGCCGGCGCGGGGGCAGAGAGGGTGGCCGAGCGTGTGACGCGGAACTCGGACGGTTGCAACGCCACGATGACGGCAAACACGATGACGATTGCAGCGAGGGCGATGAGAATTTTTTTAAGCATGGATTTATCTCCCCAATAGTCAGTGGATTGCAGGCTGCTCAAAGAGGTCAGAGGCGAGGCGCGCGAAGGTCCGCGAGCGGAGGCGTACTCTTTTAGTACGTTGACGCGAAGCGGGCTGAGTGGAACGAAGCATATGAGTTTTTTTCAGCAGCCTGTTCACCCGCCGGCGATGGCGCCCACGATCATGAACGGCTCTGCGCCCGTCGCAACTGCCTCAGGCAGCGGCGCATCAGGAGATTCGTGGGAGAGATCGTCCCCGCAGGCGAAGAAGCGCACGAACGCGCGGCGCTTTTGCGTCACGTGGTCGCGGATCGTCCCTCGTAGCATCGGATAGCGGGCCTCGAGGGCGTCGAGGACCGAGCGCTGCGTGACCGGAGCCGCCACGTCAAGCTGCACTTCGCCGTCGACTTGGGCGAGCTTGCGCAGATGCGCCGGGAGCGTGACCCGGATCATGGCAGAGTCTGAACCTCGACGGAAACCACGGCCGGCAGATCGCGCACGATGGGCGCCCAGTTGTCGCCGGCGTCGGCCGACGCATACACCTGCCCGCCGGTGGTGCCGAAATAGACGCCGCACTTATCGAGCGAGTCGACCGCCATCGCGTCACGCAACACATTGACGTAACAGTCGCTCTGCGGCAGACCTCTGGTGAGCGCCTCCCACTCGTTGCCGCCAGACCGGCTGCGATACACGCGCAATTTGCCGTCAGGCGGAAAATGCTCCGAGTCGCTCTTGATCGGTACGACGTAGATGGTGTCCGGCTCGTGCGCGTGCACGTCGATTACGAAACCGAAGTCGGTTGGCAAGTTGCCGCTGACTTCTTGCCACGAGTCACCGGCGTCCTCGCTGCGCATGACGTCCCAGTGCTTCTGCATGAACAGTACGTCCGGACGCGAGCGGTGCATGGCGATGCGGTGTACACAGTGGCCGACCTCGGCAGTCGGGTTGGGGATATGAAGCGAATGAAGTCCGCGGTTGATCGGCTGCCACGTCTTACCCGCGTCATCGGTTCGGAACGCGCCCGCTGCTGAGATGGCAATGAAAATCCGGTTCGGATTACTCGGATCCAGAAGGATCGTATGCAGGCACATTCCACCCGCGCCCGGCTGCCAGTAGGGTCCTGAGCCGTGGCCGCGCAGACCGGCAAGCTCCTGCCACGACTTGCCGCCGTCCATGGTGCGGAAAATGGCGGCGTCCTCTACGCCGGCGTAGACCACATCGGGGTCGGTCAGCGACGGTTCAAGATGCCAGACGCGCTTGAATTCCCAGGGGTGTTGCGTGCCGTCGTAGAACTGGTGCGTGGTGAGCGGCTTGCCGCTGGCGGG
>JBGPIK010000494.1:0-4865 GCA_041484845.1 Binatia bacterium | reverse complement strand
CGTATTAGTTCCGGCAAGGCGATCGTTGATCGAGATCACAGCTTCATTCGCTGAGAATCGCAATTTTCCCCGCAGCGTCGGCTCTGCTTCCAATTTGCGACAGTTCTCCAGCGCTGAGCGTAAAACGGTTCGCAGCCGGTCGTGGTTCGAGCCGGCGAGATAACGCTTCTGGTTGAAGAGCAGCCCGCGGCGATTTTCCGTCTCATCGATGCTCACATTCGCACTATCGGCGACCAGGACGATTCCAGGTCCTGCCTGCATGTGGCTATAATCTGCGACGTCGTGATAGACACCGTCGGTGGCCTGGATCCAGCCGTGAAACACTTCGATAAATTTCGTCAACGGAACGTCATCGGGTTGTTCGACAAAAAATTTCACGCTCAGTTTTTGCAGTTCCATCTTCGCTCCTGAAAATCACGCGCCCGGCTGGGAGGCGAAGGGAATCTTTAATGCGCTTGGCAGCGCGCCCCCCACCTTGTTATGGCAGTCATGCGCGGCATCGATAAACAGTTGCGCCTCCTGTAATAATTGAACGGCGCGATCGACGTCCACCGCCTTGCCCGCGCGGATAAATTCCTTCGCTTTGAACAGGTATTCGGCGAATTTGCCGCCGGCGTACTTATCCCAGAACAGCTGCGTGTCATAAAACCGGCTGGTAAATTCCGCCAGGATCTGATTCTCGTTTTCGGAAACCGCCGGGTTCTGCGCTTTCACCAACCCTTGCGCCGCGCGCACCATCGAGGCATAGGCGGCCTTCACCGCCTCTTGTGCGCGACCGGCGTCTAAGAGGAGCTGCGCCTCAAACAACTCTCGCTCGCTCGCGGCAAGCGTAAACTCCGCCTGGCTGACGACTTCGCCGGCGCACTCCCCGACACCCATATCCACGAGCGTGAACTCCCGCGGGTCGCCCCAATCGGTATAGTAAGAACGATCTCGATCATGCGCCGGAATCTTAGTGAGATCCTCCAGGAGATTTTTGATTTCTTTCTTGCCCGCGCGCCGCACGAAATCTTGGAAGCTCTCGCCCTTTTCGCGCCGGCTCATATAGTAATCGGTGATCGACAGCACCGCTTCGGGAATTCGCTTGGAGGGTACCGCGCCAATCGCCACACCGTACTCGCCGGCATTGTCGTGAAATTTGCCGCCGAGGATGACTTGGAAATGCGGCACCTGATAGCCGTTGACGTTGCGGTTGATACCGTAGAATCCTATGTCGGCAACGTGGTGCTGGCCGCAGGAATTGAAACAGCCACTGACTTTGATGCGCAGATTTTTCACCGCTTCGTCCAGCTGCAAACTTTTTTCCCCGAGACGATAACGCAGTTCTCGGGCCAGCCCCCTGGAAGAGGCAATACCCAGCTTGCATGTGTCCGTTCCCGGGCAGGCTGTAACATCCACGATGGTCGCCGCATCCGCCGCGCCGAGTCCAATCGCACTGACCGCCCGATAGAATTCCGGCAGGTCCGCCTCGCTGACCCAACGGAAAAGAATGTTTTGTTCCACCGTGGTGCGCAGCGTGCCATTGACAAAGCGCCGCGCGATATCGGCGAGCGCGCGCAACTGCTCGGCGCTCACATCGCCCAGGGGCAGAGTCACAGTGGCAGCCACATATCCAGGCTGCCGCTGCCGGTAAACGTTGGTCGCGTACCAAGCCGTGAACCCTTCAGGCCGCTCGCCACCGTTCAAATTCACTCCGCCTCTCAGCGGAGTTTCAGTTTGTTCGTTCACCGAAGCGAGATGGGCCGTCCAGCGCGGATCGGCAGAAAGTTTCTGCCGCTCTTCCAAAACTAGTTCGCGGAATTTTTCAATCCCGAGACTTGCAATCAAGAACTTGATTCGAGCGCGCGCGCGATTGCGCTTTTCACCCAGGCGCGCGAACACGCGCGAAATCGCCTGCGCCGTCGGCAGGAGTTCCTCCTCAGGGAGAAATTCATCCAGCAGCTTGGCCTTGTACGGAACGGAACCCAGTCCGCCGCCGACATAGAGCTCAAATCCTCTCTTCTCACGGCCATCAACAACCTTTCGTTTGGCGATCAGACCCATGTCGTGCATGGTGACCAGTCCGCACGGATGTTGTGGGCAACCCGAAAACGCAATTTTGAATTTGCGGCCGAAATCCTGGGTATCGGGATGACCCATGAGAAATCTTGAGCAAGCTTTAGCGTACGGGGTGGTGTCGAACGCTTCGTCGCGGCAGATTCCCGCCAGCGGGCAAGCGGTGATATTGCGCACGGAATTGCCGCACGCTTCACGTGTACTAACCCCTACGGCGGCCAATCGACGCATTAGCGCCGGCGTGTCATCGATGTGCACAAAATGGAATTGGAAGTCTTGACGGGTGGTCACATGGGTCACACCGTCGGAATATTCTTCGGATAAATCGGCTAGGGTTTCCAGCTGTTCGGGCGTCACGCCGCCGAAGGGAATTTTAATGCGTATCATTCCGGGCGCGTCCCACAACGTCTCCGGCCCCTTGGTAACGTCAGCCGGAAGCTTGAGTTTCTGCACGCGCGCGCCATCGTGCCGCTGGCCGTTGTCGTAGCGTTGGCCATAGATACCTCGTCGCAGACGCGTTTCGGCGAAAACCTTCTCGTCGATCTTGCCCTGTTTACGCAACTCCATCTGTTGCTCGAAGATATCGATCTCGCGACCAAGCTCGTTGGCAATCTTGTCACCGAGTTTTTCTCTCCAGTTATTAGCTTTGTCCACGGCTAATCTCCTTTGGCCATCCACCCTACCCCACTAATTTAATTAAACCGATGCTTTCACTCATAAATAGGCAGAAAAAAATTTATTGTGAGTTCGGCCTGCCCTCCACGCCTAAATGTAATACATCAAAGCTCCGACCTCAGGTTTACAAAGATCGGCCAGGGTCGTCTCTTCAAGGATTTTCTCCATCGCACTTACGCCCCGAGCCCAAGTTTCGATCAGCCGCTGCGTAACCGGCGATAACGCCCTCCCCTGCACAGGTCTCAAATCAATTCCCACCAGCGGCCCTTCGAGTACATGCAGCACTTCCTTAACGGTAATATTCTCGGGAGGACGAGCCAATATATAGCCGCCTGCGGGCCCGCGCGAACCGTGAACGAGGCGTCCGCGCTTGAGCAAAACCATAATTTGACCGAGATACTCCGTCGGTATGTGACGCTTACCTGCGATATCTTTGACTTGCACCGCGCGGCCCAATTTATAGCTTTCCGCCAGCTCGGCTAACGCCAACAGTCCATAATGACCTTTGGAACTTACTTTCATAAACTTTCAGCTCGAGCTTCCACCCGAGCCGATCCTAAGTAATTTAATTAAGTTTGTCAAGAACCATGATCGCCAATTGTTGCAGGCTTTTCGAAACGAGGCGCAGACAATATCGAGGGTAGAAGATTGATAATCAAGGATCTGAGTGCAAGGGAAAAAGAAGTGCTTCAATTTTTTGCGGGCGACCGCACTAACAAAGAGATCGGGAATAAGATGAGCATCGCCGAGAATACAGTCAAAAACCATCTCAAAAACATTCACTCAAAATTGCACCTTGAAAACCGCGTTCAAGCCACGACGTTCGCTCTACAAAAAAGATTTGTCGTTCAAGGCAAACCCGACGAGTAAAGAGCTGCGCAAGCTTTAGCCATCACGTACCCAACTCAGCTCATCGTTGTAGCCCGGATCATTCATGTCCGAGGAAACACCACGACACTGTGTCGATCGACGGGCGGGCCCGGAGGAGCGAAGGCACAGAAACGAACGGCTTCACTGCTGTCTTAGGTGCCCGGCTCGGCGCTGCGTTCTTCTCAGGCGTTCGCTCCACAAGCTCAGCTTGCAGGCCGCTCCACGGCACAGGCCGATTGCCTTCGGGTCTGGAGGGCTCGCGCCTCGATGGCTGTCACGGGTGAATAATTCGTTCTGCCGAGACCGCAAAGCCCGAGCAGCAAAAAGCAAGGTCAAACGCGTTCGCCGCGCGCGGCACTCTTAGCGCAATCGTCACACCGCTTATCGCGTGGCCGACGAAACGCTCGACGAAATGCTCGGCTTGACAGTTCGCGACCAAGGTATAAAATTCGCGCTTCCTAGATGAACATTCAAACTCAACTTTGCACATTCAAAACAGCTGATAACGAGAGGTTGCACGGTTTGCTGTTTACGCCGCCGCGAGATCAATCCGATCTCGCTTTATTATTTGTTCACGGCGTCGCCATGAACTTTTATTTGCCGCCGCTGGCGCTATTCGGCGAAGCGCTGGCAAAACGTCGCTATCACTGCTTTGTCATTAACACTCGAGGCCATGATTGGATTTCCCGGGCGGGAAACCTTAGCAAATTCGGCGGCTCTGCGTACGAAAATATCGAGGAGTGCATAGCCGATCTCGATGCGGCTTTAGACTGGCTGCGGCGGCAAGGTTACCAGCGCTTCATTCTTATCGGACACAGCCTCGGCGCCATTAAGTCGATTATTTATCAAAGCACGCGCCAACGTCCCGACGTGATCGGCATTGTTTCTTGCTCCGCGCCCAGACAGTTCCACTCCGAGCGCGCGGCACGGCAGCCGGGTTTTCATGAGCTCTTTGCGCGCGCGGAATCCATGGTCGCCGAAGGCAAAGGTGAAGAAGTCTTATCGATAGGTACCGGCAGCTTGGCGGCGCTCTTAAGCGCCCGCACATTCTTGAATAAATTCAGTAAGGACGACCGTAACGATTTACGTCCCCACGCAAAGCGCCTGGGCTGCCCGCTGCTCGCGATTGTCGGCGGCGCCGAGCCACAGTTGTTCCATGAATATGGGCGAGAGATCGCTCAGGCCGCGGGGCGAAGCGGCACCTACAAGCTCGTCAAAGACGCCAATCATTTTTACAACCGGCACACGTCGGAAATGGTCGATCT
>JBGPIK010000493.1:0-4912 GCA_041484845.1 Binatia bacterium | reverse complement strand
GAGAGTGTTGCGAAGGCTATCATTGAGGCGATTGCATTCATGCACAATCCAAAGAATAAAAAAGCGGTCGTTGACAGCATTGCGAAGAATCTTCGCCTTGACAAGCCGGATCGTTTAAAACGAGCCTATCAAAACGTTGTCCAGGAGCTGCCGCGTAAACCTTGTCCGACCGTGCAAGGCGTCAATTCGGTGTTAAAGATCATGGCGCAGTACGGCCTCAATCCCAAAGCGCTTGAGCTTAAACCGGAGGATGTCATCGATCTTAGCCTATGCAAAAGGCTCGATGACAGCGGTTTCATGGGGCGCGTTTATCAGGGGATGTAGGTAGAGTCAGTCCGGGTGTGAGTCTTCTCAACTGTGTCCTGCTCAACGGCTTTGGCGCCCATGATTATTTCACGACGGGAGGAGACACGATTTGCCAAAAGCAAATTTAAATGATGTGGAGATCTACTACGAGGAGACTGGGGTAGGCGAGGCCGTGCTGCTTGCCCCTCCTTCATGGTGGCCTTGCGATACTTGGAAGGTTGGGGTTGTCCCTGCGCTCAGCCGGCTTTACCGGACGATCATTTTCGATCCGCGCGGCACCGGCTACAGCAGCAAACCGGATCACGGCTATACGATCGAGCAGTTTGCCAAAGATTCCCTCGCGCTGCTTCGCCACCTTGGTATTCGCCGATGCCATGCGGTGGGATTTGCTCTCGGCGGACAGATTGTTCAAGCGCTGGCGATCGAGCATCCGGAAATAGTCGCAAGCCTCACGCTCGCCGGTGTGGGCGCCGGTATGAAATCAACCGAGGGCGGCGCTCGCGGCGCCAGTGGCGATGAAGAACGTGAAATCCGCGAACAGGGTTTCGAGCGCTTCATCCGCGGCCATATCGAAAACACGCACATGGCTTTCGGCGCCAAGTTTTTTCGCGAGCAACCTGAGGTGGTGGGGGCTCTTTCTCAAGCTCTTTGGGGACGGCAAACGAGCCCGGAACAATTTCGCTACCACAGCGCCGCGCGACGAACTTGGGATACCTTGGGAAATGCCGGGAAGATCAGAGTGCCCACCTTGGTTCTTTGCGGCGCTGCCGATGACGTTAATCGCGGTGGTAGCACGCCCGTAGGGACCGCCCGGCGATTGGCGGAATTGGTCCCTGCTGCCGAATTGATTCTCTTGCCCGACGTGAAGCACATGACATTTTGGGACGGCGCCGGCGCGCTCACGGCGTTGCAGGATTTCTTAGCGCGCCACCCGATTACGCCGTAAGTCGCTTCGATACTTGCATTGTTGCCGCTCTAAGCCTACTTAGATTCATAACGACAGTGACTAAACAGGAGGTCAACCATCATGAGCGCTGAAAACCGTCAGACAACCGCAATTTGTATCGCGAGTGCTTGGATCTTCCTGAGTTTATTTTTGTTGTCCGGCGCAATGGCACAGGACAAGGGCAAGACTGCGAGCAACGACCCGGTAGCGGCGCTTTACGCTGCTGCAAAAAAGGAAGGCACGGTTGTCATCTGGGGGCCGAGCGACCCCATTATTTATCAAAAAGCCCAGGAACGGCTGAATAAAGAATACCCGGGAATCAAGATTGAACACTTCGAAAGCCTGCCCGAGCCCATCGTCCAGCGCCTCATAGCTGAAAGTCAGGCTGGTAAGGCCAGCAGCGTCGATATCGTTCAATCAGGTTCGTTGCGCGCCGTCAGGCCGCTCATCGATCGGGACATGCTCGTGGCCTACCCGGAATGGGAGAAGGATTTTGGACTTGATGCCGTCTATGCTGGTCACAGATTTGTCGGAAACTATAATTTAGCTCTGCCGATTGCCTACAACACAAAATTGGTGAGCGCCCAGGAAGCGCCTAGGAGTTGGGACGATCTCGCGGATGGCAAATGGAAAGGACGAAAAATAATCGTTGAAGCGCGTTTGGTGCCGCTTGCGATGCTTGGGGCGGAAATCGGCAAGGCCAAGGCGACGGAGTTGGCGAAAAAAATATTGGCCCAAGACCCCATTATTCTTCAAGGCGGAACCACGGTGCTCAACGCGCTGGCGGGCGGCCAGGCGCCCCTTGCCATCGGGCTTTACGCTTACGCCGTCGACAAATTGAAGAAAAAAGGGGCGACAATCGATTGGGTGCCCGTCAGTCCCTTGCCGCTCCTCACCTCGGCGCTGGGCGTGGTTAAGACGGCGCCGCATCCAAATGCCGCCAAATTCTTTGCCGGTTGGATGGGGACCCTCGAAGGCCAGAAAATCATTTACGAGTATTCCGGGCAGGCGACTCTGGTCGGCAAAAATGCTTACGGCCCGGAGGCGGAAAGGCTGAAGACGGCTCGTCCGAAGATCATTCTCGAAACGGATCAAAATTTCGCGGCTATTCTCGATGTCCAACGCGAGATCGGAAAACTATCCGGCGCGCTGCGCTGAGCCGGAAAATATTGTTCCTCGGCGATTGTCAAGCCGCTCCCTGATTTAATTGGCATCCTGAATGGCGACTCACGTGTTCTCCGTTAGGTCAAGAATATTTTCTCTTCGATCCTGGGTGTTTGCATCGACGCTTCTGATCGTTTCCTACCTGGTCGTTGTTCCTCTGCTCATGTTGCTGTACGCGAGCGTCCGGAGCACGGAAGATAAATTACCTTTCGAATCCACCGCCACCACGCTGGCGAATTACGCGCTAGTTTTTAACAGCCCGGCGACGCTCTCTATTTTGATAAACACAACGCTGTTTACCATCGGCTCACTCGTTGTCGGACTTCCGTTGGCCATAATCTTTGCTTGGTTGCTGGAACGAACGGTCATGCCGGCGCGTGGTTGGTTGGCCAGTCTCATCCTCGTACCGATGACGATTCCCTCTTTGCTATCGGCGATGGCGTGGATTCAACTCCTCGATTCGCGCAACGGGCTGGTCAACGTGGTGTTGCGCAGCGTCTTAGGGCTGAAAGCCGATACCGGCCCATTCGATGTCTATTCGCTTTACGGAATGTGCTTCGTGCAGGGGTTGCGGCTCGTGCCGTCAGCGTACCTGATGATTGCCGCATCGTTTCGCGCGATGGATCCATCGCTGGAGGAGCAGAGCGCCATGGCTGGGCGCGGTATTGCCCAAACGACAATGAAAGTGACGTTGCCGATCATGCGTCCGGCGCTGCTTGCTGCGCTGATCTATTTCATCATTGTTGTCATCGAGTCTTTCGATATTCCCGGGTTGCTAGGATTTACTGCACGGGTGCGGGTGCTGAGCACGGCTATTTACTGGGCGACTCACTCGGAAGTCGGCTTGCCGGATTATGGTCTGGCGTCGGCATTGGGAGCGATCATCCTGGTCATGGCGCTCGTCTTAATGTGGATTTACCAGCGGCTGACAGCCCATCAGGAAAGATTCGCGACGATTACCGGCAAAGGCTATCGGCCGCGACAGATCGATTTGGGCGCATGGAGATTACCCGCCGTAATCTTGTGTGTGCTCTACGTTGTCGTAGCGGTCCTCTTGCCGTTTCTGATGTTACTCTGGACCAGCGTTCAGCCGTTCTACTCGATACCCTCCATGGAGTCGCTCGAACGCATGAGTTTTGAAGGCTATCGCAACATTTGGCATGACGGCAGCGTCGTTCGCGCCGTGTCGAATACCGCACTATTGGCCTTTGTCACCGCCGTCGCCACCGTGACGTTAGCGATTCTTGTGAGTTGGTTCGTGGTGCGTCGTGAACGCAAGTCAAGCGCGCTCACAAAGTATCTGGCGACTTTGTCGTTCCTTCCTCAGGGCGTGCCGAGCATTGTCATCGGACTGGCGCTGATTTTTGTCTATATTCGTTTTCCCATTCCGATTTACGGCACGCTTTGGATCATCGCGCTCGCCATGACCACGCGCTATCTCGCCTTTAGCTCGCGCACGACAACCTCCGCTCTGATGCAGCTCCACGGCGAACTGGAGGAAGCCTCGCTCATGGCCGGCGCGCCTTGGTCGCGCACAATGCTCAAGATCACCGTACCGCTGCTGGCGCCGGCGATGATTAACGTGTTTCTATGGGTGGCCGTGCACGCGATGCAGGAATTATCGATGGCTCTGATGCTTTACAATCCCGACACCATCGTGGTTTCCACGGTCATTTGGAGTATGTGGCAAAACGGCAAGACCGCGGATGCGGCGGTCTTGGGCGTGATGCTGATTTTCCTCTCCGCTTTGCTCTTGCTCGGCGGTCAAGCCGCATCTTACTTCCGGCGCAGCTCATATCAGTAGGAAGATCGAAATCGTGATCCGCGTAAGTGATCTAGTGAAAACGTTCGAGGGGGCCAAAGGCGAGGTGCGCGCTTTGCGCGGCGTGTCGTTCGAGGCGGCCAAAGGGCAACTGTTCACTCTGCTTGGACCGAGCGGCTGCGGCAAGACCACGACCTTGCGCTGCATCGCCGGCCTGGAGCAGCCGGTGACGGGGGAGATCATCGTCAATGAGCGCGCGGTTTTCAGCGCCTCTCAAGGCAAGTTTATTCCCCCGGAGCAGCGGCGGATCGGCATGGTTTTTCAATCTTACGCCATTTGGCCGCACATGACGGTATTTCAGAATGTCGCTTATCCGCTGGCGAGTCATCTTAGCCGCAAGGAGCTGAAGCATCGTGTGGAGGAGATTCTCGATCGCCTCGGCTTGGGCAGTCTGGCCGATCGTCTTGCGCCTAATTTGAGCGGCGGGCAGCAGCAGCGAGTCGCCCTCGCGCGCGCACTTGTGGCTCAGCCCCAAGTGCTTTTGCTCGATGAGCCGCTGAGCAATCTCGACGCCAAGCTGCGCGAACAAATGCGCTTCGAGTTGAAGGCACTGCACGATGCTATGAATATAACGACCGTCTATGTGACTCACGACCAGGAAGAGGCGCTCGCCATGTCGGATCGCATCGGGCTCATGCATGAGGGCGCATTGCTCGAAGTCGGCGCGCCGGCGG
>JBGPIK010000492.1:0-4913 GCA_041484845.1 Binatia bacterium | reverse complement strand
CCTCGACCACAAATTTCACAACGCCTTTCGATTCCATCCCGTACAACCTGGGCATGACACCTGACTGCCTTCAGCACATGATCTACGCAATTCTTTAATTCATCAGCCGATTTTAAGCATTGTTCTTCATGTTCGACGATGCAATTGTCAAGGATTTCGCGAGCCCATCGAATCGAGTCATCGTCCGGAAACATTTTCTCTAATTCGAACTCATCTATATGATGATACCAGAGCCGCAGCAGGCTGCGGCCAGAAAGCATGAACCAAAGCAATTTACCTAGACAAAAAATATCGAAACTTGGACGTATGTTGTCAATCTTCATACCCATCGCCCAACCAGGCATCCAATCTCTGCTGCCGACATTTTCATAGGCTTCGGTGACCCTAGTTCGTGCAGAATCCTCGAAAAAGACAATGCCCAAATCTCCGAGCACAAGCCTGCCATCCTTCGCAATGAATACATTGTGTGGTTTGATATCCCTATGAACTAATTTGGCTTTATGTAGCTCACGAACGCCATCTACCAGCGCTTTAAGGGATTTCAGCGCACGCAAGAGATCCCCTTTATAAAGACCCTTCTGATTCCAAAGCGTTCCGCGTTCGTGATATTCCCCTACAAACCAACCTTCCTCTAAATCCTGATCTAGGATTTTCAGAATGTTTGCATGGCTAATCTGACTGAGAGCCGTGACTTCTTCATTCATCCGCTCTTTTGCTTTCTGATAGCCCGAATCCTGCTTAGGCTTATGTAGCAGCTTGAGAGCACCGAAAGCGGATGAGTCAATTGTTTCTGGTGTCAAATGAGAAATCGCTTCTACAAGTAAGTTCCCCATTTCGATATTGACTTGATGGGTCTGGGCTCCAGCAAGGTTAGCGATTCCTTTTTTGATTTCTCCAATGCGTTTCAACGTATCACCGGTTTTATCTGTGTCTTTCACGAGGTAGACTCTACCTTGACCGCCTTCACCGAGTTCTTTGATTACCTCCCATTTACCATATTTCTGCACTTGATCCTCCGACGTTCAAATTAGAAACCGTACCGAGAGAGTCTTTTCTTGGCTCATCCTAGTCTTCCTCGCCACTCTGCTTAATTACGTTCCGGTCCGAATTCTGACCAGCGTGCTTAAGTTCGGCACCCGCCCTCTACGCCTTCCTCACCTTCACCGGCGCGCAGGCGTCGATGTGGCCTGACGTGGCGTCGATCCAACCCATCTTGTGAGGGATGAGGCTGTTGAAGTGAATACCCTTTCCCCGGGATAACGGCTGGCCCCGGCTCCAGCGGCCGAAGCAAGCGCCGACCCCTACGACTTCCGGGTGAATCCCCTGGGTGAGCTTGACGGTTCCGTTGAAAGTTTCCCCGTCGCAATTCTCCACCACTACGGCGTCTCCGTCGGCCATGCCTTTACGACGCGCCGTCTCCGCATTCATAATCAAGTTGTAGCCCCATGGATGATGAGCGGTTATCTCTTCGATCCACGGATTTCCCTGCGAGGTCGAAAAAGAATGAAAGCCGAACTTGAAGTTCACCGCCGATAGATCGTAGCCTCGCTGTTTCTGCGCGGCTGCCGTGCATGGCTTCCAGAAAGGCATGGCCTGGTAGCCGGAAAGGTCCCAATCCAATTTTGCTTCGTTTATCAGCGCTTCGACTTTCGGACGGACTTCCAGGAAATGTTCGAAATAAACCGGCAGGCGGGGAAGCTTGAGCACTCCGCGTGGATATCTTTCGCCGAGGCCGCGGCGCCAGGCGATAAAACCTTTCTCCTTGAGCTCCTCCAGTCCATTGCTTTCGCCGAAGTTCGATTTCGCGCTGCGGTCGAGAATCTCTTCCCAGCGGTAGCTCTCTTGATCGTCGAGACGGTGAGAATCTTTCAGGCGCAGCTTGGCGTTCAATTCGCCGTTCATCTTTTTCTTGAGGCCCAAGCGATCGGCCAGTTCGATAAACACGTCGGCCACGTGCTTGACGTTGGGAAGAGAGCTGACGCCCGGTTGCCGTAAAGTATAGTACCAGTGATCGCCCGTGACCCAGCCACGCAGGCTGTTCACCGGGAAGTCATAGCGCTCCAGAGTGTGCTGTACCGGCAAAACGATATCGGCCAATTCAACGGTCTCGTCAACCGTGTGTGCGAAGGAAACCATGAAGGGAATTTCGCTCAGCGCTTTGGCGAGCACGTTGGGGCTCGCCGCAACCACCAAGGCATTGGACGAAAAGTGAACGACCGCTTCAGCCTTGTAGGGCAGCAGATGGGCATACTCCGTCATGGCGAGCGCCAACAGAGGGCGCGGGCTTCTGCCCACGGGCAGCATTTCGCCCAAGTCGAGTGTCGTAGGCGGTGCCGGTGTCCTAGCCGGGTAGGGCTTGCGATTGCCTAAATCCGGCCCCGACGTTACCAGCCCTTCCGGCCCCTCGCCGACGCGAAACTTGCCGTGCGGCCCGACCACATTGGTGCTGAGGTTGCCTCCGGGAACGTCGACGGCGCCCATCATCACATTGAGCAGTTGCACCGACGTACTGGTCCATACGCCATTCATGTGGGCGGCTAAACCGCGACAGTCGGGAAAGGCGCACACCGGCCTGAGCGGCATCTCTTTGCCTTCGATGGTGATGGTGCTGCCGATGGAGGCTGCGGTGCCGAACTCTTGGGCCAATCTCCGAATCGTTGCGGCCGGAACGTCGGTAATTTTATCCACTTCCTCCGGCGTGTACTGGCGCAGGTGCTTTTTGAGAACTTGAAATGCCGGCTGGCATGGTGTTCCAGCGACATGGTAATCACCAAGAAGAGCCGGCCTCGTCGCCGCATCGTAGGCGCAAGCAGCCGCTTGCGCCTCGTCCCAGACCAACGGTTTTCCCGTCTCCGTCTCGCGCAAATAGCGGCCGTCGCCATTCAACAGATAGGGGCCGTTGGTTTCAGCGCGGACAAATTCTGCGTCGTAGATGCCCAAGTCGTTGAGGAGCACGTTCAGCATCGAGAGCGCCAGAGCGCGATCGGTGCTGGGTCTGATCGGGATCCATTCATCGGCCTTTGAGGCGATGGGCGTGCAGATCGGATCGAAAACCACGAGCTTCATCCCCCGTTCGCGCGCATCGGCCATCGCTTCTGCGCACTTGATCGTGTCGTGGCCGACCAGCGTTCCCTTCTGCGAACCGAACAGGATGAGATAACGGCAGTGATGAAAATCAGGCTCGGTATGCATCGAGCCGGTGTTGAGATAATTGGCCCAGGTCTTGGCGCCGAAGGGAGTGCCCGTGCCCGCGTTCGGCGTTCCAAAAGCCTGGCCAAAAGCGCCGATCATCGTTCCCACAGACTCGGGATCTCCCGTACCGCCCAAGACGAGCAGCTTCCGCGGATCGTCTTCCATGACGCGCCGGAGTTGCTTGACGACGACCTGCCAGGCTTCTTCGGGATCGATGGGCTCCCACTTCGGATCGACACCGATGCCCTTCACCGGATTGGTTCGCCTGAGCGGCGTGAGCACGCGATTGGGATCATAGAGTCCCATGACCGCCGATATCCCTTTGGCGCATATCCGGCCGTAGTTGTGCGGGTTGTCAGGATTGCCTTCAACGCCTACGACGACGCCGTTCTCCACTTTAATGATGATGCCGCAGGTGTTGACGCACATCTGGCAGACGCTGGGAATTCTCTCCGTCTTGACCTGCTGTTTCGCGGTCGCGGTTTTTTGTTCAGCCGGCGCAGAAAAGAAAGCGGATTTTAATGCTGCTGCGAGCCCCATGGTTGTAACTCCCTTCCGCTCATGCAGACGAGGGCGCCAAGCTTCTTAACAGCCGCCCTTCCCCCTCGATCAAGTGGCGCACGTTCAGTATCTTAAGCGCCTGCCACACCGTAGCGATCGTACTTGAAACAACCGGGACTCCCAGCTCGGCTTCTAATATCTCGATGTGCGGCGCCGTGAAGTGCGCGCACGGGACGTAAATCCCGTCACCGGGATGGGCCAGGAAGGTATCCCTGATGTGCCGATAGGCTGTCGCCAACGGGATATCGTGGATCTCAACTACATTTTTCTTGAGCCCGCGGATCCCGGCGACACTATATCCCGAACCTTCCAGAAAAGCTCTTACGCGCTCATTCTGGTCGTCGTGGTAAGGCGATGCTACGACGATGCGCTTCCAGCCAAGCTCGCGAAACGCATCCAGCGCGGCAGTCTGGCTCGTCGTGGTGGGAATGCCGGTCTGTTTCTGGATTCTGGCAATTATTTGTTGGTCCGCGCCCGGGCCCAGATGGCGCACCATGGGCGCGCCGCCGATGGTGATGATGTCCACATTTCGTTGTTTGAGAAAATCAGCGGCTTTGTCCATTTGACCCAAGGAACGCTCCAGGTCTTCTTTTTTAAGGATCTCGATCGATAGGAAACTCATCGCCAGCGTGACACCCTCGGGAACCATGCGGAAAAAATCGGACATAAACGTTTCCGCGACCACAGCCGGATAGATGTGTCCGATGCGCGCGCGCCATCCGTACATTGATTCGTTCTCCTCTCCTGCGCTCTAGCCGGAATACGGTTCATGGTTTGAGAGCCTCACCACGAACGGTATTGCCTAAACCTAGATTCAATTACCTATCCGTTCGTTCCTTCGATAGACTCAGGACAGGCTCTGAGCTCGTCGAAGGGCGAACTTCGATTGCGACACAGTCTCCTCAGCGATAGAGACTGTCGATGTAACCGGAGCTCTCCAGCTCGCGAACGAAGCGCGGCTCGATCAGATCCTCGGGCTTTACACTCTTCGCCTTGGGGTTGCTCTGCGCCATCACGTTGATAACGGTCTGCAATCCGCTGACGGATGGAATAGGAACCTTGAGAATATTCTCCTGATAATAGCTCCAGGTCTCTTGCAGCCGGGCCGGGTCATCGATCTTGCTGAAGCGCTGCAAGAGTTTTTTGGTGCGCTCTTGCCT
>JBGPIK010000491.1:0-4915 GCA_041484845.1 Binatia bacterium | reverse complement strand
TGATAAAAAGAGCCGCCGGTGATGAGAGCCGCTTGTCCGGGCTTGAGAACGGCTTTGCCCCCATCGGGGAAGCGCATCGTACATTCGCCTTCGATCACGTAAAACGTCTGATCGGCGTTATGGCAGTGCATTTCGTCTTTCTGTCCGGGCTTGTAGTAATGCATCCAAGCGTGGAAGCGGGGCGTATTAAAAACATTCTTGCGCCGTTTTTCTTTGTGCGCGAGATCCACCAGGTCGATAACTTCGATACCCATAGATTTTCCTCCTTTTCGACAATGCCGTACGGTGTGCTCTTTGTTCGTGGGCTACAATACCGCAATAACCTCGATCTGAAACAGAACCGCGCCGCGTAATTCCGCCTTGAGCGCATGTCGCGCAGGCCGATCCTGTTCGTCGGGAAACATTTTGAGCCATGCCCTGTTGACCGACTCTCGATACTTTTCGTCCTTCAGAAACACGGTCATATGGCCAATGTCGCTCGGAGAGCCGCCTGCGGTTTTCATAAATAGCCTGAGATTGCGAAACATCGCTTCCGCCTGTTCATCCGGGTCGGATGAGAGCACGCCGGTTTCGGCGTCTTTACCGGAAATGGCGGAAGAGAAAATGATATTGCCGATCGCCGTGCCGTTGGGGATCGGCGCGCCGTGTTCCATGCCTTTGATATCGATGCTCTTTCTTTTCGCCATGAAGCAGCCTCCTTCCGTTCGTTTTTCTACAGTAGCATGTGTGATTGAAAAGGCTACAAATGCCTCTGGCACCCGTTGCGCACCTAATCGTTGCTGTGTGGACCCGCCGACCGATGGCTAGCTTGTATTATTCACACATAAAAGCGATCGAGAGGCGAGCCCTCCAGAGCGAGGCAATGGGCCTGTGCCTTGAAGCGGGCTGCAAACTGAGTTTCTGGAGCGAACGCCTTAGAAAAAGGCAAGCGCCGAGCTAAGCACCAAACAAGGCATTGAAGCGGTTCGTCTTTGTGCCTCGCTCTTCCGGCTCATCTCTCGATCGACACCGTGTCATCGTTCTTCCTCTAACGGTGAATAATGCAGACTAGAGGGACGCGCACAAAGGAAGTCCGTGACGATTTTCAGGAAATCTTCCGGCGCGTCAGTGTGGACCCAGTGTCCCGCATCGGGAATAGTGACGATTTCGGCCCGTGGAAACATTTTTTTAATGAACGGCAAATCTTCGTCTGCGACATAATCGGATCGGCCGCCACGAATGAAACAGGCCGGCTTTGGAAAAACGTGCGTTGGCACGATCCGTTTCGTCAGCTCGTGGTAGTTTTTTAGGATTGCGTCAAGATCTATCCGCCAGCAAAAACCGGCATCGGGTCGACGCGCAAGGTTTTTCATCAGAAACTGCCGGATGCTCGGCGTGCGAATTTGTGGGGCGAGAGCGGCGTCGATTTCTCCAAACGATCTGAAAGATCCAAGGTTAAGGTTACGGAGCGCCACCAGGGTTGCCTCATGGCTGGCCGGATAACCTTTGGGGGCGATATCGACGACAATCAATTTCTCTATCCGTTGCGGGTGTGTAGTGGCAAGCTGCATCGCCACTTTGCCGCCCATGGAATGTCCGAGTAGATGAGCCGAAGCGATATTCTGTTGCTTGCAAAACTCGTAGATATCTCCGGCCATGGCCGGGTAGGTGATGGCCGGATGATGCGGCGAGTGGCCGTGGTTGCGCAGGTCTACGCTTATGATTTTAAATCGGGAACTCATGCGATCACTTGCCGTGCGCCAGTTGTCCAAAGAGCCGAGAAACCCGTGCAGAATGATCAGAGGCGGGCCATCACCCTTGGCTTGGAAGTTAAGGCGCATGCGGGTAAAACTCAAATAGACCCGGAAAGTTTACCGAAACTGCGTTAAAAGGAAAACCTCTTGAGCGATACTGGCGGACAGCGCGAAACTTGGCCCTGTAGCTTGGATGTTATTTGCGAGCTTTAGAAACCTGTGGCGATGATCGCCGCATGGGAGTTTATCGCAACAAACTGCCCGCTACACTGCCTCCAAGGGTAAGAGCGACCATGACGGGAAAAATACCGAATCGCCGTCTTTTGGCATCGGGCGTATTCGTCGTCTCAGGGGCCAGACTTGTGGTCGGAGCGCTAAAAGGCATTGATGGCTCTGCCGTTACGTCGCCACGATTGGACTCGCTCCTAAAGCGATCTTGATCGTTAGAGGTTGACGCTATTTCGGGAATGGTAAGGCCCGACGTTGCGTCGCGGATGCTTTCCGAAGTATCGACGAACCGAGCAATCGCCTCCAGCGCTTCTTGCAATTGTCTTTGGGATTCGCTGACGGCCGCTTGTTTAGTTTTCAATGTCTCGAGATTGTGGCGCACGGTGCTTAGCCGCCGTCGTTGCTCCTCGCTGTCGGCGAGCCGCTCTTGCCAACGTGAGATTTCTTGTTGCAGTCGTTGATTGTCGTCAACGAACTGTTTACGGAGAGTTTCGCTTTCTTTCAATTGAGCTCGCGTCGTCTCCAGCTCCTGGAGGCGCTCCCGACCGGCGATGATCTCTTTGTTTAATTCAACGACTTCACTCTCCAGCCGTTGTTGCTGTTCCTTCATCAACGACTCCCGAGATTCGATGTCGCCCAATCGCGATTGGGTGTTCTCGAGAGCCAGAATCTTACGCTGGCTTTGCTCCAGCGCTTCTCTTAGATTGGCGTTTTCCCTCTCAAATAGAGCGTGCCGAGCCGCAACGTCCTGATGTTCATCGCGGGATTGGCCAAGTTCGGTGTGACTGATATCCAATTGGCTTTTGGCAAGCGCAATTTCATCCTGTAGTTGCTGATTCGATTTTCGTAATTCAGCGTTTTCAAATTGACTGGCCGTCAGTTCATGCTGAACCGCTGCAAGCGCTTCGCTGGTGATTTGACTTGACTGCAAGCGATTGGACAGCGAGGCGACCTCGTCCGCAAGTTCTTTGTTTCTCGCGATCAGTTCCGTTGCCGGCTCTGTTTCGGCGGGCTGCGGCGTAGGGGATACGTCGTAGGCGCTCTGATCGGCGTCGATTCTGGCCGCCAACGCTTCGGCTTCGCGTCTTTTTTTCTTAAGCTCACGCTCGGAGGAAATAAGGAATGTTCCAAGGAGGCCGATGGTAGCGCCGGCAAAGACAAGCATCCAGACGAAGATATCTTCCATTTTGTTCTCCTAATGTCGGTCGACGGCCAGTGACATCTTAGAACTCGAGTCAGATTCGAAGATTTTGATCACGGTAGTTGGACTAACACTTAGCTCGAAGTGCGGGTATTTACGGGTCTTTGCTAATTTTACGCCAAATATGTGCCAAAACCCTGACCCGTCGGTACACGAGTGTAACTATCTATTTCGTAATGAGATTTCACAGTAGAAACGAGGCAGCACATGAGCTCACGCACGTCGATCTTGTGGACAAAATCGTGAATCCCGGCACAATTTGTAAAGCCGTTCGATGAATTTTAGTCGCTTTCAATAGAGGAGCATGGTTTGCCCTCGGCCGAATATTCGACCCTACCGGACGAAAGGAATGGGAAAACCCTCGCGTAGACAATAATCGTCATACGCATCACGACTTTGTGCAGTTGGAGAGTGAGGCAAGGTTGTCCAGGTCGGCTCAATGTCCGACGCGCGTGAATTTTGATTATGCAAGACCGCCTTGACATTACTGAGCAGCGCGAACGGCAACGATGCGTGTCTCATAGTTGATGCTCGCGTTTATCCACCGCGGATTCTCAATTGACGATTGCACACGTTCTCACTAACGACGTGCATGCTCGCGCAAGCATTCGGATGCACAGCGAATTGCTTACGAACGAAGATCGACCTGTTGCATAATAATCCACCAAGTCTTACAAGAAGGCCAATCAAGCGCAAAGGAGCTCGCACTATGGTTGTGGATTTTCAGCACCATTATATACCGGCCGAATTAGCGAAGAAGCGAGGGGTGTACTCGGAAAGCAGCAATACATTGCTGCTTAAAGAGGGCGGGCTTCCGTCGACAACGATGCACCGCAGGCTCTACGATTTGGACTTACAGCTTTTAGACATGGACGAAGCGGGAATTGACGTGTCAGTTCTCTCCTGCCTGTTCGGTTGGTCTGCGCCTTTGGCTGAATGCCGCTACATTAACGACGATCTTAGCGCCATTCAGACAAAATATCCCGGGCGCTTTGTCGGATTGGCGCAGGCTCCGGTACTGGACGGTCAAACGGCCTATGACGAGTTACACCGGGCAATTCGCGACCTGGGCCTTCGGGGCGTAACGATTACGTCGCAGGTGAACGGAGTGTCACTTGATTCTCCGAGGCTAGACGGATTCTATGAGAAAGTGTGCGAGCTGGATGTCCCGATTTTTGTTCATCCGGCGCTCGTGCCGACAGGCTATGAACATTTAAAAGATTATGATCTACCCCGCGTCTTGGGAAGAGAAGTGGACCTCATGGTTGCAAGTACACGCTTGATTGCCGGCGGCGTGTTTGATCGTTTCCCCGATCTGAAAATCGTCATGGGACATTTCGGCGGCGGCATCGCCGCCGTTAAGGACCGCCTCGTCGCCAAAGGGTATCGTTTCGGCACGTTGAAGCGGTCGTTCGCCGAGTATTACGATAAGCTCTATTTTGACATGGCGGGATTTGAAGGAGGCTTGACCGCGCTTGCTTGCGGACTTTTAGGGATTCGCCCCGACCGTCTGGTGTTCGCCAGCGATTATCCCCAGGACTTCACCGGCGTTAACACCGACACCGGTCGAGGCATGACGGAGCTGAGAGACTACATCAACGTCGTGCGCAACTTGGAGTTAGGCAATGAAACCAAAGAGGCCATATTGGGCGGCACGGCGGCACGTCTATTGAAGCTTTAAAAAACGGCGCGACAACAAAGTCCTCAAGACTACCGAGTTCTCAGTAATCTGACACCCTCCTTTCACTGCTCT
>JBGPIK010000490.1:0-4921 GCA_041484845.1 Binatia bacterium | reverse complement strand
TTCCTCCAACGCGCGCACCATGCCGATATTGCGCGACACGCCGCCGGTGAAAGTGACTTCCGGCTCGATGCCGACCCGGCGCACCAGCGAAATGGTGCGCGCGGCGATGGCACTGTGAACACCACCGAGAATATCTTCAACTTTTTTGTTTTGGGCGAGGTAGGACATGATGTCCGATTCCACAAAGACGGTGCACACCGTCGTGAGTCGCACTGGATTCTTCGCTTTCATCGAGATCTCGCCGATGTCGTCAAGGCTGAGAAGCAGGGCCTCAGCGGCATTAGCGAGAAATCGGCCGGTGCCCGCAGCGCATTTGTCGTTCATGACGAAGTCTTTGACCTCGCCGCCCTCGCCGACGCGAATGCCTTTGGCATCCTGACCGCCCATGTCGATGACGGTCTTGGTGTTCGGAAAAAGATAGAAGGCGCCTTTGGCATGGCAACTGATCTCGGTGATTTGCGCATCGCCGAAAGTCACTTTATATCGTCCATATCCGGTTCCGACGATGTAATTCACGTCTTCGCGTTTTAGGCCCGCGAGCTTGATGGCCTCATTAAAGCAATTGGCACCGGCGCGGGTAACGTTGGCGCCCGTCATGCCTAAGGCGCGCGCGATGATGCGCTGATCTTGGTCGATGATGATACCTTTGGTCTGAGTCGAACCGACGTCGATGCCCGCAGCGTACATCATAGGTTTCCTCCCGCAAGCCGTTTATCGCGCGTCAATTTTCTATGTTCCAGCGATTCAAAGAAGGCGTCAATGCGGTTTTTTAATTGCGCTTCGGAGAAGTATCGCGGGTCTTCGATGTCCGACTCGATGAGCAGCGTCGGCACATCCAGGTCCTTGGTAAAATACTCGCGCATGTCCCCTTGACCGGCAGAAAAGAGCCGACAGCTTTTCACGGAGTGGATGACCAGCGCATCCGCCGACCACTCGTTGACGTAACGTTCGATTTGAGCGTAACGCTGCAGGAAGTCACGATTGGTCACGTTCCATTGAAGCATGTGTTGGGCAATGGACTCCAAGGGTCGGTTGGAATCGTGCTTGAAGCCGAAGTCCCATAAGCCTCCGACTGTTGAGTAAGTGGATGCCACCGCGACGGCGCCCCATTTGGAAAACATATCGCGAAACGTTTTTAAGAAAGGCCACGGGGGCGGCCCCTCGATGACAAAACGGAACCGTTCTTTGGGCAAAGGTCCGCTCCCCATACGCACTTTTTCTTCCATCTCTTTGAGAGCCGTTTCGAAAAACCTCAGCCCGTCTTCGGTCCCCCGCAGGCAGTAAAGCGGCGCCATCATTGTGACCGAATCGAAATAGGCGTCGTACGGCGCCGGAACATTTTTAGTGAGCGCTTTAATCTTCGACCACAGCTCGCCGGTCTCGCCGGAAAGCGCGACGATTCTCCTGAACTTGGCCCAGTCGAGCTTCTTGCCGCTCAGGCGCTCGCATACCTCAATGACTTCCTCGAGTTGCTTCACCACGTATTCGACATCTTCTTTCGAGGGGACGCCCGACGGGTCGCGCAAGAATGGAACATCCAGATTGTAAAGTTCGCCGTCGCAATGTTCGGCCAGGTGTTCGAACCACTGCAAGTAAACGTTGCAGCCGACGTAGTTACATAAGATCAGCGCAGGGAGCGGAATCGTCGCGAAGGGGGTTTTGCGATCGCCCAGGAAAAGACCGACATCGGCTTTGACATAGGCGCAGTTGTCCATCGAGTAACCGATCTCTTCGGCCTTTTGAATAAACGGTAAAGCCACCTTTTTTACCGCCAGTTGTAAGGCGTTAATTTCGGGATAAACCGGGACCATATCGAAGGCCTGCACGAGCTCCACGGGATTACCGCTTATGAGCATGTAAACGGCTTTGCCGTCGCCCTGCTCCGCGGCGCGCGTGAGGCGGTCGAAGTAACGCCCCATAATCTCCTTTTGCAGGAGATGCATCTGTCCTTGATAGGTAGTTTTTGCTGCGGTTGCTTCTGCCATTTTTCCCTCCTAATCGAAGAGCATCGACTCGACGAAAGTTTCTACTTCGGATCTTGCCTTGTCGAAGATCCACATCTTTTCTTCGAATTCGAGGAAGAGGTGCGGAATCCCTTCTTTCTCAAGCGCTGGCTTGTAGAGCGCGTAATCGAACAGCGCCGGCTCGCAGAACTTGGCGGAGAGAATTAAGGCCGCCGCGGCCCCTGTTTCTTTAATTCGGTCGATCAGGTGTTTGGCCTTACGTTCGCGCGTGTCGTGCTTTACGCCGGAATAAACGCTGCGGCGCAGGTAGGCTTCCGCGAGATTATGGACGGGATCGCCCTCCATCGGGATATCTTCAACAAAAAAACGCCATCCGGTGAGGAAGTCGTCATCGAGAAGGTAACACCCGGCGGCTTCGAGACCTTCGATGAGTTCCAACGGCGGCTGCTCGCAGAACGAGCCTTCGAGGACGACTTTGATCCGGTCTTTGGGTCTTTCATCGCGTGCCCGCACGGTTGCGAGCGCGTCTCTTAACAGCGCGATGTGTTCTTCTGGAGGCAGCAACGTAGCGAGCCGGGAAACGATGTAGCTTTCGACGGCCGAAACATTCTGTGGTGTTACCGCTCGAATCGCATAAAGCTCGCGCAGCAGTCGTCGCTGTTCATTGTACAAGCGAATGCTGAGGCGCAAGGCATCGTCCGTAATCGGGCGGCCGGCTAGCTGTTCGTACCCGGTGATCAGCCTGCGGTACTCGGCCGTCAGGTAAGTCACCGTATGGGGCGAAGTCATGTTCTGAGGGAAGTGAATATATTCGACCAGGAGACCTGGAAAGTTGCGCGTGAAGACGCTGCCCAAATTTCGCGCCGGATCGCAGATCGAATGAAAGATGATACCATCGAGGAAATCAAGTTTTCCTGTAAGACCCAACTCCAAGGTGCTTTTGACGATGGAGCAAACGAAAGACTGAAAACGGGAATCCGCGTGAGCGATCTCCAGCCGGTTTCCGCCACCTATGACGCCGACCGGGAGCATCCCAGCGGCGTGGATGAGCTCCACTGGAGTATAAACCGGGTAGCAACCGATCAGCTTTGTGTCGGGATGGTTTTTTTTCCACTCGCTCATTAACTCGAGTGGGTAGCTTTCCAAGGGATCACGATATCGAGAAACAATATCCTCGAGAGTCATTAGGGTCCACTCCATTTCGTGGATTTTACTTCCGGAGTTCGCAATATGAATGCCAGCGATTTTCGAGGGATTTTCGGAATTAATCTCGTCCTCTCTTCCCAAACTTTGGAAAGGCATCTTTAGGCATTCCTAATTATCAGAAAAAATGGCGTTGTACGCCCGCGCCAGTCGTGGCATGTGCCTTGCTCACATTCGCCCCGTGATATAACGCTGGAGCAACGAAATGGCGCGAAACTTTATACCGGGCCCGGCCAAAGTGGCCGCATCGAGCGTGGAAGACTCCATCTGGGGTGTAACGGCAGCGCCTGATGAGCGCTTTTACAATTCATGAAAGTGATGAAGAGCGATGGCTGCCAATTTACAAGAACGTTGCAGAGCGCTCGGACGATCCGCTCATTCGCTTTCTCCTGCATCTGATCATTGTCGACGAAGAGCGGCATCACGAAACCATGGGTTCGATGATTACCGGTCTAAAGGATGATCTGGCAACCACGGGGTCGGGCGCGCAGGTTTCCTGGAGGAGTATGCCAGGGGGCGCGAATTAAAGCCTTGATCCAGACATTTGAGCGACTCCGTGAAATCGAGCGGCAGGGGATTAAGGCTTACAAGAGATCGCTTAAACTCAGCGGGGTGTTGCAGCAGGACTTGCTCGCTTTAGTTTGTCGCACGATGATTCACGACTCGCTAAAGCATATCGGTATACTTGATTTCCTGAGCGCAAGACTTCGTGGACCCATCCCGCCGCATGTCGGCCGGCATAAATACAAACGGAAATAGCTTTCAGATTCATTTTCTCGGCGTCGTGCTCTGATGGCTTTCGGACTCGCGCCCTCGTTGATCTAGAAGGCCGGCTGCGGCTTTGCCAAAATCTTTACTTCTATAAAATCCGCCAGCGGCTTGATGCTATCGGGCGCAAAGGTCGGTATCGCTTCGTCGCCTTCGGACTGTTTAATTCTCTGCGGGTTTAATTCTTCGCAGCTTGCTGCGTAAAAGCTATTCCCTTAAAAGTCCGTCATTCCCGAATGCTTCTATCGGGAATCCAGACAAAACTGGGACTGGACCCCCGATAAAAACGTTCGGGGGTGACGCCTTGGGGACAAATTCTCATCAATCTTTTTTTGATACCCCGCAGCTTGCTGCGGGGTAGTTCACTTAAGAGCGATTAAGTTCTGGTCTTGCCGACAAAGCCGATGGGGTTCCTTGTCAGACACGACTTCGATCTTGGGATGCATCTCCGTGTGAAATCCTTCTCCGAGAACAATGTCAGCGCTTGTTAAGTTCCGCAGTACTTCATCGAAAGAGGTTAGTTCTGGACTGTCGTGAAATGAAGCAACATGGGTGGGCGTAACCAGTGTGACGCTTTTCGCTCCTGCTTTGCGAAACCGCCAAGTATCCGTACCCGGAGCGTCTACGAGAACCGGAGCTTCGGCGTGGTGATGCTTAACGCAGCCGACTCGATGGCCGCGACTAGAAAACTCGGTGATGAGGCCTTCCAGCAGACGCGTCTTGCCCACCTTCTTATACCCTACGATCAGGAGAACTTTCGGATCAGAGTCGGTCGAGGCCGAGGCTTTCCCATTGGGAAGAATTTAGCTTTCGGGTCTGGCATACGAAGTTGCATTAAGAATATCGCGGCCTCATAACGGAAGCTCAGCTAGTACTACTGTGTCACTAACGTCGATTGACCACGTTGCAGCATGGGCAGCGATCGAGTTGTCTCACGATGGCGCGGGCCAGAATATAGCGCAGCGTGGCGATGGAATCGGGCACGT
>JBGPIK010000489.1:0-4929 GCA_041484845.1 Binatia bacterium | reverse complement strand
TAGGTTTTGGATTTTGCAGCCAACGAAAGGCCACGATTTGGAAAAGCGATGCCCATAAGCAAGTTTGTCGGTGCCCGGATCAAGCGGCGCGAAGATCCCAATCTGATTCGCGGGCTCGGGCAGTATGTGGACGATGTCAAACTACCGGACATGCTTCACGCCGTGATTCTCAGGAGCCCGTACGCGCATGCCAAAATCAATTGTATCGACACCGATGCGGCGCGCCAACATCGTGGTGTCGTCGCCGTTTTTACCGGCGCGGAGCTGCGCGATCAAATTGGCACTCTTCCGACCACCGCGGACAACCCGACTCTCAGAATACCCAAACATTACGTTCTCGCGGTCGATAAAGTCTGCTATGTGGGCGAGGGAGTGGCAGTTATCGTCGCCGAAGATCGCTATCGGGCGCGCGACGCGCTCGATTTGATTCACGTGGAGTATGAGCCTCTGCCGGTGGTCACAGATCCGGAGCAAGCGCTCGCGCCCGGGTCGCCGGTAATCCATTCCGAATGGTCTGATAATCTCGCCTTTCGCTGGGAGCAGAAACAGGGCGATGTCGAAAAGGCTTTCCAACAGGCGCACAAAGTCGTCAAACAGAAACTCTTGCATCAGCGCTTGGCGCCCAACGCCATCGAGACGCGCGGCGTCGTGGCGCGCTATCTTGCCGCTGAAAAGAAGCTCACGGTCTGGTCATCGACTCAGATCCCGCACCTTCTGAAAACCCATCTTGCGAACATGCTTAATCTCCGTGAAAATCAGGTGCGCGTGATCGCCCCGGATGTCGGCGGAGGATTCGGCAGCAAGCTCAACGTCTATGCCGAGGAGGCATTGCTCGGCCATCTGGCTCTCAAGCTCAACCGACCGGTCAAGTGGAGCGAAGAGCGCAGCGAGAACATGCGCGCGACCATCCACGGCCGCGGTCAGGTCGGAGAAGTCCAGGCGGCGGTAAAAAAGGACGGAACGATCTTGGGTTTGCGCTATCAACTCGTCGCTGATATCGGCGCCTATCATCAGCTCTTCACGCCTGCTATTCCGCCCTTTACCGGACTCATGCTTTCCGGTTGTTATAAAATCCCGGCGATCGGCATCGAGGTTACCGCGGCATTCACGAATAAAATGTCGACGGACGCCTATCGCGGCGCCGGCCGGCCGGAGGCAACCTACGTAATCGAGCGGCTGATGGACCGGGTAGCGCAAGAACTGAAGATCGATCCGGTAAAACTGCGGCGGAAAAACTTTCCGCAACCGAACGAATTCCCCTTTAAGACCGCAACGGGTCTCGACTACGACAGCGGCAATTATCAGCGGGCGCTCAACAAAGCGCTGAAACTTGCCGGCTACGCAAGGCTCCGGCGCGAGCAGAAGCGGCTGAGAAGTCGCGGACGATATTTGGGGATCGGCTTATCGACCTACGTCGAAATCTGCGCCATGGGCCCGGGATTTTGGGAGTACGGCAAAGTAGAGGTGGATCGTGCCGGCAAAGCCACCGTGTGGTCCGGAGCATCGCCGCATGGCCAGGGACAAAAGACCTCTTTCGCGCAAATTGTCGCCGATCAATTGGGGCTCGACTTGGACGACATCGCGGTGATCCATGGCGACACCGACGCCGTCTCCAAGGGCATCGGCACTTTCGGTAGCCGGGCGACCGCCGTGGGCGGCATCGCCGTTTACCAAGCCGCGGAGAAAGTTAGGGAAAAGGCGCGCGAGATCGCTTCCCATCTCTTGGAAGTGGACGCGGACGATCTGGTGTTTGCAGACGGGCGAATCAGCGTCAAAGGCGTGCCGCGGAAAGCGCTTACGATTCAGCAAATCGCGCAGCAAGCTCACGCGGCAAAAACTTTACCCAAAGGCATGGAGCCCGGTCTCTCGGCGGAGGCGACGTTTGAGCCTTCTAACTTTACCTTTCCCTTCGGCACACACATCTGCGTGGTCGAAATCGATCCACAGACCGGCCACGTGGAAATTAAAAAATACGTCGCCGTGGACGACTGCGGCAAAGTCATCAATCCGTTGCTCGTCGATGGTCAGGTTCAAGGAGGCATCGTCCAGGGTCTCGGACAAGCGCTCTATGAGGAAGTGGTCTACGATGAAAATGGCCAGCTGCTCACCGGCAGCTTGATGGATTACGCGCTGCCGCGCGCTGCCGATTTGCCGCGACTAACGCTTGCGCGCACGGAAACGCCCACTCCGGTAAATCCCCTGGGGATCAAAGGCATCGGCGAAGCGGGAACCATCGGCTCCACGCCCGCTGTCGTGAGCGCGGTGGTGGACGCGCTCGCGCCGTTCGGCGTAACTCACATCGATATGCCGCTCACGCCGCAAAAAATCTGGCGCCTGTGTTACGCAAAAAACGCAGCGGCCGGAGACCGAAAATGATCCCGGCCCCTTTCGACTACATCGCGCCGCAGACCTTGGACGAGGCGATGCGCGTGCTCGCCGCCCACGGAGAAGAGGCGAAGCTTCTGGCCGGCGGACACAGCTTGCTTCCGCTGCTCAAGCTCAGGCTCGCCCATTCCCCACTGCTTATCGATCTCACCAGAATTCCCGAGCTTAGCAGGCTCCGCCAAGAGAACGATAGTATTATTATCGGCGCGCTCGCTACCCACTACCAGATTGAGAGTTCGGAGCTGCTCAAAAAAAGATGTCCCTTGCTGCCCGAGACCGCGCGTGAGATCGGCGACGTTCAGGTGCGCAACCGCGGCACCATCGGCGGCAGCCTGGCGCACGCCGATCCCAGCGCGGATTGGCCGGCGGCGGTTCTTGCGCTTGGCGGCGAGCTGACGCTGCGCGGGCCGAAAGCCGAGCGGCGCCTTGGGGCAGAGGAATTCTTCGTCGGTGCGATGAGCACGGCAATCGAACCCAATGAAATCTTGACCGAGATCCGCGTACCGGCGTTTCAACGGCGCTGCGGCAGCGCGTACCTCAAAATGGCGCAACAAGCCTCCGGCTTCGCGATTGTCGGCGTGGCCGTGTCGCTGAGAGTCGATGCCAAGGGACGCTGCGAGGAGATCGGCATCGGCGTGACCGGTTTGAGCGACAAACCCTTTCGCGCTCACACGGTCGAGGAGCGCTTGCGCGGAAACAAGTTGACGCCAAAACTTATTGCGACGATCACGGCTCAAGTCGCCGATGGAATTGATCCGCTCGAGGATCTCCACGCCGGTGCGGAATTCCGCGCCCACCTCGCTCGGGTTTATGTCGCCAGGGCCGTTCAGGAAGCAGCGAAGAGAGCGGCCGCCATGCGGCGGTGATTGTTTTGGATTATCATTCCCCACTTTTTTCGAACTCCTCATATTTTGATACTTCGAGAATGCTTGTAACGTGAGGCCTCAGATATCTTTCTCAATTTAATAATGAATTCAAACCAACCTCCGTTCGCCCTGAGCTTGGTCGAAGGGTAAACGGAGGACTTACGGCATTCTGCTAGCGTCCTGTCCCAGAAATTCGCCGCATAAGTTGCGTCTCAATCCGCCCAAAAATCTCCCCTTCCCCTCTTTTCCAAAGCCTGCCCTGAGTTCATCGAAGGGAAGGGTTAGAGTCCTACGGAGAAAATTCTCCCTTTGAAAAAGAAGGACAAAGGAGGCTTTGAGTGCGAGTTCAGCCGGTGCTATCGTTTGGAATTTTTAAGCGAACTTCTGAGTCACAACACTAATCGACCTTGTAGCCCAGTTCTTTGGCCACATCCCGAGCAACGCGCGTGTCAGTGATTTCCTCGAAGGCGATTTTCTTGCCGCTAAACTGGCCCAACATCTGCAGTGACTTGACGATCTGTTCCATTCCCTCGCGGCTGGGCACCCCATTGCCGGCGGCGGTCCGGCGATTATCCGCGAACATCTCTTCAGCCACTTCACGGTCGACTTTAATCGTCCGCATGATCAAATCGACGCTTTTCTCTTTTGACTGGAGCAACGTTCTCTTGGCGATTTGCAGGGAGCGGATCACCCGCTTGAGCTCGCTGGCACGGTTCTGGATCGCCGCGCTCGACGCTGTAAGCCCGCCCAGTGGCATCTGCACGTGAGCGCCGATGTCCAGAAGCTCGCGGAAGCCTTTCTTCTTGGCGTGATAGTTCAAAGGTGAATTCAGCTGCGCGGATTCGATGCTGCCGTTTTCCAATGCGCTCATCAACTGCGGCGCTCCCAAGCCGACCACCACGAAGTCTTTAGGGTTTTCGCCGATCGCCTCCAACGCGATGCGCAGCGCTACCTCCGACGTGCCGCCGAGACCGGTTACACCAATGCGCTTGCCGCGCAACTCTTTCAACGATTTAAACTCCGGGCGCGCGACCACCGAGTAAATCAGTTGCTCGGAGGCGAACCATACGGCTTTCGAGGGAAGACCCCTGAGCGTCGCCGCCACCGAGTTGGGACCGACGCCGGCAACGTAATGGATATCGCCGCTGGCTAACGCGGAATTGGCCGCTTGCGACCGCATCTGAATGCTTTCAACCTCAAGACCGTTTTGCTCGAAGATTTTCCACTGCTGCGCGGCGAACAAGGCCAGACAGCAGATGGAAGTATTGGGGTAAGAAATCCGAATCTTCGTTCTGGCTTCTTGCGCAGACACCGGCGACGCAGCGAGAATTAAAATGAGCACCGCGCCGAACGGAACCGCCCATCGGCATAGACCTCCCTGATTTAAATTTTTCATCGATTCACGCCTCCTAACTACATTATTGAGGAAAAACTACGACACGGTGTCGATCGGCGGGTGAGCCCTACTGGCGCGGCGCGTTCAAAACGTTCAATTCGTTCAAATTGTTCCAGCCCCCACCTCTGTCCTCCCCCGCGACGCGCTACTCTGTGGACGTAAGTATGGGGGCTGGACACTGAAAATGATTTGTGGCATTGTTTACGTAGGTGGACAACAGCGTGGTGGTGTGTGGACGGGTAATTCCGCACGCGGTGATAGAACGGATCAAGGCGGCAGTGC